>DNXB01000540.1 GCA_003506995.1 Verrucomicrobiales bacterium
TTTCATGTTGTTTCCTCCTGTTGCGGGTTTGCGCAAAGCACTCGGGCGCGCGCAAAACATGATGACCAAACCGCCGTAGGACGGGCGGCAGTCACAGGGAGGCTCCGCCAGAGGGGCATCCCCAAAGTCCCGCAGCGAGGCACGAGAGAGGACAATTTGGGGAGACTGGTGGATGCCCTTGACGGCACGAACGTCCGGGAGGCATCAGAGCCGACAAGCGAGGGACAAGCGGTCGGCGACATTCACCGCCGCAAGGCGGGAAGATCCCACACGGAAGAAGCCGGAAGCGAAAGCGGACGGTCAGGCGGTAGCGAAGAATTCGGCTTCCTTCGGTGTTCAGTATCGTGGCAGGCAGTGACGTGGTCAGGCTCGCCGCGCCTTGATACTTCAAGGCTGCCAAAGGCGGGACTGACGGCGTCACGCGGCCGGAGTTTTGAATTGTGAGGGCGTTACGGGACACCTCCCGTTAGAATGGGTAGCCGCGCACGCCAGTAGCGGCGAGGGAAAGGCTTTTCCCGCAGCAGATCATCGAGGGAACTAATTATAGCGCCCAAACCGCTGAATAATTATGCTTTGTTAATACCGGCAAAGACACACACAAACAGATAACAAAAAGGTTCCAGTGGAAGCTTCCTTGAATGACTTGATTTATAAAATCTAAATCTATATAATCAGTCTGATGAGAGGATTGATAGGTGCATTTACGATACTTGCCTTCATAGCAACGGCGTTCCCTGCTATCTCTCACGCTGCCATAAATCATGGAAACGACCACGAAGATAAGATCGTGATGCATGGCGATTGTCACCACGACGAAAAACAAGAAACGGCATCAGACGGGAGCGGTCATCAAGAAAAGCAAAGCACGGGAGAAAAACCATGCTGTGACAAAGGTGTTTGTAAATGTGCGAGTGGTTCCTGCCACAGCTCGGCCAAGATATTCGCTGCCAACCTTGTTACATTCCACTTCCTTAAATCAGAAGAGAACCATTCTCGTGTTTCCCGCCAGACTGCGCCAGCAGGAATGCATCAGTGCATAATCCGGCCTCCGAACGCATGATCCTTTGAAGAAAAGTTACCGCCAAGCGCTCCTGTTATGGGAACGCTGGGTGCTTCTAATCAATACAAAAGGAATTTATCATGCGAAGACATCATCTTGTGGTGATGGCGCTGTTAGGGACAATCACAATATCAAGCCCGGCACATGCCAAGACAACTGAATACAACCTGACTATCGACCGAACGCTGGTGAACATCACCGGGAAACCGCTCGAAAAGGTCACTGCCAATGGTGGTATTCCAGCCCCGACCTTGCGCTTTACTGAAGGTGACGATGCCGTCATCCACGTCACCAACAAAATGGACGTGGACACCTCGATCCACTGGCATGGTTTGATACTGCCCGGTGGAATGGACGGAGTTCCGGGCTTCAATGATTTTCTCGGCATCCCACCTGGAGAGACGTTCACCTATCGTTTCAAGATCAAGCAGACCGGAACCTACTGGTATCACGCGCATTCAATGGGCCAAGAGCAGGACGGGCTTTACGGATCGATCATCGCTGCCCCTTCTGGCAAAGACCCAATAAAAGCAGAGCGTGACTATGTAGTGGTGCTGTCAGATTTCACCGAAGAGAAATCGGATGACGTCATGATGAATCTCAAAATGTCTTCGGACTACTACAGCACGGCACGGCGCACATTGGGTGATTTCTTTCGCGATGTAGAAGAGCAGGGGTTCGCAAAAGCCTGGAAAACGGCGAAGGAATGGGGCGATATGCGGATGTCGCAAACCGATCTTGCCGACGTTACGGGATATACGTTCCTGGTGAACGGCAAATCACCGGCGCAGAATTGGACCGGGATATTCAAGCCGGGTGAGAGGGTCAGGCTGCGCTTCATCAATGCTTCGGCCATGTCATTTTTTGATGTGCGGATACCTGGCCTCAAAATGTCAGTCGTGCAGTCTGACGGGCAAAATGTCGAACCTGTGAAGGTGGACGAGTTTCGCATCGCCCCCGCTGAGACCTATGATGTGGTGGTCATTCCAGCGGAAGATAAAGCTTACTCGATCGCCGCAGAACCAATCGACCGCACTGGTTTTGCCATCGGCACGCTGGCAACGAGCGCAGGCATGAAGGGTGAGATCCCGGAAGCCCGGCCAAGGGCATTGCTCAGGATGGGCGATATGGGCGGCATGGACATGAGCGATATGGAAATGACCCCTGCCGACATGAAGAGCGGCTGGATCGAAGCCGGCACGCCTGCCGGTGACAAAGCACTGTCATATTCCGATCTTCGCTATGCAGGTATTCAGAAGGATACACGCGAACCTGGAAGGACGATTGAAGTGCATCTTGGCGGCAATATGGAGCGGTATATCTGGACGATAAATGACAAAAAATTCTCCGAGGCCGAACCCATCCGTCTGAAGTACGGCGAACGAGTAAGGCTCAACTTCACGAACGACACCATGATGGCGCATCCGATGCACCTGCATGGGATGTTCGTGCAGCTAGAGAACGGCCAGCCTGCGGGAAAATTGCCCAATAAGCATGTTGTTGTTGTGCCGCCCGGAAGGTCATACTCAGTGCTGCTCACCGCCGATGAAGCAGGCGAATGGGCGATGCACTGCCATCTTCTGTTTCACATGATGTCAGGCATGATGACCAAGGTGGTGGTTGCCAAGCTTGACGCGGAAGATGTTCCCGCAACCAAAGACACAACTGGGGCTGGCTCAGCTCAAGGAGGCCACGATGCGCATTAGGACAGTGATGATAGCTTCTTGCTTTATTCTTTCCATGGCTCAGACCGCAGCGCCGGCTGCCGATAACAGTAAGGATAAAGCGGAGGAACTGCGGCAGGAGCATGGCGGCGGCATCTTCCACATGTTTCTGCTGGAAACGGACTATGGTCGCGGCGATGACGGCTCGGTTGCAAGCTGGGACTGGGAAGGCTGGGTCGGCACGGATGAGGACAAGCTCTGGCTAAAGAGCGAAGGCGAAATGAGTGACGGCAAACTTGAAGAGGCAGAGATATGGGGGCTTTACAGCCGCAATGTTGCCACATTCTGGGATGCGCAGGTCGGGCTTCGATATGATGTGAAGCCTGATCCTCTGGCATATTTGACGTTGGGATTTACTGGCCTCGCCCCGTATTTTTTTGAAACGGAAGCGCATCTGTTCATCAGCGAGAACGGCGACCTCACTGGCCGTTTACGCCAGGAGAATGACTTCCTGCTGACTCAAAACCTGGTCTTGCAGCCCTATGCTGAAGCCAATTTATCAGCACAGGAAGTTCCCGAACGTGAAATTGGTGCGGGCCTCGCCGATGCGAAGATAGGCTTGCAGACGCGCTACGAGATCACGAGAAAATTCGCGCCTTATGTGGATGTTCACTATGGCCGGAAATTCGGTGAAACCTCCGCCATTGCGAAGAGCAATGGCGAGGAAGACGACGAGCTAGTTGGCTCGGTCGGACTACGCCTAATGTTTTAACAACCAAAGGAATGGACCATGAGAAAGCTTATACTGACGACCGCGCTAATGCTGGCGGCAACGCCCGCATTTGCCAAAGAATATACTATCAAGGAAGTGACCAACGAGGACGGCGGCGCAAAGCCGTACTATTTTACGCCTGACAAACTCGTCATCAAGCCCGGTGACACGGTGACATTTGAGAATGCACAGGAAGACATGCACAATGTGATGTTCGTGAATGTCCCGAAAGCGGTGGATGAAATGATCATGTCGCCAATGATGGAGAAGAAGGGGGAAAAGTTCTCTTACAAGTTCACCGTCCCAGGCACATACCAGTTCCATTGTCATCCTCATGAGGAGATGGGTATGAAAGGGACCATCATCGTCGGTAAGGCATCAAAACCAGGAGAAACGAAGGAGATGGGCCACCATGAGAAGGGTGAGAAGACCGAAGCGAGCCACGGCCACGATGGCACAGAAGCTCCCGACCATGACAGCAAAGCAGTTCCTACAGCCGCGAACGCGCAAGGCACTGGTAAAGTGGTGAGCGTGGACGCTGCGGACGGCACTATCAAACTGGAGCACGATCCGATCAAATCGCTGGGCTGGCCGAAAATGAGGATGCTGTTCACTGCGGACAAAAGCGTTGACCTTTCCGGCTATAAGCAAGGCGACTTCGTCTCGTTCACCTTGAAGCCTGTGGGCGGGGATGACTATGCCATCATTGCTCTGAAGAAAGGCAAATAACCAATCCGTCCTGCGCCGGGCTGGAACCCGGCGTGGGCTCAAATCAAAAAAGGAGATCCCATGAAACAAATGTCTAAACTATTCGCGGTAATTGTCACACTAGCTCTGTCGCTTGGTGTGGCGCACGCGGAGGCTGGCGGCCAACTCAAGAAAGTTGAAGCGCAGTATGTTTGCATGATCAACAACAAGCTTTTCGATAAGGCTCAGATCCCGGTGAAGGTCGCAGGAAAGACATATTACGGCTGTTGCGCGATGTGTAAGGCCAAGCTGGAAAAAAGTGTTCAGGCACGCACCGCAACCGATCCTGTAAGCAAAAAGACGGTCGATAAAGCCACAGCCGTGATCGGGGCGAAGGCCGACGGGACGGTGTTCTATTTTGAAAGCGAAAAGAACATGAAATTGTTCAGGTAGCTGGTATTGCTGGAGGGAATGGGCCGGGATCATCGTGCGGTTATCCTGGCCGGAACGCATTCAAGCAGCAAAGCAGTTCATTGCCTGCATTTAGGGCAACCAGAAATGATGCTTTCCTTGTCGTTGTAGTAGCGAGGGATATATATAGATCGCATGGCGGGTGGTCTGAGTGTCGATGTGTCTTGTTGGATTTAGCGCACAGGGCCTCTTTGATGTCGATCAATTTCTTCCGTGTGCCTTCGGGCAACACTGTGGGTCCGTTCGTTCTGCGACATTCTCTTCGCACGATCATGTCGTGCTTGGAGGGCTTCCTCCAAGACATCTTGGAGAGGCAAACTGCCAGAACTTTTGCCATTTCTGCGAGCCTGAATTTCCTCCCGCATTTGGGAACCATGGCTGCGCCTGGCTGCAATTATTGCTGACCATGTTGAAGCATTTGCTCCGCCGCCTTCGCCGTCTTTATCTCCCATAGCAGACGCCATTCTAGCGCCCGAATGTTAAACAAATGTGACGCCGGCAAAAATAGCGATGCGGGCGAGCATTGTGGCCCGCCCGGAGTTTCTTGAATTTAGTCCTTCTTATCAGAGGTGGGCGCAGGACGATGCGTCCTAACGATGCGAGGCGATTGACTGCGCCTTGTGGCAGGCGAGGGCGTTGCTGGACACTTCCCGTTAGAGTTGGTAGTGCCGCACAGTTGCAGGCGTGGGGAAAGACTTTTCCCGACAGAAGCCCTTGTTCAAAAACAGAAACACGTTTACAACCATGGAGGAAAAAGCAGCCTCACGGAAAATGGCGGCATCAGAAATCAGGAGAAAGCAGAATGAGCTACATTCCCAAAACCATTAGCGAAGTCGTGTCGGAGTTTTTGAACAGGACCACGTTCCTGCCAGCCATCCAGCGAGAATATGTTTGGGGCACCTATGCCATCGAAAAGCTCTTCGACTCGATCATGGGCGACTTCCCGATCAGCACCTTCCTGTTCTGGAAGATCAAGGAAGAGAACAAAAGCGAATGGGTTGCCTATGAATTCATCAGGGATTACGACGCCGAAACTCCGCACAACAAGGAAGCCAGCGTCAAGGGCATCAACCAGGACATCTATTTCGTGCTCGACGGACAGCAACGGCTGACCTCGCTATTCATCGGACTGAAAGGCTCATACCGATATTTCTACTACCGCTGGCACAAGGCGAGGCTTTACCTGAACCTGCTGAAGGAACCCATCAAGGACGACAACCCCGAAGAACTCACCTACCAGTTCAAGTTCCGGGCGGACGCCCAGCCGGACCCGAGAGACCCCAGTCCACAATACTGGTATTTGGTGGGCGACATCCTGAACTTCGATGATGCGGAAGATGCCAAGCGGAGCATCAAGCAGCAGTTGGCCGGGTTCACGGAACATGAACGCGACATCGCCAATTCTCACATTGGACGCCTTCACTCCCGCATCAGCACTGCGCGGCTGCTGAACTACTACGAAGAAAAATCGCAGGACTACGACAAGGTCGTGGAAGCGTTCATCCGGGCGAACACAGGCGGGGTAAAACTGGAGTATAGCGACATCCTGCTGTCCACGGCCACAGCCAAGTGGGCGAACCTCAATGCGCGTGAGGAGATCCATTCATTCACGGACGACCTCAACGCCATCGGCAGCGGATATTCCTTCGGCAAAGACTTTGTTCTCAAGGGCTGCCTGTATCTCACCGACGGCCTGCCCATTCAATACAAGGTCAAGAACTTCAACCGGACCAATCTTGAGAAGATCGAAAACGCCTGGCCGAACATCAAGTTCAACCTTGAAACGGCCATACAGCTTGCGAGCCGGTTTGGCTTCAGTGACAAGAACATCGTGTCGAAGATCGCGCTGCTTCCTATTGCCTACCACCTCGGCAAGCTGGGGGTGAAGCACTTCGTCACGTCCTCCAACAAGGAGGATGTGAGAAACCAGCTCTTCATGCAGAAATGGCTCGCACTGGTGCTGCTCAAGAATGCGTTCGGCGGATCGTCCGACACCACGCTGACCAATCTTCAGCAGGTCATCAATGAGCAGCCTGACTTCAGGAGCTTCCCTTATGAAGCGATGAACAAGCGGCTGAACATCGAGGCATCTTTCACCGACAGCGAGATCGAGAACCTGCTGGCGACGAACTACAGCACGAAATACAGCTATCTGATCCTGGCTCTTCTGTATCCCGAGCGCGACTGGAAGGACAAGAACTATCACGAGGACCATGTGTTCCCGAAATCAGAGTTCACGAACGCCAAGCTGAAGGCGCGTGGATATGACGAAGCAAAGATCGCGGAGTATCAGAAATGGTTCAACTGCATCCTCAACCTTGAGCTTCTGACGGACAGGGAGAATCTTGAGAAGAGCGCGGAAGATTTTGGCGACTGGTTTGCCAGCCGCGATGCGAATTTCAAAGACCGTCACGCGATCCCGACGCTTGCGTCGTATGATTTCAGCAGCTTTCTGGAGTTCATTGAGAAGCGCCGCGCGATCCTGGTCGAGAAGCTGAAGGCTTTTAGCATCTGAACCGTAGAAGGGCTTGCCGCAACTGGTGACGGCTGCCCGTCACTTGTCGGGGAAGCCGTCTTTGTTCTCTTTCCACCATGATTTCCATGTGGCGATGCCCTCTGGCGTGGCGGCTGATCTCAGTTCCGTCTTCGCAAAGGGAGCAGAGGGGGTTCCCATCTTTGCTATGGCAACGGCAAAGTCACCGGGCGGCACCTCCAAGTTGGACTCATCCATGAGTTCGATGAGGAGGTTGACTGCGAACTTATTGTTCGCGGCGGTCAGGCTGTCCA
>DNXB01000052.1 GCA_003506995.1 Verrucomicrobiales bacterium
CTCCTCGTAAAGACACACGAACAGCTTGTCGAGGCGGGCATAAAGGCGCCAGTCGATCGCGCGGTAGTCCTCGCGCGGCGTGTAGTGGCGGTAGTCCTTGAACTCGCGCGTGAAACCTGTCGCAGGGGAAGATTGTGCCCCACGTCGCATCAACTGCCGCCGTTTTCTCAAACGCAGCGCCAAAACGCGCAGCCGGTCCAGAAAGGAGGCGTCGAAAAGGTCTTCGCGTTCGAGGGTTTCGGGCATCTTGAGAAAACTTTAGGCGGGCAAGTGCGATCAATTCAAAATGACGAAACCAGAATGACGAATGACGATTGAAGTCCGAATGAGCGAGAGGCTGGTGTTTGGGCTTCCATTCGTCATTCTGCATTCGACATTCGTCATTCGTCATTCGTCATTTCATTACGCAGCCTGTTGCGCCGGAGTTTTCACCTGGTCGAGCAGCTTGGTGATGATGTCGTCCACTTTGATCTGCCCGGCTTCTCCTTCGAAGTTGAGGATGATGCGGTGCCGCAGGGAGACGTGGGCGATGGCGCGAATATCATCGGTGGAGACAGCGGTGGCACCTTGGATCGCCGCCCAGACACGAGCGCCTCGAATCAGCGCCTGCAAACCACGCGGACTGGCACCGTAACTGACGTAGCGCTTTACCTCGGGGATCGCGTCGGGTTGTTCAGGATGACTGCTGAGCACGAGGCGGGAGGCGTAATGCGCCACAGGATCAGCCACGGGCATTTGTGAGAGCTTCTTCTGCAACTCCATCAGCTGCGGACCGTTGGTCATGTTTGCCAGTTTCGGTTCGGTGAAGCCGGTGGTGCGCCGGGAGATTTCGACGAGCGAATCGAGATCGGGGAACGGCACCTTGATCTTGAACATGAAACGGTCGAGCTGCGCTTCCGGCAGCGGATAAGTGCCCTCCATTTCCATCGGGTTCTGTGTGGCGAGCACTAAAAAAGGCTCGGGCACGAGGTGACGCTCGCCACCGGTCGTCACGCAGCGCTCCTGCATCACTTCGAGCAGCGCGGCCTGCGTTTTGGGCGTGGCGCGGTTGATTTCATCGACCAGCAGCAGGTTCTTGAACACGGGGCCCTTTTCATAGCGCAGCGTGCGGTGACCTTTTTCGTCCTCTCCGACGATGTGCGTGCCCAGGATATCCGCCGGCATCAAATCGGGCGTGCATTGCACCCGGCCCGGCTCCAGACCCACGACCTGTGACAGCGTGCGCACTAGATAGGTTTTGCCGAGACCTGGGACGCCTTCGAGCAGCACATGTCCGCCGGAAAAAATCGCCACCAGCACGTCGCTGAGGAGTTCATCGTAGCCGACGATGGCTTTTTGCATCTCGGTCTTGAGGTCAGTGAACAGGGTGCGGAAAACGGCGTGGTCGGGCATGGGGCGATTCTCGCCAGCGGGTTTGCTTGCGCAAGGTGGTTGTAACACCGAGGCAGGTTTCACTTTTTGGCAGCAGGCGGTCTGGGTGTCTTCCTGGGTGGCGGTGGTTGGATCGGCCCAGGAGTCCGCAGCGGTGTCGCCGCGACAGGTTTGGTGAAGATGCCCGGACTGGTCTCGGGCATGGAAGGCAGGCCCAAGGCGTCACGCAGGAATTTCAGCGAATTGGGCGGCGTCTTTTCATTGGCGGCCAAGCAACGTCTGATTTCATCGGTGATGGATTCGACATCTGCCGGCCGCGACTCGCCGAGCTTGCGAAGAAGACTCAACAAGAGCAGCCCCAGGAGCGCGTTGTCACGTTCCAGGCGCATGATTTTCTCGTTCGCATCCGTGAGCACTCTGGCATGACGCACCGAAGTGGATCTGGCGCTATGGTCTGCGCTTTCCGCTTTGTACAAAGCTTTTTCGATCCGGTCATCCTGAAACAAGTCCGCAAGATCGCCAAACAGTAAGCTGCTCAATTTCATGGCAAGGCTGGTTGTGGTTTGACCGGCCTCGGTTTCAGGCGGGCATGGCGCGATTCTCGTCAGCGGCTCCGTTTGCGCAAGGCTCGTTAATCCATCTGCACGAGAATCTCGCGCGGCTTGGCACCTTCACCGGGGCCGATGATGCCGCGGTCTTCGAGGAGGTCGATCATGCGGCCAAGCGGGATCACTGCCGCTCCACAGCGGCACTGGTGGTCGGGTGCCCCCCCTCCATGACCGTCACCCGGTTGATCTGGTTCAAGGCGAGAATGTGCAACCGGTCTCCCGGTGTCACCAGATGCAGCCGACTGGGAGACAGAAGGATTAATTTCGGGCTGGTCACGGTGTAGGTTTCCCCGTTCGCCATGGCGATCTCAAACGGGCAGAAAGGACGCGCGTCCCAGAGGTCATTGATGTCATCCGCAATCATGGTGGGAGGGTATCTTCTGATGAGCACCTTGCCAGAAAAAAATCACGGCTCGTCCATGGCTTTACGGGCGGGATTTGGTGGCGCTAAGGATGCTCCCCGCCCGGACTCAATCCATCTGGACCAGAATCTCGCGCGGCTTGGCACCTTCGCCGGGACCGATGATGCCGCGGTCTTCGAGGAGGTCGATCATGCGGGCGGCGCGGCCGTAGCCAAGGCGCAGGCGGCGCTGGAGCAGGCTGGTGCTGGCTTTTTTCTCCTGGCGCACGACTTCGAGGCACTTTTCCAGGCACTCCATCTCTTCGGCGCTGACGCCATCTTCATCACCGTCCTCATCGCCAAACGCGCCGCCTTCTTCATCGACTTTGACATCGAAGACCGGTTTGCCTTGCGCGACGCAGTGACTCACGAGCGCGTGGATTTCATCATCGGTGACGAGCGCGCCCTGGCTGCGCACGGGCTGCGCACCACCGGGCGGGACGTAAAGCATATCCCCTTTGCCGACGAGGTTCTCCGCGCCTTTGCGGTCGAGAATGACGCGGCTGTCGAGCGCGGAGGAGACTTGGAAGGCGATGCGCGTGGGGATGTTCGCCTTGATGACACCGGTGATGACGTCCGCGCGCGGCGTCTGGGTGGCGACGATGAGATGAATGCCTGCCGCGCGCGCCATCTGCGTGATGCGGGCGATGGCGACTTCGATGTCCGCAGGCGCGGTCTGCATCAAATCGGCCAGCTCATCGACGATGAGGACGATGTAGGGCATCGTGTCGGGAATGACGACCTCTTGCTTGCGCGGTGGGGGTGGCTGTGAATCGCCGAGCCAGGTGCCGCTGGCATCGCGCATTTCAGTATCGCCGTCCACGGTGCCGACGTGGGCCGTTTTAGGAGCGGCGTCAGGTGCCGCGGCTTCTTCAGCAAAGGCGGCGGAAACACGGGCGTCATCGACACCGGCTTTGACCGGCGGTGCTCCAGCCGCATTGCGGGCGGCACGGGCGGCGTCCGCCTCGGCCTTGCGTTTGCGATTACGGTTGTTGAAGGCTTCAAAGTTGCGGCAGCCTTCCTGGGCGAAGATTTGGTAGCGGTTTTCCATCTCCTTCACCACCCAGCGCAGCGCGAGCAGCGCCTTCTTCGGATCGGTGACGACGGGCAGCGCGAGGTGCGGCAGTTCCTCGTAGTTCTGCATTTCCACGACCTTCGGGTCGATCATGATGAAGCGCAGCTCATCCGGCGCGAAACGGCACAGCAGACTGGTGATGATGGCGTTGATGCAGACCGATTTACCGGAACCCGTGGCACCGGCGACGAGCAGATGCGGCATCGCCGCGAGATCGCCGATGATCGTCTTGCCGTACACGTCCTTGCCAAGAGCGACGGGCAGCTTGGACTTGCCGTTGACGAAGATGTCGTCCTCCAGCAGCTCGCGCAGCGGGACGATGATCTTCTCTTTGTTTGCGAGTTCGATGCCGACGGTGTCTTTGCCAGGAATCGGGGCGAGAATGTTGATGCGCTCGGCACGCGTGGCACGGGCCAGGTCGGCGTCGAGACTTGCGATACGGCTCACGCGCAGGCCATCGACGGGGCGCACCTCGTAGCGGGTGATGGCCGGGCCACGGGTGATGTCCCCCGGCTCCACGCTGATACCGAAGCTGGCGAGCGCTTTGACAATCGTGGCCTGAATGCCGAGCAGCTCGCCTTTGTCGGTCGGAGCATGGTGGCTGTTCTCCGGCCATTGGAGGAGATCCATCGGCGGCAGTTTGTAGTCCTTGAAGCGCACTGTGAGATTGCCCAGCGAGCCGTGAGGGGCCTGCTCCATCTTCTGGGCGCGCTTTTTCTCCCACACTTCGGCCAGCTTCGGCTTGTCCGCGTTGTCTTCGTGCGAGCGGGGAATCGAAGAGTCGATGATCTTCGGCGCGGGCGGGTCAAACTTGAGCGGCAGCTCCATGGTGGTGGCCACGGGGGTGTCGCCACGCAGTTCGCCGCCCTTTTTCTTGCGGCGGAGCTCCGTGGGAACCGGTGTCAGCGTGCCGGGGATCGTGTTGGCGGCCTCCTCGGCGAGTTTTTCCTCGATCAGCCGCTGTGCCTCGCGTTCTTCTTTCCAACGGGACAGTTCGGTGCGGATGCTGCGGATGGCCGTCAGCGGATGCTGCCCGGTGGTCAAAAACAGGCC
>DNXB01000239.1 GCA_003506995.1 Verrucomicrobiales bacterium
CCGCCGATGACGACAGCGGTTTTGCCTTGGAGGGAGAAGAGTTCGAAAATGGAGGACATGGTTAGGAACGCATCTATGGCGTGTCATTCCCGCGCTGCAAGCCGCCTCTCCCGACACTTTCGGCATCTTGACACCCTCCGCGCAGTGCTCTCCCGTGCAGGCATGCCCTGGAGCCACATCATGGTCTTCCTCGCCGGTGTCCTCGTCGGCGCGGCGACGCTTGTGCTGTGGAAGGCGCTGCGTTTTGCCGCTGATCTGCGCGCCGCGCGCCATGCGGTGTCCAGTTATGTGTTTCCTAACTGCGGTGTGGCCGATGAGCTGGCGCACAAGGCGGTGGAGAACTGTAAAAACCGCCTGCGCTGGCAAAAAAACCTCAATCCCGAGTGGCTGCCGCCGCTGGTGGACGAGGTGCCGAAGCTCGTGCGCGAGATCGCGGAAATCTACCATCCTGGCAAGCAGGAGGCGCTGCTCGCGCCGGGCCTCAGCCAGTTCTCACGCGCCGTGCATCTCGCGGCGATGGATGTGGCGGACTTTCTGCAAACGCGCTCCATCGGCCGCCTTGTCGATGTCAGCGCCAGCACGGCCATCAAGACCTGGGAGATGACGCACAAGATCGCCACGCACGAGCGGATGCAGACCGCGAACAAGTGGTACAAACGCCTGCTGCCCTACTGGCAGGTGCTGCGCTTCAAATCCCCCATCATGTGGGCCAGCATGGCCGTCTCCAACGTCGCCGCCCGCACTCTGCAACCGGCGGTGATCGACATCATCGCCAAACGCACGATAGACCTCTACAGCGGACGTTTGGGCAAAGGCACCGGCACAATGCCAACGGTGACGATCACCGTGCCGGAGCAGGAAGCGCCACCGGGGGCGATGTGAGGTTAGGGTTTCTTCACACGCTCCACTGGCACGACATCCAGGCTCAGGAACGCAGCTTGCAGGACATCCGCCTTGTCGAGTTCGGCGGTGCCTTCGGGTTTCCAGATGCCGAGCAGGCGGCTGGTGCCATCGGCCATGGTCGTGCCCGTGGTCAGCTTGGCCTGATGAAACTGTAGATTGCGGTTCAGCGGGCGAACCGTCTTCGCATCCGGCTGCGGGGCGGTCTCCACGACTCCGGGTTCGGCATAGTCGTATTCGATGCTGTAGTTCAGCTCAACACTGGATGCATCATAACCAACGGTCGGCTCAATCTCAAAGCGAAGGCCGACCAGGCGCATCTCCGCTGCTGATGAAAATTGAGCATTCCCGCCACTCGAAACATGGATGTTGGTGACGTTGGTGGTCTTGGCATCCTTGTCGCTGCCGTTGGTCGAGGCAGTGTTGCTGGACCTGTTTTCTGAGGTGCCGGTTTCGATGACATGGGCAAACTCACGGCCGGTGATGAATGCGCTGCGCATGCCTGATTTCATTTCGAGCAGAGCCGAACGCAGGATTTTGATTTTGTTTTGCGCGGCATCCTGCTCAATGGCACGCCATGCTGCTGTGTGGTCCGTGGTGGCAGCGGTGCTTTGCTCCAACTGGCGGATGGCGGCGGCGTCCGCCTCAATGACGTGAAGTGTCATTATGATATTGCGCGGGGCATACTGTTTGATGGAGGCGATGAATGCCTCCACCAGCTTCATGTTTTCCTCCGTGTTGCGCACCAGCAGCTCGCCTGTGCTGGGCGTGTAATTGGCGGAGGAGCCTTCAGGGAAAGGAATGCCCTTTGATTTCAAAATCTCCAGCGCCGTGATGCGTATTGTCAGGCGCGATTCATTCGCCATCGGTGCGGCCGGAGCGGCACCGCCAGCGGCAAAGGGATCGGCAGCAGATGCTGGCGCTGAACCGCCCATTGTCAGCAAGTCTTCAGTGATGTGAAAGCTGCGTGTGATGATGCCTTTCGTGGCACCCGGCGGCTCCGGCGGCGGGGCGGCGGGAGTTATCTCGACTTTCTCACCATGCTGTTTGAGCAACTGTTCCACCCGCGCATCCAGTGCAGGCAGCAACGTGACGATGTGAGCTTTGAGGAATGCCGCCTGCAGATGGTTCGCACGTTCCGGTTCCTTATTGCCCTCGGGCTTCCAGATGCCGAGGAGCTTGGTCATGCCGCTGAGCATCGTGATGCCAGTCGTCACATGAGCGAGATGGAAGTCGATGCCGGGTGTTTCCACCAGGCGCTCACCGGCGGCGTTGATCTTGTCCCAATGCTCCAGAGGCGGGCCATGATGATGCTCCAGAGACACGGTCAGCTCCAAGGTTTCGCCATCGGCACCGATGACGGGTTCCAGTTCCAGGATGGTTCCTGCACGGCGTTCTTCCATCGCCGTGTTGGAGCGTTTCTCTTCGTCCACATCGACTTCGGAGATGTATAGCCGGCCTTCACCGCGATGCACCGTGGCACGAATTCCGCTCTTGGTTTCCAGACGCAGGCTGCCGACATAAACGGCTTTTCCCTGCGTGACCATTGCATCAAGCATCGTCCACGCGGCAGCATGATCGGTCTTGGTGGTGATTTGTTTGACCGCTTCACGGACGGCCAGGGTGTCTGCTTCAATGATCTGCACGCCGAGGTTCACATGGCGCGGCATGCTGCGCTCCGCCTGCGCTGCGAGGGCGGTCATGCGCTCGTGTGCCAGACGTGTGCTGCGCAGCGCGAGGGTTTTGTTTTTTGGATCAAACACCGCGAGTGATCCTGGTGGCAGAGTGATGCCCGCAGCTTTCAAATGCTCATTCATCACAAAGTGCGAACGCTTCATGAAGGAGAGGATGTCTTCCTCCTTGGCGCTGGAGTCAGGCAACGACGGCGGGGTGAGCTGCCCATGCTCGCTGGAGACAAAGCCACCGATCAACTCCGTCGCAGGATAGCGATAAACTTGAATCGACCAGTCACCCGGCTTTGCCGCCGTCTGGCCGTGAATCAGTGAACTGCATGCAATCAACGTGAGGACAAGAATCGTGTTGAGGTGTTTCATCATTCCATGATGCTGCCATGCCCGGTCACATTTGAGCAATAACAAAATGCCTGCTGCTCATTCATGCATGCCGGAGGCATGTGAGAAGGGAGCGAGGAGACGATGAGCGCTGCTTGCATCCCCGCTGGGATGCGACTTTGAGCAGGAGGCGTTGTGCGTGTGGACCTGGGGCGGCGTTCACTGCGCGAACTTGCCCCCGGCTGCCTTCTTTGATCCCTTCGGGATCATCGGTGAGCGCAGTCACTTCTTCTTGATAGTCTTCGACTTCAAACTGGCGAGGTAGGCCACGACGTCGCGAATCTGCGGTTTGGTGAGGATGCCCAGCATGGGGGGCATGACGCTGATGGGGGGAGTGATGGTGGCGATTTGATCGCGGGGAATGGTTTGCGTTTTGCCATCGGGAAGACGGAGCTGGATTTGCTTCGCGTCTTCCTTGTCGAGCACAGCAGAGATGGCTTTGCCGTCCTTGAGCGTGAGGGCGACCATGCCGTAGCCGGGGGCGACTTGGGCGATGGGATTGAGCAAGGATTCGAGGAGGTATTTCCGGTCCTTCTGACTGCCGATGATTTTCAAATTGGGGCCGACCTGGCTGCCTTCCTTGGCCTCGATGGTGTGACAGGCGATGCAGTTGGCGCCGAGGTGATTGGTAACGATGTCGCGACCGGTGGTGACATCGCCGCCTTCGAGGAGTTCGTCGTGGGTGGTGTGCGTTTGCGTGTAGGCGTCGAGCTTGGGCTTCAAAGCATCGCGTGTGGCGGCGGCTTCGATGAGATCGAGCTGGATGGCGGCGGGAACTTGGTTCTGCGCGAGCTTGTCGAGCCAGATGGCGAGGACTTCGTCGGCCTTGGCATTCGCGGCGGTGGCGAGGAGGCCGAAGGCGAGTTGTTTGGTGACGGTGTCGCCCTCTTTGAGCACGTTGGCGGCCTCGGTGATGGCGCTGGCGGGCTGGTGGGCGAAAACCTGCTTCAAACCTTCGCGACGCAGTTCCGGCGGTGATGCTTTGGCGGAGGCGAGATCGAGAGCAGTGGAGAATTCGAGCGCGGCGGCATGTTGCGCGGCCATGAGCTTCAGCGCTTCGGCCCGCAATGGAGCGCGGGCGCTTTCATCGGCGATGATTTGCAGCAGCAGCTCGGGCTCGACGCGAAGCTGGAGCTGCATGAGCAGTTCGACGGCCTTGGCCTTCAATTCGCCGTCCTGCAGGGCCATCAAGGCATCGAGGTGCGGCTGCACGACGCTCACGAGTGTTTTGGGATCGCGCGCGGCGTTGGTGTGAGCGTGGCCGTCGATGCGGTCGAGACGCGGCGGTGAATTCCAGACGAGCAGCACATCGAGCGCCTCGGATTGCAGCTCGGAGGGCTTGAGGGCGGTTTGGATGACGTGTTGCGCGGCTTCGGCGGTGCCGAGGCGGAGGCAGGCGTTCAAGCCACGACGCGAGTGGCGCTGGATGAGCGCGGGAAGTGCCGCGGGGATGCCCGCGTCATCGTGAATGGCGCGTTCGGCTTCATCGGGGAATTTGCCGAGGAAGTCGGCGACACGCGGCGAACGCTGCTGCGCGAGGGCGAGGAGGCTGCAAAGGCCTTTGTCCTTCACGAGCGCGGCTTCATCCGCGCAACCTGCGAGGCCGGTGACGATGGCGTGGCGCATGAAGGGATCGTTTTGCTCTTTGGCGGCGAGTTGGAGCAGTTTGGGCGTTGCGGAAGGTTCTTTGAGTTTGCCGAGGGCGATGGCGGCGTGGAAGCGGACTCGTGAGACGTTGGAGGTGAGCAATGGGAGGAGTGGTTTGCCGTCTGTGGGCGCGTCGCCGAGCATTTTGGCGGCTTGGGTGAGGATTTCGGGATCGGAGTCGGTGAGGAGTGTGGTGAGTGTGCTGGCCTCGGTTTTTTTGGCACGCAGACCTTGGCCAAGGCCCCAGATGGCGTGGATGCGGGCGAGCTGTTTTGCCTTCTTGTCAGCGGCGATGGCTGCGAGGGTGGTGAAGTCACCGCTTTTCACCAAGGCGAACTGGGTTTGGAGGCGGATGCGCTGGTCGGGGTGGGAGAGATGCGAGGGATGGGAAGAAGGGGAGGCGAGGAGTTTCGCGGTGTCGAGGCGTGAGGGGCTGTCTTGGCCGGTGGGATCGTCGGCGGTCCAGATGTGGCCGATTTCATCCAGCGGATAACCGCCGCTCCAGTCGGCCATGATGAGCGATCCTTGCGGCGTGAATGCCATGCCGATGCCCATGATGCCACGGTTGATGACGCGTTCGTTTTTCATGACGAAGCTGGCTCCGCTCGGCACGATCTGAAATGCCGTCATCTCACCGGAAGGGAACTGGTTGAGGATGAAATGGCCGCGCAGCGAGGCTCCGAGCGCGGTGCCGGGCTCGTGGATGAAGCCGGCGGGGCCGTTCGAGTAGTTTTGCAGCGGTGGCGTGATGAACTTGGGCTGTGTGGCATGCGCGGGCTTCCACAAACCTTCGCGAGNNTTTTTGATACTGGTGGCCGCAGCGCCAGCCGGAATCGCTGCGCTCGGTGATGTAAACGAAGCGTTCTTTTTCGCCGGGGAGGTCGGCGTCGTTGTCCACGCCGAACATGTTGCCGAAGTCGTCGAAGGCGATCTCCTGCACGTTGCGCAGACCGTGGGCGAAGACCTCGAAGCCGGTGCCATCCGGTTCGCAGCGCAGGACGCAGCCTTCGTGCGGGTAGAACCACTTCACGCCTTCCTTGCTCGTCACGTTCACGCCTTTGTCGCCGATGCTCCAGTAAATGCGGCCATCGGGTCCGATGCGCGGGCCGTGCATGTCGTGCCCGGCATAAGCGATGTGCATGCCGAAGCCGTGCGCGACGATCTCGCGCTCGTCGGCGACGCCGTCGTCATTCGTGTCGCGCAGGCGCACGAAATCAGGCGCGACGGTGACATAGACCCAGCCGTCGTGATACAAGATGCCCGCGGCGATGCCGGTGACGACGCTGTTGAAGCCTTCGGCGAAGACGGTCATTTGGTCGGCTGTGCCGTCGTTGTCCGTGTCGCGGAGCTGGTAGATGCGCTCGCTGTGAACGGTGAGGTCTTTCCAGTCGATGGAGCCGTCCTTGTTGTGATCTTTGAGGCCGCCGCGTGGCAGGCGCAGCTTGCCGGGAGCAAGTTCGCGCTTCAGGAAGGCTTCTTTTTCAGCGACACTGGTGAGCGAGACATCGTCGGGAATCCACATTGTGTGCTCGCGGATGTCGAGATCGGCCACTTTGCGCCGCGTGGTGGCGGAGACATAGACGCGGCCCTGCGGGTCAGTGGTGACGGCGACGGGATCGGGCACGTTGAGTTTGCCGGACCACTTGTGGAGTTCGAGCACGGCCTTCGGAGCGGCTTTTTTCTCAGCGGCGGCGCATGGCAGGGCCAGCAGCGCGATGAGGGCGAGGCGAATGAGTTTTTTCATGAGAAAGGGGGCGAGGAACAGGGCGGCGGAGCGTTTCTTCTTGCCGCTGCAAAGCGGACCCGTCAAAGTCGAGTGTGCGTTCGCCAATGCGAATGTCATTCACGAAATTCCAACCCACAATCATCATGAGCCAGATCGTTCCTCTCATCAGTTCCGGCATCGCCGGTCCCCTCGGTGTTCTTCATCTTCCCCGCCTCTGGCAGAAGGCCTCGCTGGCCGCCGCAGGCAAACTCCACGCGGACTATCCCGGCATCGGCTGCGGCTATGACCAGATGACCCTCGACGCACTGGGCATCAACATCGACAGCTTCAAAGCCTTCATCGCCACGAAGCCGAGCTACCCGCAGCTTGAGTCCTGGATCAAAGCCCAGCCGGGTGTGAACCTGACCAAGGGCAACATCTACAAGCACAACGCCTCGATTCGTGGCTACATCCATGATGACGCCACCCGCAAGACCATCCTGGACGCGGACGGCATCGCTGACGATGGCAGCGTGAACCCCGGCGCGGTGGACCTCAACAACCTGGACGACTGGCACATCTTCTGGGCGCAGGAGATCAAGGCATAAGTCTGTTGAAGATGGTTTTGAGAAACCTCGTTCGTCGTGAGGCGAGCGGGGTTTTTTAGTGCTCAGTCGCCTGCGGCGGAGTGCTCAGTTTGATCCTAACGACTGGGCACTGAGCACTTTCTCCGCTCCGCCAACACGCTCCATTCTCAAATCCCCGCTTCCATCACTTTCATCCAGCGGGTGCGGAAGGAGCGGTTTTCCTCCATGAGCTGGGCGGCGATGGTGGCGGAGAGCTGGGTGAGGCCGTTGAGGCGGGCGAAGGAGGCGATGATTTCCTGCCGCCGATAATAGTCGGTGGAGTCCGTGACCTCCGAGGAGAACGCCTGGGCGATTTCCACGAGGCATTCCGGTGTGAGGCTGTCGAAGGGGATGGAAAGCGCGCCGCGTTCCATGATAACATTCACGGTGGCGCCGTCCGGAGGGCAGGTGATGCGCCCGGTCATCTGGCCGCCTTCCCGGCGTGTGAGCGTGCCGTTCCAGCCGCTCTTGGAGAGATCGGAGATCACCTGGCGGATGAAGTCGCGCGACAGCGTGTGGAGGTAGAGCCGGCCATCCAGCGCGGTGCGCACATCATCGGTCTCCAAACGTGTGCTGCCGAGAATATCGATGGCGCGGGAGTAGTCGTAACCTTGGATGAGAGAGGGAACGAGCGTGGTGACATCAGCGAGCAGCTCAAGGTCGGCCTGGCGGCGCTTTTTGTCGGCCTCCCTTTGCAACTGCTGCTCCTCGATGGTCATACGCGCGATCTCGCGCTTGAGGCCGGATTCCCACTCCTCGATCATGCTGCGGAAGGCGCCGCTGGTCTTGAGCTTGCCCTTGGTTTGTCTCACCTCGGCGAGCGCGGCGCGGAGCTCGCCGATGTTTTCGGAGCTGCGCGGCTGCAAGGCGGTGCGGACGAGGGCAAAGTCCGGCTGGTAGTGCTGTGTGAGCTTGCCGTAGAGCGCGATCCAGTCGAGCGAGGTGGTGGCCTCGGCCTCAGTGTCCTTGCGGCGTGTGTCCGGGAGATGCTTGTCGAAGTGAAGCATTTCCTCCGAGCCAAGCAGGGCGTCACCGAGGTGCCACTCGGCGAGGCCATGAAGCAGATAGCCGAGGATTTCCTCGTTGTCGGTGCGGTAGCCGAGCGATGACAAGGGCACGCCGAGGGCGAGGTTGCGAGACATGCGCTCTTTGATTTTTGAGAAGAAGGGGGCGAGGCCGTTGACAGAGGCGTCTGTGGAGAGCTTTTGAAACTGCTCCACGGCATCGGCCTTGCGGCCCAGAATGATGTCGCACAGCGCCGCGTTGAAGCGCGCCCAGTTGGCGGTGGAGGCCGGCACTTCTTTCGACTCGGCGAGTTTGACGAATTTCGGACGTGCCTGGGCAAAGTGACGTGATTCCAGCATTTCCTGACGCGCCTCGGCAAAGCGCTCGGAGACCGTTTCTTTGCCGGCCGTCAATGTCACGCCGCCACCGTCGAGGTCGCGGTCGTTGCCCGAGGTGATCTGGATGACTTTCTGCGTGGCGCGGCGCTCACCGCCTTCCCGCAGCAGCCAGCCGACGCCATAGGCCAGTGTGACAGCGGCAGCGATGCCGCCTATGAGCTTCGCCCGACGTGAAAACAGCCGACGGCGCACACCACTGCGGTCGAGCATGCCCTCAGCCAGACGCATTTCATCGACGACCTCGTCGTAGTTCGCGAACCGGTCCTCGGGGCGGAAGCTGAGCATGCCGTTGATGACGTGCTCAGTGCGCGGCGAGCAGCGCAGGCCGGAGTCGCCCAGGGTGACGCGCTTGCACTTGATACGGCGGAGATCCTCGATGGAATTCGTGTCCGCCTTGTGCGGCGGGTTTCCCGTCATCGCATGATACAGCGAGGCGCCGAGACTGAAGATGTCGCTGCGGTAGTCCTCCTTGTTGTCGATGACTTTTTCCGGGGCCACATAATACGGCGTGGCCCAGATCTCGCCGGAATGATCCACGTCCCGGTTCGCAAACAGCGCCAGGCCGAAGTCCACCACCTTTGCGGTGCCGGTTTCGGTGAACAGGATGTTCGCAGGTTTCACATCGCGGTGGATCAGGTTGAGCTGCTGCGCCGCCCGCAGGCCCTCGGCCACCTCGCGTCCGATGTGAAGCGCCTCGGCCTCTTTCAGACGCCCCTCGTNNGCGCTGCTCCAGGCTGCCGCCCCCGACCAGCTCCATGGCGATGTAAAAGTAGCCTTGGTCATAGCCCACAGAGTAGAGCTTGATCACGTTGGGATGGGTCACATTCGCCGTGATGTGCGCCTCTTGGCGGAACTGCTCCAGGCGCACGGAATCACGGGAATACTGACGATTGAGAATTTTCAGAGCCACTCGGCGGCCCAGGGTCTCATCCTCCGCCTCGAACACCCGGCTCATCCCACCCTCGCCGATCTGACGCACGATCATGAAATGGTCGAAACGCCGCCGCACGCGCACCATCTGCCCGCAAAACGGGCACTTCAGCTTCGTGAAGGGCTCCAAGGACGTGACGTCGATCTGCTTCTGGCAGACCGGGCAGGTGCTCAAAAAAGTTTGCTCTGGAGGGGCGAGGATCAAAAGGCGGGTTTAATTTTTTAACGATGCAGGGACGCATTCCATATGCCAGAAATTACAGATTGCCTTATTAATTCGAAACTTGAGTTTGTACCATGGATTGGACCGTCACTGAAACCGTTGAAATCGGGGAGCGTTTCGACAAGCACCTCGCGGGGCGCTTGCCCGAGATGTCGCGCTCGCGGCTGCAGGACTTGATCAAAGACGGCAACGCCACCTTGAACGGCCGACCGGTCAAACCGGGGGCCACGATGAGGGCAGGGGATGTGGTTAGCGTCACGGTGCCGGAGGTAGCTGCGGTCGAGATCAAGGCCCAGGACATTCCTTTGACGATTTTGTATCAAGACGCCGACATCGTGGTGCTGGACAAATCCTCCGGCCTCGTCGTCCATCCGGCGGAGGGAAATGCCGACGGCACGCTGGTGAATGCGCTTCTGCACCACATCGCCGACCTCAGCGGCATCGGTGGCGAGATGCGCCCCGGCATCGTCCACCGCCTCGACAAGGACACCAGCGGCTGCATGGTCGTGGCGAAAAACGACACCGCGCACCGTCGCCTCACGGAAGCCTTCTCCGAACGCCGCCTCACGAAAATCTACCTCGCCGTCGTCAACGGTGTGCCAAAGGAAGAAAGCGGGCGCATCCAGAACTTCATCGGCAGACATCCCGTGGACCGCAAACGCATGTCCGTCTTGCTCGACGGGGCAGGGAAGGAGGCCGTCACCGAATGGCAGCGCCTCGCCGTGGATCAAGGCTGCGCCCTCATCCAGTGCCGCCTGCTCACCGGGCGCACGCATCAGATCCGAGTTCACATGCGCGAGACCCTGCAATGCCCCATCCTCGGCGATCCCATCTACGCCCAGCCTGCCAAGCAGCGCGTCCGCGTCCCGCGTCTTATGCTGCACGCCTGGAAGCTCTCCTTCAATCACCCCATCCACGACCAGCCGATGGCTTTCGAGGCCAAGCTGCCGCCCGAATTTGAACCGTGGATGGGAATGACGAAACCAGAATGACGAATGCAGAATGGTGCTGGCTTGATTCATTCTTCATTCGACATTCGTCATTCATCATTTCCTCCCGCTATGCTCAAACTCCACGCCTACTCCGGCTGCTCGACCTGCCGCAACGCCATCAAATGGCTCAAACAGCACGCCATTCCCTTTGAGGAGGTCGCCATTCGCGAGACACCGCCATCCCTCGCCGATTTGAAGGCCATGCTCGCCGCCCATGACGGCGATCTGCGCAAGCTCTTCAACGTCTCCGGCCTCGACTACCGCAGTCTCGGCCTCAAGGACAAGCTGCCCGCGATGAGCATAGACGCCGCGCTGAAACTCCTCGCCGAAAACGGCAACCTCGTGAAGCGCCCCTTCGCCATCGACACGAAGAACAAGGTGCATCTCGTCGGCTTCAAAGAACCCGAGTGGCAGTCTGCTTTGCTTGAGCGTTAACGACAATCGCGAAACCTGCCTGCTTAGGTTCTCGTCAAATCGACCTCATCAAACGGCTACTTCACCGCCGCCGCCTGCTCCTTGAAGAATTTCGCGATCAGCGCCGGAGCCTCGTCCGGAAACTTGTGAGTGCCTTGATGGATGAACGCCACAAACGGCGCTCCAACCTTCGAGGGAAACAGCGTGCAGTCCTTCGCCCACGTTTTTCCTTCAGCCTCGCATTGGTTGATCTGCTTGATGCGGTTCATCGCCATCTCCTGCCACGCATACTTCACCAGCTCGTCGTTCGTTCCGGCGAGGTGCATCGCCGGTTTCGGCTTGAAGGCCGCCGCGTCCGCCATCCGCGCCGAGGCTGCCGCCGAAGGAGCCACCGCGCACAGCACATCCGGGCGCGTCTGCCACAGCAGGTAAGTGAAACCGCCGCCGTTTGAGTGCCCGGTCGAAAACACCCGCTTCGCATCCACCTTGTGATTCTCCTTCAGGTTCGCCATCACCGCGTCGAACAGCTTCAAATCGCGATCTCCCTCCGCTCCCGCGCCATGCTGCCAGCCGGGCTTCTTGCCTTCGGGATCAGTCAGCTTTCCCGGCGTGTTCAGCCCTTGCAGATACACCGAGATCGCCTCCGGCCAGTGCTTATGCATTGCAAACGAACGTCCGGCCTGAAAAGCCGTCCCGCCATGCCCGTGAAACACAAACACCACTGGTGTAGGCTCCTCCTTGGCCTTCACCGGCGTGTAAACGAATCCCGTGCGCGCCACGCCATCCACCGTCAGCTCCAGCTTGTGAAAACCGGCGGGCAAAAGTCCCTGCGCCAGGCATGCGGATGAACCCAGGGCCAGGGCGGCCAGGAAAATCGAAAGGAAGGAGAGGCGTTTCATGTCGGCGACCTTCAACCCGGTTTCAGTGTCCTGGTTGCGGCTCAATCAATGTCCTGCCGGGCAAGATCGCGGGATCTTGCGTCGATGAGATGTGGGAGGAGGTTTGCGCCTTCGACGTCGTTGCAGATTCGACTGGCAGTCGAATCCGCAGGGCTTCGATGACCAATCGAAGCTACTTCGCAAACATCGCGTGCTCCTTGTTTCCGCCGCTGAGGACGTAGGCGAGGAGGTCGAGGATCTCGTCTTTCTTGAGCATGGCGAGGAGCATCGGGGGCATGGGGGAGACTTTGCT
>DNXB01000389.1 GCA_003506995.1 Verrucomicrobiales bacterium
CTATTTGGAGGCGCTAACTCCGCCACCAAAGATTGTTCTCAGGCAGTAGCTGGCCTTCCTCCCACGGCTCTCCCAATACCGTGTACGGTTGATAGCTCTTGGACCGCAAGATGTTTTGAAGCTGCGAGGCATGCTCACGGAACTCGCCACTCTCCAAATGCTCACAAAGAATGTGCCTCGGCCGCCCGGCTTCCGTCCAATCCCATCCTTGCAGGGCGGCCAGTTCACCGGATTCAATGTCGATCTTCAACAACCGCACGGGACCGCAGTTCGCCTCAGGCAGAATTTTCGTGGCAGGAAGTCCGTAAGCCAGGATCTTGCCACTGCCGTGCGTCGTCTGCACACGGCCTGTGCCCAGGTTTTGATGACCGGGAATTTCAAACTGAACAAAGCCGCTCTTATGGGAAAGCGCCGCATACACCCGGGTGCAGTCCACGGCAGGATTCAAGGTCAGATTGCCTTCCAGTTGCGCCAGCGCCAATGGGGAGGGATCAACCGCCAATGTGCGCACTCCAGGCAGTGATCCGACAACACAGGTGTAAAGCCCCATGTTGCAGCCCGCATCCACGAACCATCCGCCCTCCTTCATCAACTGACATGCGAGAGCCAGAGACAGCGGCTCAAAGGCCCCGACCTGAGCCAGTTGCTGTCCGATGTAATCTGTCACGTCCACCCGCAACCGTCCTCCATGACAATGACGCAAGGGAAGGAGGCCTTGAAAGCACCAGCGGGTGACAATGCGCAGCAGACCGCTCTGGCCTCGCGGCAAAGGCCAGTTGCGCGCCATGGCAATCAGTATCTGCGCCCCCAAACCGTCACCAAGCCATTGAGGGGAATGTTTAAAATGGTTCATCTGGAAACGGGTTGTTCAACACCTTGGGATGGCACTTAACTTTTGACAGCTTCGACGTATAGACTCTCACGAGCACGCCATTTCATGTCGATAGCCAACTCAGGAAGCCGCGACACTCCAAATTCTGTTCGTTTCACATCTTCAAATCCTGCAGACACCAAAAGCGCACGCAGTGTTTCGAAGTCATACGCGTATTTGTGCTCATCAAATTGGCGAAACACCACATTAACGACTTGCATTTTTGTCTCGTAAAGAAGCCCGTAGCCAATGTCTTTTCGATCACCCCCGGTCAACCGAAGCTTGATCATCTCATCCCAGCCGGGTGCAGTATAAGCCTTGAGAAAAGCTTGTGCATCTGGTACTATGATGCGGATGACTGCTCCCACCTTCATGATCCGAAGACATTCCTTGAGAAAAGCTGGCGCGTCGAGTTGATAGTCTAAGTGTTCTAGAAAGTGTTCGGTGAAAACTCCACGAGCACAAGCTTCCGGCAGGGGAAGTCGATATCGGCAATCCCAGATACAATTAACGTTTTCAGCTTCACAACCATCGACATTGATCCAATCAGACCGTCCCCTTGGACCCGCACCGAAATTCACCAACGCATTTTGGGTTTGCGAAAAGCGTCGTATAAGAGACGAATACCGCAATCGCACCATAAAAAAATGAAGCTCAGTCTTGAACTGCAGCCAAAACGACATTGGCGCAATTCCAAGTAGAACTCGTTTAAGGGGGGCGGGAAGTGACATGGGTGAAAAATTGATTATTTAATCTGTACTGTTGTAGATGTCTTCACGCAGAACCGAAGCTAACTTCGCATCAACTTCAGCGGCCCCTAAAACAAACGAGTTTGGCTTCCGGGCGGAGAATCTCTCCAAACCTTGAAGCAGGCCATCCATGGACCACCTCAAATGATCCATAAATCGCCCCGAAAAAACGACGTTAGATTTGGTTAACGATGATCGAAGCAGCCTCGCAATCTGCCAGAAGCGTTTGAAGGCATGAGTCTCTGTGCAGCACCAAAAATAGACAGAATTATCGACGTAGGCGAGAAAACGCTCCCGTAGATTGAGCTGATCACGACTACCTCCTGATGCCTCTAACCGATGAAACAACTCGGTTTCTGGCGCAAAGTGTATCCGCCCGCCAGCCTCTCTAAGCCGGTGGCAGAATTCAGGTTCCTCTCCGACGGCAATTCCATAAAAGTTCTCGTCGAATCCACCAACTTTGAGAATCCACTCACGACGAAACGACATGTTGCACCCCCTTGCCCATTTTGCGTCATAATGAAACCCCGCATTGAAGAGAACCTGCTTGCCGGACCTGACCCTGGAAACTGTTGAGGGATCAAGATCACACTCACCGAGCTTTCGCTCATTTTCATGGATGACGCAGCCCGCAACACCAGCGATTGTGGAATTCAAATACTGATCTAGATGGGCTTGCACAAATCCCGGGGGGGTAAACACATCATCATCGACATAGATCACTACATCGCCCCGCGCCAGTGAGGCACCGAGATTTCGAGCTCTTGTCGTGCCGCGAAATGTAACCTGATAGTACTTCACTTGTGGATGCTTTGAAAGCATTTCCAGTCTGCAAAGTGTTTCAGATTGGTGACTGGGGCTTTGGTCAACTACAATGATCTCGATCAACCCGCTACCGTCTGCCACACTCACAATCGAATCCAAGGTGTCACAAAGTATGGCCTCTCGGTTTAAGGTCGGAATGACGATTGAAGCGTTTAGACTCATGGTGTTGACAACCATTTACTCTCACTTCAAACGCGCGTGAAGGTCGAACCAGACTTCCAAACCTGGAGGCATGACCCGGTATCCGAGTTCGTGCCCCAGATGCTGGGACAACCAGGCATGAAGCACGTTTTCGAACGACAGCCACTCGCCCGGTGTGTCTTCGCCGAACGGGCCGGAAGATCCAGGGTCGAAGGTCCATGCATCCGCCGAGGGCATCTGGTAACGGCACGGACGCAGGCGGCGCCACGCTTTGCGCAGCCGGTTGACAACGTCAGTGGACTTGATCCGCGTGATGAGCATCCCAACTGCCGACTTCACATTGAGCACCGGACTCACCACGGGCGTGAAATACCCCTGCTGGATACATTTGAAGCGCTGATAACCTTTGGAACGGAGAAGGTAAAAGTCATCGACGGAGCTAATCTCCAATGAGACGTATTCCGGCGCGTCATCTGGCAAGATGTCGGCGGCGGCGATGTGATCGTGCCCCTCAATGTCGAGTTTCAGGTAGTGCGGCACTCCGTGTGTGGCAAAGAGATCACTCATGGGCACCGTCTTTACCTTAACCGAGTGGCAAGAGCGGCCGTCACGCGATGCACTGTTTTTGTCGAACGAATTCCAAAGGCGCAGGCTGTCACAGATCCAAAAATCTGCCTCGCCACGCTCGCTTGCGATGGCCTTGTTCACGATGATGAGCCGCCCCTCCGCGATGGCGGCGGCGAAGCGCTCACGACCAGCGGCGGCAAGATCGGGGTCCGCCTCCACCGCAATCACCTTGAAACCGCGATGGAGATAGTAGGCGGTGTCATCGCCATTGTGCATGCCGACATCGTAAATGAGCTGGGGATTCATGAGATGGTTCAGGCGCCGTGGCCCTGCTTCTGAGAAAGCTGGAAAACGATCACACCGATGCAGAACAGCAAGGTGGGAAGCACCGAGACGGAGGTGAATGACAACATTCCCGCCACCGTGCCGAGAGGGAACAAAGCCGCGCCGATGGCGAAACCTGCCAGGGTGGTCAGGATGGTGATCCAGGCATTCTTCACCCAACCACGCGCCAGCACCAACGCCCAGGCCAGAGACGTGACCATGCTCAGTCCCTGTGCCGCGAGTGCGAGCGGCAGTTCCACGATCAGGTGGCCGTAGTTCCCGCCCAGAAGCCAGAGAAACGGAGCAGGCAGCAGACACGCCACCACCACCACGGCTGCGGCCACCAGCAGGGCGCTCCCCAGCGCCAGCGCGATGCGCCGCCGGAGCAGCCCCTGGTCACGAATGCGGGCGATCGCCGGGACGGCGAGATAATGGATCGGTGAGGTGACGGCCACGAACAACACTCCAAGCCGGGCCAGTGCGCCGAGATCCGCCACTTCGGAGGTGCCTGCTAGCCAGCCAATGATCCATGTGGCCACCTGCGCTTGAAGGCAGAAGAACACATGATTGCCATACAAGGCGCGGACGAACCCACCCAGCTCCGACTGATAGGAAACGTCCGTCGCGGGAGACACCAGGAAATGCCTGCTGCGCACACGAATCAGCAAGGCCTGAGCCCATCCTGCAAGCACTGTGGCCAGCAGGGCTGGCAGCACCGCCAGCCAGCCGCCGAACCACAACACCGAGGTGACTCGGAGCCGCACCAACGCACCCGTCATGTCTCCAAGCTGAATCACTACCACGCGGGTGTGAAGCCGGTTGGCGACGTTTAGCAGCACCGTGGAGACCGAGGGCCAGGCCGCGAGTCCGGCGAGCAGCAAGGCGGCAACCGTCAAACCAACTGGCGCACCAATCCGAACGTACAACCCGTAAAACAAGGGAACGGCAAGCACGAAGCCGATGATGGTCAGGCGAAACGACAACCGCAGTCCCTGCTGCAACAGCCGCGCAAACGTACCCGGCTGATCGTGAATGCGTCCACCAATCGCCGTGAGTCCGGTGCCGACTCCGCCATCGCCGAGGAGATTGAGGGTGGCGAGCAACGAAGCGGCCAGCGTGAACCATGCGTAGTCGTCCTTGGCCATGTAGCGCACAAGCATCAAGCCGGTGACCGCATTGATCCCTTGAACCACCATCTGCAAACCTGCGACTTGGCCGGACAGAAAAGCCCAGCGAGTAAAAGTTTGGATCACCAAGTCTATTCGTTGGTCGGAAATTTTTCAGCTAACACTTAATCAAGCAGCTTTAACTCCAGCAGCATGGTCATCCACAAACAGGGCACAGACTGCCGTTTCCACAGCCCAAATCAAGCACCCGCGCGGGCCGCAACGCCTGCAAACGGGCCAGCACGGGCGGCACAAACACGGCATGCATGTGCGAGGGCTGCGCTGAGTCGTAATGATAGGTGCTGGCGTCCGTGCTCATTTCTCGGTTTTCAGTTCTCAGTTCTCGTCCTCCTACTCCTACTCCTGCTCGTCCTCGTTGCTGGATGCTGGATCTCAGTTCCAGGTTTCAGTTCCAAGTTTCAGGTTTCAGGTTTCAAGTTCCAAGTTCAAAGTTCCAAGTGGGTGGAGAGGTCTATGCGATCCGTGATTCCCATCAGTAGTGGTAGCGTGCCTGGGCGAAGAGCAGCCTGTCATCCGTGACCCGATAGACCAGCCGATGCTCCTGGGTGATGCGCCGGGACCAGATGCCAGAGCCCAGATGACGCAGTGGTTCGGGCTTGCCCAGACCGGCAAAGGGATCACGACGAATGGCTTCCACCAGCTCCAAAATTTTAAGCGCCGTTTTTCGATCCGTGGCCACCCACCAAGTGAGATCTTCCAAAAAATCCCGGTCAAAAACGAGAAGGCGGTCCGCAGGCATCCTGGGGTCACATTTTTCCTGCCAACTGCTCCGGGGTGAGGGCATCCCCCTGCCCCGCGTCAAGACGCTGCAACGCGGCGAGAAGACGACGGGCATTGGCTGGAGAGCGGAGAAGGTGGGCGGTTTCCACCAAGCCGCGCCACTCATCCAGCGGAACCAGGACGACGGACTCACTGCCACGACGGGAAATGATGACCGGCTCACGGGTGGAGACGGTCTCGTCCCAGACGCTGGCGAGACTCTCGCGTGCTTCGGTGTATGAAATGGTGCTCATGCTGCGAAACTAACCTGGACAGGTTTCCTGTGCATCTTTTTAATTTCCCAACACTGGGTGTCATGGGGGCATTCCTGCCCCCAGCGCATTCTGTTCGGGCCAGGAATGGCCCGATTACTTGAAGCCCATCCGCGTAATCTGCGGATCAAAATTCAAGTTGTTCAGGAGACTTGATTCACCCTGCCTTTCTCTGCGGTGTGAATCAGTGTTTCCCTATCGGGTTGACGGACCTGATCCACTCCTGGTTCTCCAAATACCACGCCACCATCTCGCGAATGCCGGTCTCAAAGGTGTGGGCCGGGGTCCAGCCGAGTTCGCGTTCGATCTTCCCCGCGTCGATGGCGTAGCGGCGGT
>DNXB01000650.1 GCA_003506995.1 Verrucomicrobiales bacterium
CGGCGGGAACCCTTCGGCGTCGCCACTGACCCTGACGAATCCGATCCCGACGACCTCTGCGACTTTCGGGCGCTCGGTGGTGATGTCTGGAGCACGGATGGTGGTTGGCGCTCCCGGCACCAGCGGCGGCGGCCATGTGTTTGTGTATGATATGGACAACGCAACGCCAGCCACGCCGGTGCTCACGATTGCCAATCCTGCTCCTGCCACCGGCGATGGCTTTGGCACCCTGGCCGTGTCCGGTCGATGGCTCGTGGTGGGTGCTCCTGCGGATGACACCCTCGCCTCGAATGCGGGCAGCGTGTATGTTTATGATCTCGATGGTCCAGATCCCACTGTGCCGGTGATGACGCTGAACAAGCCCGGCGCTGTCGCCAGCGACAGCTTCGGCAATGCGGTGGCCATCTCTGGAACGCTTGTGGTCGTGAGCGCCACCGGTGACGACACGGGTGCGAGCAACGCAGGCAGTGCGTTCGTGTTTGATCTGGCCGGTGCCACCCCGACGGTGCCGATTGAAATCCTCAACAATCCGACTCCCGCCTCACAAGACGGTTTTGGCAACGCCGTGGCAATCTCCGGCATGCAGGTGGTGATCGGTGCCTCCGGCGACGATACCGGTGCGAGCAATGCGGGCAGCGTTTATGTGTATGACCTCGGCAGCGCCACGCCCCTCGTCCCGCTCACACTGAACAATCCCGCCCCCACTGCCAATGACGGTTTTGGCTCGGCCGTCGTGATCGCGGGAACCCGGCTGGTGGCAGGAGCCGCCAGCGATGATCTCGCGGCGGTCAATGTGGGCAGTGTGTATGTGTATGAACTCGCCAGTGCCAGCCCCGGGGTGCCGGCGTTCACGCTCAACAATCCGGTTCCCTTCGCGGGAGACCTCTTTGGCAATGCTCTGGCCCTTGAGGGAGGAACATTGATCATCGGCGCCACCGGGAAAGACACGCCGTCCTATGACGCCGGTGCCGCCTATGTCTTCGGCCCGCATCCCTTGGATCAAGACAGCGACAGTCTCCTCGACTCATGGGAACAGCTCTACTGGCCCGGCGAGATCGCGCTTCACGGCCCACTCGATGACGACGACCATGACGGCCTCGTGAACCTGCTGGAGATGGCCTTTGGCCTCAACCCCACCGTGCCCGATGCCGGTGTCCTGACGCCGCTCAGCCAGGAGGACGGCTATCTGACGATGACCCTCACCAAGAAGCCCGGCGTGATCTACGAGGTGCAGAGCGCGGGCACGCTGCTGCCNNATCAACGACGCCACCACGCTCAAGGTACGCGACAACACCCTCTTCGGCACCCCGCCCGCCCGCTTCATGCGCGTGCAGGTGACCGGAGTTCCGTGACGCGCTCGAAATCAAGAACTGGCAGCTTGCGGTCACAAACCTCGTCCGGTTTTGGCTCGCCTTGCGGGATGAATCCGTTAAGAAAACACTGTTCTGCACCGCAGAGTCAGAAACGCCGCGGAGAAAGGCATTGTGAATCCATCCTCTGCGGCGTTGCAATCTCTGCGGTGTGGATTGAATCAGCGGTTCCCTGACACTCCTGCCCACTTTCCCAATCATGAAGCGCTACTCCCTCGGTATCGACTACGGCACGAATTCCTGCCGCTCTCTCCTCATCGACCTCGACAACGGCGCGGAGGTCGGCTCGACCGTGTTCAACTACCCGAGCGGCGAGATGGGCATCCTGCTCGATGCGCGTGACCCGCATGTTGCCCGCCAGAATCCGCAGGATTACCTCGACGGCCTCGAAAGCGTCACACGCGGCGCTTTGGAGCAGGCCAAGGCCAGGATCGCCGGATTTGATGCCGCGCAGGTCGTCGGCATCGGCATCGACACCACGGGCTCCACGCCCATCCCGGTAAACCAGGAAGGCACGCCGCTCGGTTTGCTGCCGGAATGGAAGAACAACCTCAACGCGATGGTATGGCTGTGGAAAGACCACACCGGCCACGCCGAGGCGGCGGAGATCACCAAGCTCGGCAACGATATCCGCCCACAGATCATGGCAAAGTGCGGCGGGATTTACTCCAGCGAGTGGTTCTGGAGCAAAATCCTCCGCCTGCGCCGCGTGGACGCGCAGGTCTTCGAGGCCGCGTTCAGCTTCGTCGAGCACTGCGACTGGATTCCCGCCGTTCTGACCGGCAACACCGATCCGCTCACGCTGAAGCGCAGCGTGTGCGCCGCCGGCCACAAGGCCATGTTCAGCGCCGAATGGGGCGGCCTGCCCGACAAGGAATTCCTCGCCAAGCTCGATCCAAAGCTCGCCGATCTGCGTGATCGGCTCTACTTCGAGGCCCACACCGCCGACACGAAGGCTGGCGGCCTCTGCACCGAGTGGGCGAAGCGACTCGGGCTTCAGGAAGGCACCGCGATCTGTGTCGGTGCTTTCGATGCGCACACCGGCGCGGTCGGCGCGGGGATCAAGGAAGGCATACTCGTGAAGATCCTCGGCACCAGCACCTGCGATCTCATGATTTCACCCACCAGCAAGCCGCTGGCAGACATCCCCGGCGTGTGCGGCATCGTGAACGGCAGCGTCCTGCCCGGCTACTACGGCATCGAGGCCGGACAGAGCGCCGTGGGCGATCTTTTCCTCTGGCTCGTCAATCACCTCGTGCCCGACAGCTACGGCGCGACCGTGGGCGAGAAGTTCGCGGCCATGGAAAAGGCCATGGAAGGCCAGAAGCCGGGTGCGACAGGCCTGCTCGCGCTCGATTGGAACAACGGCAACCGCACCATCCTCGTCGATGTGCGTCTCACCGGCCTGCTGCTCGGCCAGACGCTCCACACCGAGGCGCACGAGATCTACCGCGCCTACATCGAGGCCACCGCGTTTGGAGCTCTAACCATCATCAAACGCGTCGAGGAATACGGCGTGAAGGTCGAGGAGGTCGTCAACACCGGCGGTCTCTCCATCAAGAATGCCACCCTCATGCAGATCTATGCCGACATCATCGGCAAGCCCATGAAAGTCAGCCAGAGCGAGCAGACCTGCGCCCTCGGCGCCGCCATCTTCGGTGCCGTCGCCGCCGGAGCGGGCACCTGGCAGGACCTCCAGTCCAAAGTCACCGCCATCCGCGAGAAGGTGTATCATCCCATTCCCGAGAATGTCGCCGTCTATCGTGAGCTGTATGCGCTCTATCGCGACGTGCATGATGCCTTCGGCGTCGCTGACTGGAGCGGGAAGCTCAGCCATGTGATGAAGCAGCTTCTCGACATCCGGGCGCGGCAGAGTTGAGTTCAAATCTTATGCAAGTGCTTGCCCTCATCAGTCGCATCTCGGGGAGGCCACTCACCTCGACCGAGACGCTTGTCGCGGGTATCGTCCTGGTACTGTTTGGAGCTGCGCATGCCTATGCAGTGTTGTTCCATTGGGAGTGGATGCAAAAACGCTGGGGCAAGTGGCTGCGATGGCGCCTTGCTCCATGGAGTCCGTGGGGCTTTCCTGCGACCAAAGTGGGAGTCTGTTTTGGAGCATTGTCCGTGGTACTAGTGGGAAGCATGTGCATTGCGGATTCCATTAAATGGTTCCCATTCGGTGATCGCGATTACATGCTGATTGGATTGATTCTCTGGTCGGTTTTGGGCATTTGTGTTGTCCTGCGAGACTATTTCATCCATTTAAACAAGAAGGATGATTGACTAGCCGGTTCACTTCACCCCCAGCTTTGCGACTTCCTCCTCGCTCAGCGCACGATCAAACACCGCGATCTCGTCGAGCCAGCCTTCCCAGTTCGACTCGTTGTCGCTGCCAGGGCAGGATTTCGGTCGGGCCGACCACGAGAGTCTTTCGCAGCCGGGCCGGTGAAAGAAGATCAGCCTGCCCGTGTGTCCGCTCTTGCCGCCGATGCCGAGGTGATCGCCATACCTGCTGAGACCGTGGTCGTGACCGATGGAGAACAGCCAGATGTTGGTGTCACGCCGAATTGCGCAAACTCACCCCAACCCTTGCGCCTGCTTCATTCAGCATTCATCCTGCTTCAACATGTGGCGTGAACTGACAACACTCTGGCAAAACATCTGCGATCCTGAGTATCTGCATCTGCTGCTGGAGCCACTGCCGCTCTACGGGCTGGGTTTGGGGCTGGTGTTTGTGATCATCTCGCTTGTGTTTGGGGAGATCAAAAGCCGCATGCTGGCCCTGGCGGTCATCTGCGTGTCCTGCGCCAGCGTGTGGCCCTACATCGATTTGCGGGACAAGGCCACGCCGCGCATCCTCGCCACCCGCTCCCCCGAATTTGCCCCGCTCATCCAGCAGCAGACCCAACGCCGCAAGGACTGGTCCTGGCCCTACTACGCGATGACGCTGTTCAGCCTCATCGCGCTCGTTTCCGCCCGTTCTCCCAAAGCCCGGCCGGTGCTGTTCCTCGTCATCATCTTCGGCGCCCTGCTGTTCTGGTTCAGCATCTGGCTGCACAAGAAGGAGTGCGAGGTCTATCACCGCAACATCGTGCGTTTCGTGCCGGTGCGATGAAAAACTGCCCGCGCCGCCGGGGTTGCACCCGCGCTGAAAGCCGCTAGTCTCCGCGCCCCTCGAATTTTTTTATGTGGAAAGGCCGCTTTGCCCAGGAAACCAGCGCTCTCGTGCAGCGCTACGGAGAATCTGTGTCGTTTGACTGGCGTCTCTACGCCCATGACATCGCCGGTTCCATCGCGCACTCGAAAGGCCTGCTCAAAGCGGGCATTTTGACCGCTGAAGAGCAGCAGAAGATCGAAACCGGGCTGCTGGAGATCCGCCACGAGATCGAAAAGGGAAACTTTGAGTTCAAGGAGTCGCTGGAAGACGTCCACATGAACATCGAGTCCGAGCTCACCCGGCGCGTCCCAGCCGGTGCCAAACTCCACACCGCCCGCAGCCGCAATGATCNNATCGGCCCCGCCGGTGCCAAACTGCACACGGCACGGAGCCGGAATGACCAAGTGGCGACGGATGTGCGGCTGTACTGCCGTTCGACGATTGATTCGATCCTCCAGCACACCCGCGCCATGCAGGCCGCGCTCATCGAATGCGCCGAACGCGGCGGCGATGCGGTAATGCCGGGCTACACACATTTGCAACGCGGGCAGCCTGTGCTGTTCGCTCATCACCTGCTGGCCTATGTGGAAATG
>DNXB01000339.1 GCA_003506995.1 Verrucomicrobiales bacterium
ATGAGCAGCACGCCCGTGTGCCAGCTCTCAGCAGAAGTTTGCAGTCCGACAAAGAACACGAGGAGCAAGGCAGCCACCGCATTCCGCCAGCGGCCAAAGCGCTCGGCCACCAGCATGAGCATGCCGCTGATGGCGAGACAGTGCAGCACGTTCACCGTGCAGGCGGCACGCCAGGCCTGCGCATCGAAAAGGGCCAGCCAGGGAACATGCATCAGGTAGCCGACGAGCAGCACCAGCAGCAGGCGTTTGAGCGCAGGCCACGCAGGCATGGATGTTCCCGTCGTCACATGGGCGCGCACGAATCCGGCGATCCAAAAAAACGCGGGCGCGATCAGGCCGTGGTAGTAATCCAGCTCGTGAAACCAGGCCGTCTGTCGCAAGCGCAGGTCAAGAAACGTGTGCGCCGCATGCGTCCAGATCATGCCCATCACCGCGAGACCCCGGAAGAGATCAAGCCAGTCGAGACGTTGGGACGGGGCGGACACGCGGCGATCTTGGCACAAACTCGTCTGCATTCAAAAGATGACTCCCCGGCACTCGTTTGGTATGCCCTCATTTCCAACCATGAAAGCCGTCCTCCTGCTCCCGTTCCTGCTCGCCGCGCCGCTGTCTGCCGCTGAAGTCTTTGAAGCCGCGCTGGGTCGCGAGGCCGAGCTTCCCAAGGGCAAGGAAGCCGATGGCATCCTGGGCGATTTCGTTTTGCGCAGCGACAAGGTGGAGGCCGTCATCTCGCACAACGCGCCGAACCGCCGCGCGAACATGAGCACGTTTTATGGCGAGGACGGCGTCTCCCCCGGCTGTCTCTACGATTTGACCCTGCGTGGCGCGAACAACGACCAGCTCGTGGCTTACGGCCCCTGCGGGCATGGTCCCGTGAGCTATGTGAAGATCGCCAACGTCAAAGAGGACGGTGCCGCAGCCGTTGAGTCCGTCACCAGCGCCGCGAAGAACGGTGGCGTCTTCAAACGTCACGAATACCGCGTCAAAGACGGCGTGCAGGGCATCTTCATCACCACCGTGCTGCGCAACGAGTCCGACCAGCCGCAGAAGGCTTTCACGAAGGACGACTTCACGCGCTTTGACAACATCGGCAGGGCCGCCGGAACCATCCTTTGGGCGGATGCCATCAATCCCGCCCACAAATGCGGCTACGCACTCGCCACGCTGAGCTTGACCGGCATCGACAAATTAGAGGAGACCATCGAGCTGAAACCCAAGCAGGAAGTCGTCATTTCGCGCTTTTTCGCGGTCGGCACTTCGCCAGCGCAGGCCGTGGGCGAGGCGCTGGCGGCGAAAGGCGAGGCGGTGGAGATTTTCAACGGCGAGATCCTGGAGTTGCGGAACAAAGGAGAACCAGTCACCACCGCCACGATCCAAGTGCCATTTGGCGTCAGCATGGTTCCAGCCTACCCTGACGAACACGGAAGAGTGCAACTCAAAATTCCCACGGTAGCCAGCGAACTGCTGGTTTCCGATCTGGGGCGCAAAGAGGTGCAATGGCCGGTTCGACCAGCGGCAGGCGCGGCAAAGGCAGAGCGAGTTTTGCTCGTCGATCAGGCCGCAGGCATTCGTTTTGCCATCATGGACGAATCCGGCAAACCGATTCCCTGCAAAGCTCATTTTACGCCGCTGGAGGAAAACGCGCCGAAACTCAACCTCGGTCCGAAATGGCGCGCGCATGGCAGTGTGGACCAATACCACAGCGAGAACGGTCACTTCACGCAGCAGCTTCCGCCGGGCAAATATCGTGTCGTCGTCGTGCGTGGGCCGGAATACGGGCATCTCTCGAAGGAAGTCACCGTTGAGGCAGGAAAGACGGTCGAGTTCAAAGGCACGTTGAAGCGCCTGGTCGATACGAAGGGCTGGATCAGCTCGGACTTCCACAATCACAGCACGCCGAGTGGAGACAACGTCTGCGACACGGATGGCCGCGTCATCAACATCGCCGTCGAGCATCTCGAATTCGCGCCGACGACCGAACACAACCGCTTGTACGACTGGGAACCGACGATCAAGGCGCTGGGACTCGAAAACCACATCAAGACCGTCAAAGGCATGGAACTCACCGGCAGCCGTCAGCACTTCAATGCGTTCCCGTTTGAGCCTGATCCGTTGAAGCAAGACGGCGGCGCGCCGGTGTGGAATGATGACCCGCGCATCACCGCGCTCACGCTGCGCCGCTGGCAGGGCGAACGCGCGGATCGCTGGATTCAGTTCAACCATCCCGACCTCTCCAACATGTTCGTGGATCGTGACAGCGATGGCATCGCCGATGGTGGTTTCGTTGGCGTTGGCGGCATGATCGACGGCTCCGAGTCACAAAACGGCCCCGGCACCGATATTTTGGCTGACTCCCCGTTCAAACTGAGCCGACCGGCCGGATCGCTGGCGATGAAGGCATCCATGTGCCGCGAGTTCATCTGGCGGCAGCTCTTGAACCAAGGGCACCGCCTCGTCGCCGTCGGTGTGGCGGACGCGCACAGCGTTTATGGCAACGGCGTCGGCTGCTGGCGCATCTATCTGCCCTCCAGCACGGATGAACCTGCCAAGATCGATTGGGCGGAACTCGCCCCGCATGCCAAGGCCGGCCACATGGTGCTCAGCACCGGTCCCTTCCTCGAAGTGACGACGCAGAACGGCAAGATCGCCGGTGATGACGACCGCTGCAGCGGCGGTATCGACCTCAACGTGCGTGTGCAATGCACCGACTGGATGGACATCGACCGTGTGCAGGTGCTGGTGAACTCCAAGCCTGATCCCACGCTGAATTTCACCCGAGCCTCGCATCCGCAGATATTCAAGGACGGCGTGGTGAAGTTTGCCGAGAAGATTCACGTCCCGCTGCAAAGCGACGCGCATCTCATCGTCGTCGCCATCGACGAGGACGGCAACCAGGCCATCGGCTACGGCACCAGCGACTACGCCAAAATGCGCCCCTGCGCCTACAACAATCCCATCTACGTCGATGCCGACGGCAACGGCTTCAAACCGAACTACGACACCCTCGGCTTCGACATCCCCGCCGGACGCCAGACGGCGGACAAAGCGAAGGCGCAGCTCGTGAAAGCTGGATTGATGCAGGCGGAGCCAACGCCTGCGCCAGCAAAGCCGTGAAAAAATGTCATGCTCACTCGCCTGGAGGAAATTCGTCACGAAATCACGGGCGAGCGTCTCGAGCTCATTGAGTTCGCCCGCAAGCTGCGGCGTGACGCCACGGACGCCGAGGCTCTGCTGTGGTCCTGTCTTCGAGATCGTCGGGTGAATCGTCGGAAATTCCGCCGCCAGCATCCTTTGGAACCCTATGTTCTCGATTTCTACTGCGCGGAACTGAGTCTGGCGATTGAGCTGGATGGCGGCCAGCACAACAGCGACGAAGGCCGGGCGCAGGATGAGCAAAGGGCGGCTTATCTGCGGTCCAAAGGCATCGAGACGCTGAGATTCACCAACCAAGCCATGCTTGCGGACACTGACAGCGTGCTGAGCGTGATCTGGGATCGGACACGCCGGAAATCTGAACCCCTCACCCAGCCTCTCCCCGCATCGAGCGATGCCAGTTGAGGATAGCCATTCGCGGGGAGAGGGGGGCGCGTTGGAGGGCTCGAAAGCCGTCTGCCTCTCTTCGCCAGGAGCCTATAGCGTGTTGAACGTGATCTGGGATCGCACACGTCGGAAGGCTGTGCCCCTCACCCGGCCTCTCCCCGCATCGAGCGATGCCAGTTGAGGATGGCCATTCGCGGGGAGAGGGGATTCGTGTTGTAAGGCTCGAAAGCGCTCTCCCTCTCCCCGCCTCAGACAACATTTCTCTGTGCTCTCCTTCGGGGAGAGGGCTGGGGTGAGGGGTGAACGTGAAGATTGCGATCCGAAAGAGCGCAGGTATGGCTTCATCATGAAAACGGATGAATTGTTTGATCGAGCCCAAGCTGCCGCAACAAAAGCCTATGCGCCGTATTCGCATTTCCAGGTCGGTTGCGCGCTGCTGACGGCGCAGGGAAACATCTTCACCGGCTGCAATGTGGAGAACGCCAGCTATGGGCTGACGATCTGTGCGGAGCGGAACACGATCTTCCATGCGGTGGCCGAGGAAGGGCCGGGGATGAAGATCAGCACGCTCGCGGTGATTGCGCTGGGACATGAGTTTCCGCCGTGCGGAGCGTGCAGGCAAGTGATCGCGGAGTTTGCGGGGCCGGAGACGGTGGTGTGGTTTCTGCGGGAGGGAAAACCGTTGGCGATGACGATGGCGGAGTTGCTGCCAGCGGGGTTCAGGATATGAATCCCGCCGCATGACACTTCCTCCCTCCGTCACCCTCATCGAAGAACCCGCCGGTTATCCGATCCTCGTCATCCATCATCCTGCCGCCACGGGCCGCATCGCGCTCAACGGGGCGCATGTGATGGAATGGACTCCCGCAGGCGAGAAGCCGGTGCTGTTCATGAGCGCACAGGCTGTGTTTGAGCCTGGGAAGCCGATTCGCGGCGGCATCCCGGTCTGCTGGCCGTGGTTTGGCGGTCATCCGACGGAATCCGACAAACCGGCGCATGGTTTTGTGCGCAACCTGATGTGGAATGTGGGCGAGGTGACGGAAAACATCGCGGGAGTGACCTTGGAGTTTTTATTGAGCGACAGCGATGAATCACGCGCCTTCTGGCCGCACCGCTTCGACTTGCGCCTCGAAGTGAAGCTGGGCGCGCAGCTCAGCATCGCGCTGCACATCAAAAATACGGACGAAGCCGCTTGGTCGATGACCGGGGCGCTGCATACATACCTGTGCGTCAAGGATGTGACCGAGGCCGCCGTGATCGGCCTGGACGACGCCTTCTATGTGGAGAGCCGTCTTTCGCCAGAGCGCATCGAGCAAAGCGGACCGGTGTATTTTGATCGCGAGGTGGACCGGAACTACGAATCGCGTGAAACCGTGCGTCTGCTCGACAAAAAAGGCGGCAGGACCATCGTTGTCGATAAGTCTGGCAGCCGCGCGACCATCGTGTGGAATCCGTGGATCGAGAAGTCGAAGCGCCTGAGCGACTTGCCGGACGATGCGTATCCGCATTTCGTCTGCATCGAGGCGGCCAACGCCGTGCCAGATGTCATCGCGATGCCTCCGGGCAAGGAGCATGTGCTCTCGCAGCGGTTGAGGGTGCAGAGAGATTAAACGTAACGCACTGGTTTTGTGAGGTGTCGGCCGCCACATGGCGCGCGGACGTGCGCGTTGCTTGACCCCGCGTCATGCCTCGCCATCACTTGCCATTGTGTCGGACGGCCCCCCATTGATCGACCGAGTTCGCCTGCGCTCCAACCAGTGGCGCAAGCTGCGGTCGATTGTGCTCAATCTGGCCACGACGGACAGTTTCTACGGCAAAAAAATCCGCGAGTGGGAGCTGAAGGTCAGCCGGCTGAACCGCATCGACGATTTCATCGCGCAGGTGCCCTTCACGACGAAGGCGGACATCCAGGCGGACCGCGTGGAGAACCCGCCCTTCGGCACGAACCTGACCCGTGCCATTCATCAATACACGCGCTTCTGCCAGACCAGCGGCACCAGCACCGGCCAGCCGATGGCCTGGGTGGACACGCCGGAAAGCTGGGAGGCGATGCTGAAATGCTGGCAGCGTGTGTTTGAGGCCGCCGGACTGGTCAAAGGCCGCGACCGCATCTTCTTCGCTTTCTCGTTTGGGCCGTTTCTCGGCTTCTGGACGGCCTACGAGGCGGCGGCGAAGGATTTTCTCGTGATTCCAGCCGGCGGCTTGTCGAGTCAGGCTCGGCTGGAGGCGATGGCGCGTTATGGGGCAACGGTGCTGTGCTGCACACCGACGTATGCACTGCGTTTGGGCGAATTGATCGGCGAAACGTCCGGTGTGGAACGCATGAGCCTGCGCATCAATAAGATCATCGTCGCCGGTGAGACGGGCGGCAGCGTGCCGGAGGTGCGCAGCCGACTCGAAAAGCTCTGGGACGCGCGTGTCTTTGACCATCACGGCATGACCGAGGTCGGGCCGGTGAGTTACGAGGCCGAGGACATGCCACGGCAGCTCATCGTGCTGGAGGACGCCTATCTGGCCGAAGTGGTCGATCCACAGACCGGCAAGGAAGTGGAAGACGGTGAATGTGGCGAGCTGATCTTGTCCACGCTGGATCGCACGGCCTGCCCGCTGCTGCGTTACCGCACGGGCGACTGGGTGAAGAAGAAACTGCATCGCGGCCGCCTGATCCTCGACGGCGGTATTTTGAGCCGTTTGGACGACATGGTCGTGGTGCGCGGCGTGAACATCTACCCCAGCGCGGTCGAGGCCGTCGTGCGGCAGTTCCCGGAGGTCATCGAATTCATGGTGGAGCAGCGCAAAGTCGATGCGATGGATGAGATCGAGCTGCTGGTCGAGGTGGACGGCAATGTCGCCAAGCCCTTGCTCAAAAAAATCGAATCCAAGCTTCGCGACACGTTTTCCCTGCGTATCCCCGTAAAACTGGCCGAGCCGGAAAGCCTGCCGCGCCATGAGTTCAAGGCGAAGCGCTGGCGGCTTGTCCCTGGCGGGAATGACGAATGACGAATGACGAATGAAATCCCAAGTTCGAATGACTAAACTCAGCCCATCGTCAAGACTCACGAAGACCACTCACACATCGCAACGCCGCTAGCATCTCATTCGTCATTAGTCATTCTGATTTCGTCATTTTAGCCCCGTTCCTCCCCTCGCACCGAAAACCAGCCCCTCCATGGCCCTCCTCGAACTCACCAACCTGTCAAAATCCTACACCGATCCCGGCAGCGGGGCGCGTGTGCCGGTGCTGCGCGGCATCAATCTGACGATCGAGCAGGGCGAGTCGCTCGCGATCATCGGCCCCTCCGGCTGCGGCANNGCAAGAGCACGCTGCTGAACATCCTCGGCACGCTCGACACGCCGGACGAGGGCGGGATCGTCTTTGATGGCGAATCGCTCGCGCAAGGCACGCCGAAGCAGCTTGCCGCCGTGCGCAGCCAGAAGATCGGCTTCATCTTCCAGCTTCATCACCTGATGCCGCAGTGTTCCGTGCTGGAAAACGTGCTGCTGCCCACATTGGCGCTGAAAGCACCGCCTGCCGATGCCTCCCAGCGCGCGGAGGCGCTGCTGGCACAGGTGGGGCTCAAAGACCGCATGCGGTGGAAGCCCGCGCAGCTTTCCGGTGGCGAGCGCCAGCGCGTGNNCCGACGAGCCGACCGGAGCGCTCGATGAGGCCAACGCCGTCGTTTTGACGGAACTGCTGCTGGCCTTGCAAAAAAGCCATGGAATCACGCTGGTGATGGTCACACATCATCGCGAGCAGGCGGAGTGCATGGGGCGGGTGATGACGATTCACGAAGGTGTCCTGTCATGAAGCTGAAGGATTACGTCATTCAGTCCGCCCGGCACTACTGGCGCGGGCATCTGGGCCTGCTGCTGGGCACTTTTTTGGCCGGGACGATCCTCACCGGCTCGCTGCTGGTCGGTGATTCAGTGCGCGCGAGTCTGCGACGTGTGGCAGAACTGCGCCTGGGCAAGGTGGAAGGCGGCGTGCTCGGCGGAGACCGCTGGTTCACCGAGAATCTGGCCCGCAAAACGAAGTCCGCGCCGTTGATCATCGCCACCGGCTCCGCCAGCGCGGCGAATGGCAAGGTGCGTGTGAACGGAGCGCAGGTGCTCGGCGTGGACGAGGCATTCTGGAAGCTCAGCCGCAGCGGCAATCCCATCGCTCTGGATAAATCCTTCGTGGTGATCAACGAGTCCCTGGCCCGCAAGCTCGACGCGAAGCCGGGCGACACGATTCTGGTGCGCCTGGAGCGTCCCAGCGCCATCTCGCGTGACGCGCCGCTCTCCGGCAGCACGAACGAGGACATTTCCCTGCGCCGCACGATCGGGGCGATTGTGAGCGCGGAAGATTACGGCGCGTTTCAGCTCACGGCATCGCAGGTGCCGCCAGACTCGGTGTTTGTGAACCTGGCCGACCTGCAAAACCAACTGGAGATGGACGGGCGCGTGAACGCGCTGCTGAATCCGCAGTTCACGGCGCTGCGCGCGCAGTTCGAGGAGCAGCGCACGCTCGCAGACTTTGCGCTCAAGCTCACCCGCATCCCCGGTGAGACGAAAGAGTGGGAACTCAGCACCAGCCGCGTGTTTTTGGACCGCAGCGTGGCGGAGAAAGTTTTCGAGTTCAAAGGCACCCGTGGTGTGCTGACCTATCTGGTGAACGGCATCACCTCCGCGCAGGGCGGCACGCCTTACTCGATGGTGACTTCTGTCGGAACCGGCAAGGATGACGAGATCACCATCNNTGCGATTGGCAACGAGCTGGAGGTGAAATACTTCGTCGTCGGCCTGGGGCGTGAGCTGAAGCAGCAGTCGGCGAAGTTCAAGGTGGCGGGCATCCTGCCGATGGATCATCCGATGGTCACGAAGGCCTGGACGCCGGAGTTTCCGGGCGTGTCCGACGTGGACAACTGCCGCGACTGGGAACCGGGCATCCCGATGGACATGAAGG
>DNXB01000309.1 GCA_003506995.1 Verrucomicrobiales bacterium
TTGATGTCGCGATGCACGACACCGTGGGTGTGCGCGTAGCCGAGCGCATCACACACATGCGCGGTGATGGAGAGCGCGTAGTCCTCCGGCAGTTTTTTCTTCTCCTGAATCATCTTCGCCACATCGGTGCCGTCGATGTACTCCATGACGATGTAGAGCTGGCCTTCGGTGGTCTCGCCGAAGTCGTACACATGCACGATGGCCGGGTGGTTCATCTTCGCCATCGTGCGCGCCTCGTTCTTGAAACGCTCGACGAACTGCATGTCGTCTTCCCCGGCCTCCGGCGGCAGAATTTTGATGGCGACGATGCGGTCCAGCGACTTCTGCCGGCCTTTGTACACCGCCCCCATGCCACCCTGACCGAGGATGGCGAGGATTTCATAAGTCGGCAGCATTTCCTGCAAATGCTCCGGCGTGGGCGGCATCCAGCGCAGATGACCGCCCCCAGTGGTGCGCTGGTGGTTCGCAGGAGTGAAGCCGGGAGGCGGAATTTCTTCAGTCATGGAGGGAAAGGACGATTGCCAGCAGCCCTGCTGCCAGTACTTCTTACTTTGGACGTTTCGACTTGTCCTTGCCCTGATGGAGGTTGGCGATGGCCGCGTTGATCTTCTGCTCCATTTTGCTCCTGTTGCCGGCCTGCAACTCCTGGATGGCCTCGTCGATTTTGTCGATCACGTCCCCCTTGTCCCCGCCCTTGTTGCCCTTGTTGGCGTTGGTGATGCGGGTTTTGGCGGACTCCAGCAATGGCAGCGGATCGGCGGCCTTCTTCGCGGCCTGGAGTTCGTCGAGAGCTTTGCGTTGCTGGGGCAGATCGGCGAGCACCAGGGTGGCGTTGCTGAGGAGAAGCATCGCGCAGGTAACGCGGAGGATGAGGCGGTAGGTGTGTTTCATGACAGCAGATGGATTGATGGCGGAGGTCGGAGCGTGAAGCTCCGTTCACCTAGTCATGCCCCGTTCGTGGACGATTCCGGCAAAAAAAAAGACAAAAAAACTCCCAGCGCCTCACTTCACACTGGCACCGAGGCCTGCGGGCGCGTCCTTCGGATCGCCGCCGATGAAGTTGGTGCCTGTCTGACTCACCACGCCGCAGATGTTTTCCGTGCCTGGGATCACCGACTGGTTGCCCGCGATGATGCAGCGCGTGATCTCCAGGCTGCCTGCCTGCACCCGGATGCCGCCACCCGCGCCACGATCCGTCACCCGGCGAGGTTCCCGACTTACAGAGGCCGTGGCGCGATTGTCCGTGAAGGTGCAGTGCTCCAGAATGACCTTCCCGTCAGGCTCAGGACTGGCGACATGAATCCCCCCGCCGCCATTGCCATGGCTCACATTGACTCTGAACAGGCAGTGAACGGCGCGCACCGGGACAGCCGACACCTTCACGCATAGCGCACCACCGATGCCATGGGTCTCATTTCCCTCGAAGACGCAGCGCTCCATCGTCAAACCCCCGTGTGAGAAAATGGCACCGCCATTGCCGCCGCCGCCGTTCTTGATGAAGCGGCAGTCGAGCAAGGTGAGCGTGCCCTCGTTTTCGATGGCCCCGCCTTGTCCCTTGCCGGGACCCGAGGCCAGCGCCTCGGCGGTGAAGGTGACACGCTTTACGCTGACCACCGCCGCCGGGCCGATGCTCAGCTTTCTAAAACCTCCCGCCGGAGAATGCAACGTGATGCCCTGCGGCAGGGCCGATGCATCGAGCTCAAGGTTCTTGTCGATCACGATCTCTCCCTTCGTGGCATCGAGAGTGATTTTGCTTTCCCTTCCGAACACCGAAGGTTGAAAGGTGATGCGCGCTCCCGCTGCGGCATCCCGCACGGCTTCACGCAGCGACACCCCATGGCCGGAGCTGCCCCGTGGATCGAGTTCATCCGCAGTGGTGGTCACGACATGACTGGGCACGGGCCACCAGGCATGCAGGGCAAAAGCCACAGCGGCACAGGCAGCAGCCGCAAGCGGGACCTTGATCCAAGGAACGGCCCTTCGTGACCGCACGCTGGCTTTGCCGTCCAACCAAGCCTCCAAATCATCCGCCAGTGCGGCTGCTGTGGGGGGGCGGGCAGTGGGCCGCTTCTCCAGGCACTTCATCATGATCGCCGTGAGTTCGCGATGCGGCGTGCGCGGTGCGGGCGGCGATTTCTCAGCCACCAGTTTCAGCAGCTCGATCAAGTCTTCCGACTGAAACACGCGCCTGCCCTCCACCAGCTCGTAAAGGATCGCGCCGAGGCTGTAGATGTCCGTGGCGGGCGTGAGCTTACGGCCGCCGCCACGCGCCTGCTCCGGGCTCATGTAGTGAGGTGTGCCCATCGCCATCCCGGTCATCGTCAAGCCCGACTCGATACCGATTTTTCGCGCCAGGCCGAAGTCTGTGATGTGCGGCTCACCGGCGGCATCGAGCAGGATGTTCCCCGGCTTCAAATCGCGATGCAGGATGCCCTTGGCGTGCGCGTGATGCACCGCGCGCGCGACCTTGACCATGAGCACCGCGGCTTTTCGGGGATCTGCCTGGTACTCTGCTGTGCGAAACTGCAGCGTGCCCCCCTCGACGAGCTTCATGCTGAAATACGGCTGCCCCTCATGCGCACCGACCTCGTAGATGGGCACGATGTTCGGATG
>DNXB01000191.1 GCA_003506995.1 Verrucomicrobiales bacterium
GTAATCAAAGCCTAGCAGCCCCTCCGCACCCGCTCAAGCGCACCGGGGTGTGAGAAATGCGGGCTAAACATGGAAGAACGGCTCTCGCTGAAACTCGACAGCGAGGTGGTTTTCCGATTGAAGGCCGTGGCAGAAATTCGTGATGCCTTTCGACGTGATGCCGACTTTACGCATGGGGAGCGGTTCATTCATTTCGGGAATGGCGTGTTCGTGCTCCGTGATGGAAAACCGGCCGGTTTTCGCGAGGGCTTCGACAAGCGGCACTACTCGCGCAATCGCTGTCCGGTGAACTACGACCCGAAAGCGGACTGCCCCCGCACGGTGAACGAGTTCCTTCTCCCGGCGCTCTACTCGGAGACAGCTGAAGCAGACCTCGATTTGCTCTTTGCCTTCATCGGCTTCGGGCTTCTCGGCTTCAACGTGCTGCAAAAGATTCTGATTCTGCAAGGCGCATCACAGAGCGGGAAGAGCACGTTCGGAAAGCTGGCGGCGCTTCTCGTGGGAGAAGAGAACACGGCACAGCTCCGCACGCATCTCTTGCACGAGCGCTTTGAACTCGGCTCCTTCATCGGACGGACGTTGCTGCTTGGGGCTGATGTGAATCCGAAGTTCTTTCTCTCTCCCGGCGCGGAAGTTTTGAAGGCGCTCACGGGTGGAGACTTGATGCAGGCGGAGCTGAAGCAGGGCAACGCACGGCCCACCTTCTACGGCACCTTCAACGTGATCGTGGCGACGAATGACGAGCTGAAAATCAAGATGCAGGGAGATCGTGACGCATGGGAGCGGCGGCTCGTGCTCGTGCCGTTTCGCCATCACGAGCCGGTTCAACGCATTCGTGGCTTTGAGCGGCTTCTCGTGCGTGAAGAAGGCTCCGGCATCGTGAATCGTGCGCTAGAGGCGGCTATGGCCTGTCTGGCGGCGGGCGGCCTGGCTTTGAATCCCGCACAGCGGCGGCGTGTGCTCGACATGCTCGACCGCTCCGACCCCGTGCAAGAGTTTGCGCTTGATCGGATCGAGAAAAAGGAAGGCGGCTCGCTCACGAAAAAGGACATCCGCGAAGCCTTCAAGAAATACTGCCAAGAGCGGCGGTGGAGCGTGCCAAGTGATCGCGACATCGGCGCACGCCTCCCGCAAGTGATGAAGGAACTCCACGGAGCGGACGAATCGAACAGCGTGGAGGATTTCGCAGGCCATGCCGTGCAAGGCTATCGCGGCGTGGCTTGGCGCACGGATTGAGGCGTTCGGGCGGCGCACATGGCAGCGTATATTTTTGTTGGAAACCAGGCTGGATTCGCTAAAACTCTAACTGAAACTGCCTACTCGCCATTATGAAATCACTTCTTCTCGCTCTTGCCCTTTTGCCTTGTGTCGTCTTCGCTGAAGCGGATTCAATCGCAGATTTCCAGGCTTTGGTTGCCAAGTTTCCAAAGACCGCCCCTCCACTATCACCAGGTCAGACTGTGACCGTCACAGTCACCAGTAGTGATGTGCGCAAGACCGACTCTCTCATCACGCCTATTCTTGGCACGATTGATTACAAAATGACTATCAGTTCAACTGTCAGCATTGAGATGCTGGTGCGTGCCGAACTGGTATGGAAGAACAACGCTTGGAAGCTGTATCGCATTCTACGGACAGACAAAGACCCCGCCGTTGATGTTACAAAAGAAGCGCAGGGCGGAGTGCAGCTTGACCTTCTCAAGGAGTTCTATGCTCCTTTGCAATAATGACAATGCTTTGCGCATCATTTGAGCACGCGCCCCCATCCCCTCTCCTTGCTGTTCGCTTCAAAGTCTCCCGAAGCAACCACTCCACCACCAAGAACCAAGGAATCTATTCGATGAAGTGGGACATTTGGGTTAGGCGAAGCCGAAGAATCACGAAGCATTCCAAATTTTTGCGAATGTCCCATTGAATCGTAAAGATCGAGTAGCCGCAAAATTGACTGAGACACACAGACGGGACTTGTCCCCGTATCACAGAGAGTCCCGGCGAGAAGGAGTGCTCCCTTCATGGTCTATTCGGTATCTGGCTTCCCTTGCTGGAATCCGTCGCCAACTCCGACGGACGGGCCTCACGCGGGGCTTCATTCGCTAGCCTTAGTTATGAATAACACGCATAAGCGCACACGGGAGCATCCCACCGGCTCCCAGACGACTCCCGGCCCTTCATCGCAAAATCAAGGCGTGGCGGCTCGCTGGGATACTTGGGAGACTTCTTTTCCACCCATCACAGGAGATCGAAGAACAAGAGAAGGAGAGCAGGGCAGGGAGTGAATAGGAAATAGGTGGGCCGCGAAGTCTCCCACGACTCCCAAACGAGCCGGAGCCATTGCAGATCAAGGAAACCCGTGGGAGTCGGGCGGGAGTCGAAAGGCCGATTTGGGAGACTTCCGGCCTTCAAAGTCAGACCGGGGGAGGCGGACTCGTGCCTTTTTCACGGGCACGAGTTCCCCCGGCGGCACCCTCCGGCGCTCAAAGCTCCGCCTGCCCTGCCCTGGCATGGCGAGAGACCTTCCCGCCTTCCAAGCCAGACCCGGAAACCGCGTTCCGGCCTGGTTTTCGTGGCACGAGTCGGGCACGAGTTCCCCGGAAAACCGCCGCTGCCTCTTTTCACGAGGGAACTCGCGGTGTCACTCGTGCCCAAACTCGTGCCATTTTAGGGCTGTTTTGAGGCTATTTCGTGCCATTTGGCCGATTTTGAGACCTCCGAAAACAGGCCACAAAAAAGCCCTGTAAACCGTTGATTTACAGGGCTTTGAGATTGGTTGCGNNCTACCGGGCTGCTCCATCCCGCGATTTGATGGGCCGACAGATTCCGCTCTTCTCAGGAATAGGCAACCTGTTTTTACCCGAAGTTCATGACTTGAGCTGCAACATGGCCGGTGGCGGGCCGTTTGCTGCTTCCCTCATGAAAAACATCGTTTCCACTCTCGCTTTCGCGCTCACGAGCCTGGCCGCCCTGGCCGCAGATCCAAAACCGGCCGCTCCTGCCGCTGAAAAGCCCTCTCCTATCGGCTATTCGGACACGCCGGTCATTCCGGGCACGCAGTGGAAGGTGCATGACATTGACCGCCCCCGCCCGAACGCCGTGGCTCCTGGTGAAAAGCCCGGCGCTCCGCCTTCGGACGCGATCATTATCTTTGACGGCACCAGCACGGAAGCCCTCCATGCGAAGGAAAAGGACGCGAAGGGCAAGGAAACCGGCAAGATGATGCCCTGCCCATGGCAGATCGACAGCGGCGTGCTCATGATTTCTGGCGGTGACTGCTGGACGAAGCAGGAGTTCGCAAGCTGCCAGCTCCATCTGGAGTGGATGAGCGAGCCGCACACGAAGGGCAATTCGCAGAAGAAGGGCAACGCGGGTGTGTTTTTCATGGACCGCTACGAGTCCCAGATGCTGGACTGCGACAACAACCCCACCTACGCCGACGGCATGACCGGCGGTGTTTACGGCCAGACGCCGCCGCTGGTGAACGCCGTGCGCCCCGCCGGCCAGTGGCAGGTCTATGACATCGTCTTCACCGCCCCGAAGCTGGAGGGCGGCAAGGTGGTGGAACCGGCCTACATCACCACTTTCGTGAACGGCATCTGCGTGCAGAACCACACGAAGATCATGGGGCCGACGAAGCACAAGAACATCACCGACTACAGCGGCGAATTCCCGGAACTGGCCCCGATCCGCATCCAGGATCACAAAAACGAGCCCCCGGTGCGTGTCCGCAACATCTGGATCAGGCCGCTGTGAGCTAAAATAGCCCGGTTTATCCCATTTCCATTCGCCAGGGCCGGAGGTCATCCCTTCGGCCCTCTGTATTATAATAGGGAGTCGGAAAAGGTAAAAAATGCGTAAAAGCAATACAGTAATAATGATTATTCTATTGAAGTTAACGAATCGACTCTTATCGTACTTTTGTCCGTCGCTTTTTGTAAATTTCCATAACCGGACTCAGTGGCAGCGTTTCCAGCCGTCCTGTTTCCACCGCCCCCGCCCCTTTGAACCATGCCGCCCGCCTCTCAATCGCGCGCCATCAAAGCTGCAGCCCTCGTCGGCAGCGGTCTCGCGTCTTATGCGCGGACGCGTCGTGCCAAGGAAGCCACGATCCTGACATTTCACGGGCTCTGCGAAAGCGCGGGAGATCCTGGCATTCTTGACTGGTCCTTGCATCTGCCGGTGGCGGTCTTTCGTAGTGTTTGCGCCATGCTGGCGGCGGACTACCGGGTGATCCCGCTCGCAGATCTGGTCGAAGCCCGGCTGCACCATAAGAGTCTCCCGGACAATTCCGTCATCATTACTTTTGACGACGGGTACGCGTCGAATTTTGAGCTGGCTTACCCCATCCTGAAGAAATTTAATCTTCCTGCGTCGATTTTTGTCACCACCGCATTTCTCGACGGTGAGGACATCATGTGGTTCCAGCGCGTCGATCTCGCCCTGGGGCGCACTCGGAAAAAGCAGCTCGACTGGAAGGTCAATGGCAACAAGCTCTGCCTGAGGCTTGGCACGCGTGAGCAGCGCCAGGAATCCCTGGTGTGTTTGATGGCGGAGATGAAAGAACTGCATGACACCGACCTGCTTGGAGAGGTGGACCGCCTGGAGCAGGCTCTCGAGGTTGCCACACCGCCGCTGGCCGATCTTCCGGCGCCCATGCGTCCTCTCACCTGGGACATGGCATGCGACATGATTTACAGCGGTCTGATTGAGATCGGCGGGCACACCCACACGCACCCCATTTTGTCATCTTGTGATTCCCTGGCGATGCGCGCGGAAATCACCACCTGCCGGGACCGCATCCGCGCCGAAACGGGTGATCTGCCCATCTCCTTTGCCTATCCGAACGGCGGGGCGGACGACTACACCCGTGAGTCCATGCTGATGGTGCGCGAGGCCGGTTTCAAGTGCGCCTGCACCACGATCAGCGGTCGTGTCGATCAGCACGCGTCCATGTTCCAGCTCCCACGCTACGGCTCGCCAGAATCTGTGTGGGAGGCGGAAGCCACCGTCTCGGGAGCCTTCGAAACCCTCAAAGAGTGGAGGCAGAGCTGTCTAAAGGCGATGTCGCTGATATGAGGACGATCACGCTGAGTGCGAGAGACGCCCCGGTGCTGCCCTCCCGGCAGATCCCGCGTGTTCTTGTGCCTTCGCAGACCAGTTCGGCGGCCGCGGATCAGCGGCCTGCGGTGCTGCATTTTGTCCATGGCATCGGTGGCGGCGGTGCGGAGGCCATGCTGCTCAATCTCGCGGAAACACTCGATCCAGACCGGTTTCGCAGCATCGTCGTCGCCGTGAATGCCAAACCCTGGCCGCATCATGCGGCGCGGTTGCGCACCGCAGGTGTCACCCTGCATGACCTCGAAGGCACCGCCTTCTTGAAGCGCGAAACCTTGTCCAAACTCCGCGTGGTCCTGCGCCAGGAGCGTCCTGACATCGTGCAAACCTGGATGCATCATGCCGATCTCGTCGGCGGCTGGGCCGCGCGTCTCGCCGGGGTGCGCAAGGTGGTCTGGAGCATCCACTGCCGTGAAATCCATCGCAATCCTGGCGACAGCCATCTCAAGACCGCCCTCTTTCGCCAGGCGCTGGTGCTCAGTTCACGCTTCATTCCCACGCGCATCCTCTCCTGTTCCGCTGCCGCCATCGAAGACCATGTCGCCATCGGCTATCCACGCTCCAAAATGCGCTGGATCCCCAACGGCATCGACGCGGAGCGCTTCAAGCCCGACATCGACGCCGGTCTCGACACGCGTGCCGCCCTCCATCTGCCGCCCAACGCGCCGGTTGTCGGTTACGTCGGTCGTTTTCACGAGATGAAGGATCTGCCGACCTTCCTGCGGGCGGCGGCGCTGCTCCAGGCGCGTGTGCCGGAGGCGCACTTTGTGCTCTGCGGGGGTGTGGAAGTCGAGATGAGCGTCGAGGAACGTGAACTCCTCGCGCAACTGCCGCGTCGTGACCAAGTGCGCTTGGATTCCTTCCGCCCGGACCCGTGGCGTTTGTATCCGGCCTTGAACGTCTTTTCGCTCTCCTCCCGCACCGAGGCCTGTCCCATGACCATCATGGAGGCGATGTCCTGCGGCGTGCCCTGCGTCACCACGGACGTCGGTGATTGCGGGCGACTGCTTGAAGGTGTCGGACGGGTTGTGCCGATGCGCGATGCGGCGGCCCTCGCGAACGCCTGGGAAGAAACGCTCCGCATGAGCCCCATGGCCCGTGCAGATCTCTCCCAGCTATCTCGTCAGCGTGTTCTGGAGCATTTCACCATCGCGCAGGCCGCCCGTCAGTACGCGGACACTTACGCGCAACTCGTGGAGGTGCGGAAATGAAGGCGGCATGCTTCTTTCTCGCCCTCGCCAGCCTCGCAGCCGCGCAGCCGGTGAGACTCTCCTTCTGCGACGGCATGACCCGCATCTCGCGCGAGGGCACGCCGCCCGCCGCGCAGACGCACACGCTGCATGCCGCGCGTGGTGAGTGGGAGCCGCTGCAAATCATCGTCACGGCCACGCCCGCGCAGCTCAAAAATCTTGAAGTCGCCGCCACCGGCATCGCTAGGCGCGATTCCGACGTCAAGCTGCCGGCTCCCCAGGTGTTGCGAGCGCATTACGTTCGCGTATCCCAGTCCACTCCGATGGCGCCTTTGCCGCCGGGTGATTATCCCGACGCGCTCGTGCCTTTGGACCTGCCTGCGCAGGAAATTCCGGGTGACAAGGTGGTGAACCAGCCCTTCTGGGTCGATGTGTTCGTGCCTTACACTGCGGAAGCAGGCGCATACACCGGTGAGGTGCGTTTCAAGTTCGGCGACGGTGCCACGCACACCGCGGCCTACACGTTGAAGGTGTGGGATTTTGACCTGCCCGTCGTGCCGAAGCTGCGCAGCTCCATCATGACCACCACGCGCCGTATCGCCGAGGTGCATGGTCTCGCCTACAACGGCGGCGTTCCCTCGCTCACGCACCTCGGTCTGATGAACGCCTATTATGATCTCCTGGCCGAGCATCGCCTCAGCGTGGATCAGATCCATGGCAGTTACCCAGACCCCGTCACCGGCAAACTCGATGAGGAGAAAGTTGAGCGTGCGTTGAGAAAACACCTGCTGCACCGCCACGCCAGCACCATCGGCCTGCCGATCTGGCCCGAGTGGCCGTTCGCCGATCCGCTGGGCAAAGATCGTGAGGCCGCGATGAGCTACGTCGCGCAGTGGATGGGTCTGCTCGCGAAAATCCGCTGCGAATCACGCGGGTACGTCATCATGGGGGATCTGGACGAGCCCAACGATGCCGCCGCCTATGAACAGGTGCGCCGCTGGGGTGAGTTCTTCAACGAGGTCGAAAAAAAGCACGGTGTGCGTGTGCCGCTGCTCATCACCGAGCAGCCCGCGCCGGAAAAAGCCGCGTGGGGTTCCTTGCACGGCTTGGTGGACATCTGGGTGCCGCATTTCAGCGACGTGTGGAAAGACGTGGAGTGGGCTGGTGGAGTGCGTGACATCGCGACCCGCCGCGAGGCCGGTGACGAGATCTGGGCCTATGCCGCG
>DNXB01000223.1 GCA_003506995.1 Verrucomicrobiales bacterium
TGCTCTGCCTCCTCGACCTGAAGCTTGCCCGGCTCGCCCATGATCCAGCCCACGAGGATTCGGCGGTGGACGTGTGCGGCTACGCAGCCCTGCTGCGCGAGGTGACATCATGAAGTGGTTCCCCCGCGGCTACGGCGGCGAGAGGCGCCCACCCGAAAGCGTGAAGCGCGACGGCTGGTTGGAGCAAGGGCTGCTGGCCGTGTCCCTCGACGATCAGCGGCTCACATGGATCGAGCGTGAGCTAGTGAAGCAGCTGGGCGAGAAGCTTTACGGCAAGCGCGCCGAGCGAAAGGAGGCGCGGTGATGGCACCCGGACGCAAGAGGAAACCCGGCAAGCGCTACGCCTGCGGCAAGCGCACGCGGCAGGAAACAGAGAGGGATGCCATGAGCGTGGCCATTGAAGCCCGGAAGCGTCATTTCGGTGTGACAGCCAAGCAGGCGAAGGACGAGCGCCTCGGCACGGCGCTGGGCCGGCTCGCCTTCCGCGAGTTGATCAGCGAGACCCAGTACCAGGCAGGCGTGGCGTTTGCCGAGTTGTACCGACAGCACCACGCGGTGTGTGGCCTGCCTTCGCCCAGCCCACGGTCGATCGCAGGGCTGCTCGTCAACGAAGGCATCTTCGGGGCCAGCCCCAGCGAGCCGTTGCTGGAGGTCATCGAGAAGCTCAAGCGGCGGTTCAAGTCCGCCACCGACGCACTCGATGCTTGCGACCGTGAACATCGAATGTCGCAGGGCCGTCGACCGACGCTGCTGGTCTATCGCGTCATCTGCACCGACGAGGACGCGATGCACTGGCCGGAGGAGGATATGGGCAACCTGCGTGTGGCGCTGAATGCGCTGGTGCGGTTGTTTCGCCTGAGGGTGTGAACGCACGCAAGTGTCTGCACTCGAGCGTGGACAGTCCTGCACTTCTGGTCGAGCGCGAGATATCCGGGGTATCGGCAGCCCGCTACTACTCCGGGTAGCTTCCGTCAGCCTTGGCCGGTGCATGGTTGAACAGGATGAACATCAGAATGTTTCCCGGCTCACTGCTGGCGTCGCTGCGGATCGCCCCCACCTCACCATCAACGGCACTGGCGTATTCCGCCACCACTTCGCCGAAGGCATTGCGCTGAACGACAACTTTCTGGCCGGCGGTGACCTTTTCGTTGAGCCCCACAAGGTGTTCGATGAACCCACCCTCGGTCGCGAGGACAGGAAAGATCGCATTTCCTGTAACGGCGCCTGACTCTGCAGCCGTGCGGCCGATCGAGCCACCGATCACGCCGTAGTGTTTCAGGACATTCATGGTCCCCTCGACGAAGGGCGCGATGAGCGTCAGGTCGAGGATGCGGGCCGCCCCCACTTCGGGACAGATACTTGGGATGCCGGCGTCGATGAAGGCGTTGTGCAGAACGCCGGGGTATGCTGGCGAGTCCCAGACCTGACGGATCGGATAGAGGTCGATCATGGTTTTGACTTCGGGTATCTGCCGGTTCCCGATAATCCAGTCGTTGCAGTCGAGCCCGGTCGTGCCGGTATGAAAGTCGATGGCGATGTCGGAATTTGGCCTGAGCAGGCGGTTGAACAGCAGACCGGCGTGGCGACTTGAGGCGGTTGTGCCGTTCTCGTTGCCGGGCCACTCGCGGTTCATGTCCACGAGATCGATGCCGCGGCCCTGGTTTGGCCAGCGCCGCTGCATGCCTTCGAGGGCCGGGCGGGCGATGTCGAGAACGGCCATGACGCTGCCCGCCATGTTGGCCGGATCGAGTTCGTCCATGACCATCTGAACGGTGCGGATCGAGCTCATCTCGTCGCCATGAACGCCGCTGGTCAGAGTGATGCGCTTGCCGGGCTCGCGGCCTCTGGCCACGACGACTGAAACATACCAGTGATGTCCGGTCGGCGCCTGCACGCCCTGAAAATAGAGAAGATGCTTCCGGCCAGGCTCAAGGTCGTTGATATCCAGCGCGCTGACGACCTTCTTTCCGTGGATCACGTCACCGGTATAGACGGTGCCACCTGTTGTCGCCGCAGCGTCGCCGGTGGTTGCGGCGACTGCTGCTGCCAAGGGCGCCACGATAAAGCTTCGGCGGTCGAGGGTGAGCAGGGAGTCGATCGGCATTGTCGTGGCTCCTCGAAGATTGCTGAATTCAATGGCATGTTCTAACTCTGTCGGCACATTTTCAAGTCGTACAATTGCCTCAGGTGTTTGCGTAAGTCGGTCGCCCACTTGGGAGCTTCACGATCCCACAGTTTGCCCAGAGTGGGACTGGTGTCTGCGAGCTCCATTCCCGACTCGACGGCCAGGAATGTTCATGTTATGTTCTGATCTCCAAAGTGGAGTACCGAGATGGCCAACGTCACGTTTTTCGTCATGATCCCCTTCAAGAAGATGAGGGGTGGAATTGTCGCTCAGGCGGGCGTGCAATGCTCGTCGGAGCGCTCGGCAATGTCGCAGGCGCGTGACGCCGTCTCCAAGGGCGCAGTGGGTGCCATTGCCTTCAAACGCTCAGGTGATCCGGGGCTTGGCGAATACGGCG
>DNXB01000045.1 GCA_003506995.1 Verrucomicrobiales bacterium
TTGATGCCGCCGCCGGCCATCCACAAACTGAACGCGGCTGGATGATGATCGCGTCCGGTGACTTTCTTGAAGCCCTTGCGGTTCTCGCCGAGTGCGGTGCGGCCGAACTCGCTGCCCCACACGACGAGCGTGGTGTCGAGCAGGCCGCGTTGCTTCAGATCCTTCAGCAGCGCGGCGATGGGCTGATCCACCATCTGGCAATTGTGCGCGAGCTGCGGATCAAGCGCGCTGTGATGATCCCATGACGCATGGATGATGTTCACGAAGCGCACGCCGCGCTCGACCATGCGCCGGGCATTCAAACAGTGGCGCGAGAAGGTTTGGTAGTTGCCGATGCCGCCGAGATTGCTCTTGATGGGCGGCTCGACGCGGTTCACGCCGTAGGCATCCAGCGTGGCCTGCGATTCGCCGCTGAGATCGACCAGTTCGGGGGCCGAGCTTTGCATGCGGAAGGCGAGTTCGTAGCTGTTGATCCGCGCGGCGATCTCGGGATCGCCGATGTGCTTGTGCTGGAGGCGGTTGAGGTCGTTCAGCGCTCGGATGCTCGCGGATTGCATCTCCGGCGTGATGCCGTCCGGGTTGGCAAGATTCAAAACCGGCGAGGCACCATTGCGAAACATCACGCCGCCATACGACGACGGCAAAAAGCCGCTCGACCATGTGGAGCTGCCGCCGGGTAGCCCGCGACCTTTGCTGACCATCACGACATACGACGGCAGCTCCTGCGAGGCATTGCCGAGGCCGTATGTCACCCACGAGCCGACGCTCGGACGCCCGAGCCTGGATTCGCCGCAATTGAGCATGAGCTGGCCGGGCAGGTGGTTGAACTGCGTCGTGTGCATGGAGCGGATCAAAGCAATGTCATCCGCGCACGTCGCGATGTGCGGCAGCAGATCACTGATCTCCATGCCACACTGGCCGTGCTTATTGAAGACGCGGCTCGTGCCCATCACCGTGGCCGATTCCTTCTGCAGGAAGGCGAACTTCGCATTGCCCACGATGGAATCAGGCAGCGCCTGGCCGTCGTATTGGTTCAGCAGCGGCTTCGGATCAAAGAGGTCCATCTGCGACGGCCCGCCTTCGAGGAAGATGAAGATGCAGCGCTCCGCCTTCGGCGCGAAATGCGACACGCGGGTCGAAAGCGGGTTCGCGGGCATGCTGGCATCTTCCGCCAGCAGCCCGTCCTGCTTCAGCAAGGAGGCCAAAGCGAGCGTGCCAAGACCGCACGAGCTGGTGGCGAGGAAATCCCGGCGGGTTTGGGTGAGGTGTTGTTCGAAGGGTGACATGAGGTGGATACGCTCAGTTTCCCTTCACTTGATCCACCAGACTCAAAAAGAAGGCGCGGCTCCACAGCGCCAGCGCGTCGGCATCGCGCACGAAAGGGCGCACGTCGTCTCGGGCTTGGTCGAAGTCCACTTCTTGAAAGCGCTGGGTGAGGTGTTGCTTGAGCGCGGTTTCATCCAGCTCGGTGCCGCTGCTCCAGTGGCCGGTTTGCTCCATCCGGCTCTGGAGATGCGCGAGGTTGCAGGGAATGCCTCTGCCGAGATACCAGATGAAGTCGAAGAAGTCGCGGCCCTTGACGCGGTTCTTCCAATTGCGGCAAAGGAGGGCGTGCAGCTTGTCAGCAAGGAGGCTTGGCAGCTTGTAGAGCCGCGTTTGAAACGGGATGGGGATGAGCAGCGTGCGTACCTCGTCGAAAGCACCAGCGGGCGGATCGGTATCCACCTCCAGCTTGATCTTGAGGCGCTGCGTGGGTGCAAAACGAGCGGAGAGGCCGGACGGCGCACCGATTTCCAGGAGGTTGATGCGCGTGCTACCTTTGATAAAAGCGGAGTCGATGGCGGTGACGGTTTGCTTCGTTTTGCGATCCACCTCGAAGGTGAAACCGAAGGCGCCGAGTTCTGCGCGGATGGCCTCCAGATACGGCGCGAGCTGGAAGTCGGCATCGGGCCGCAGCAACGAGAAATCCATGTCCTCCGAGAAGCGTGGCAGGCCGTGGAAAATGCGCAGTGCTGTGCCGCCGTAAAATGCCGCGTGCTCGAAGAACTTCGACCGCCACAGGCCGAGCAAAGCCAGCTCCTGCACGATCTCGCGCAGGGCGTTTTCCCAGTCCTGCGAGGTCAGGGGCTGGTATCGGTCGATCAATGTCTGAAGAGCGGCATTCATGAGTTCGGGGTGGATTTCTTTTGTTCTCTCGCGAGCCAGCGATGAAAAGCCGACACGCTGCTTCTGCGATACGCGTCCGCGATTTGCTCGACGAGCGGCAGGCGAAAGGTGCTGACGACCGCCTCCACATCGACACGCAGATCGTCCTCAAGCGTGGTCCGCATGTCACGAACTGCCGAAAGACCGGAGATCATCGCCAGCCGATCACACAGCGCCTTTTCCGGCTCGGCCAAAAAATACGAGCCACCGCGAGTCTGCTCCAATCGAATGCCGATGCCGAAGACACGTTCGTTCACCGGCTCGTAGCGATAGCGTCCCACGGGCGTGTCGAACTGCTTTGCCCGCTTTGAAGTGATGCAGGTGATTTCCTCCACCCGCTCGGGAATCAAGCCATGCCGGACGAGCGCCGTCTCCAGGCTGACATAAGATGGTCCATAGACGAGTCCCGAAAGCACCAGCGGGTCCACTGGCGGCTCCTCGCCACGACGGCTGCCCGGCACATACAGGCCCTTTCGCACGCGGATGACCTCGCCATTTTCACAAAGCAGACCCAGCCGGTCCCTCGGGGCGCGGTAGTCCCGCAACCGGTCCATCGCGAGTTGGTAGTCGAATGGCTGGTCGTGCGGGAGTTCTAAAAATGCCTGATTTTCCGCCACTAAGTCGATTTTAAATCGACTTTCTGACAAATAACAGAGATTTATGCCGCAGGCAGATCACAGCAGCTTCTCCCCACCGGTATATTTCTTCACCGCCTCAGGATCGAGTTCGAGGCCGAGGCCGGGGGTCGTCGGGATCGCCAACATGCCATCGGCATCCAGCTTCCAGCCACCGAGAGTGATTTCGTCGATAAAGGGCGATCCGGTGAGGTATTCGACCAGATCGGTGCCAGGGAAGGCGGAGGCGAGGTGCAAATCGGCTGCGAGTCCGACTGCTGTATTCCAGCCATGAGGAATGAACTGCACGCCGTGCTCCTGCGCCATCCAGGCGATGCGGCGCTCCTCGCTGATGCCGCCGACTTTGGTGACGTCGGGCTGGATGATGTCGAAGGCACGGGCTTCGAGGAAGGGCTGGAATGCCTGACGGCGCGTGAGCACCTCGCCGCCGCTGATCGGCACGGAGGAGTGCTCGCGCAGCTTGGCGAAGTCTTCGAGCGAGTCGGGCGTGAGCGCTTCTTCAAACCAATGCACATCGTAATCGGCGAGCATCTTGGCGGCGTTGAGCGCCCACTTGTAACCGTTCGTCCAATGCGCATCACTGCCACCGGCATCGACCATCAGTTTGTTGTCCGGTCCCACGGCTTCACGCGCGGCTTTGACGATGGCTTCGTCCGTGGCGGCATTGCGTCGCCCAAATGGCCCCCACCCGATTTTGAAGGCGCGGAAGCCCTGCGCTTTTACTTTGAGCAGATGTTCGTGCAGCTTCTCGGGCTCATCCATGAGCAGCGAGGCATACGGCTGCACACGCTCGCGATAGCGACCACCGAGCAGACGTCCCACCGGCTGTCCCGTGGCTTTGCCAAGCAGATCCCACAGCGCGATGTCGATGCCGCTGATCGCGTGCGTGATGGAACCACCACGACCGAGCCAAAACATGTGCTGATGCAACTTCTCGCTCACACGCTCAGGTTCGAGGGCGTTCTCGCCACGATACAGCGGCTCCAGCACAGCCAGCGAAGCACGAACGAGAGCATCATTCGTGAACACACTACCGAGTCCGACGGCACCTTCATCCGTGTGGACGGCGACGAGCGTGTGAACGCAATCTTCAGGCCGGAGTTCGTTGCTCCAGCCGCCTTCGGGTGTGGCGCCGCGCAAACCTGCGCAGCGGATTTCTCGGATTTTCATGGGTGTCGTTGGAAAAGTTTGGCTTGGGGTTGGAAAGGCACCTCCGCATCAAGCGGAAACATGGGCCGCGCACAGCGAGTGTGGCCAAGGTAGGGCAGATTGGCACTGGAGGAGCCGGGCGCATCCACATTCACCATGCGCACACACCACGCCGCATACATGTGATGCTGGCAGTGCGGTGATTTGACCACCACGGCGTCGAAGCGCTCTGGATTCTGACCATGCGCAAAGAAGAACGATCTGTCGTAGAGATTCACAGCGCGACTGCTCACGACGATGGTGAAGTTGCCTGCCTCCAGCACTGCCGTGGGTCCGGCGAGCCATTCTTCGCCGAAGGACTCGCTGCGAAACCGGCCATCGGCGAGCAGGCGTACCTTGGCGGTGATCTGGAGCGGCTTGAAGCGCTGTGGATCAAGCGTGCCACCGATGCTGGTCGTGATCGTGGCTCCGATGCCGGCGGCGAAGGCCATTTTCACCGCAGGTTCATCGACGATGGGCAGCAGCGTGCGCAAATTGCAGCCAGACTCCATGAGCGCGCGCAAAATCGCGTTGCTGTCACCCGAAGCACCGGAACTCGTCGCGTCTGCCGCATCCACGAGTGCGAGCGTTCCGCTAGTGTGTGATTTTGCGATGCCTGTCATCTCCAAGCTCACAAGCGGCACCTGCATCTTCCCGTGATGCTCCCAGAACAGGTTTGCGATGCGCAGAGCCTCGCGTTCCGCCAGCGCCGGGTCGTTATCAGTAACAACAAAGGCGCATGAGGCGAGTTCCGGCACATCGGTGAATGGATTGCCCCACATCATCGCTGCGGAGAGGCCGCCCGGCCCTTGTTCGACTGACTTCGCGGCTTCCACCGCATAGTGAATTGAACCGGTGGCTGTGATTAACTCGTCACCGCGCACGAGCGCTGGCACAGTCACTTTGGCCATGACCGGCTTCACCTCACCTGCGACGATCTTCAGCAGCAGTTTGGCAGCGCGCTGACCTGTCTCGAAGAAATCGACATGCGGGTAGGTGTGATAAGCCACGATGGCATCGCTGTGCTCGGTCATGCGATCCGTGAGGATGCCGTGCAGATCGAGCGACACGACGATTGGACTGTCCTCGCCAAGAATCTTCCGCGTCTCCGCCAGCAGCCAGCCTTCGGGATCGAGTTCTTCCTCGCTCGCCATTGCGCCGTGCATACAGAAATACACGCCATCCACTGGCGGAGCCGCGCGGATGGAATCGAGAAACTCCGATGCGATGCGTTCCCAGTCCGCCTTTGCCAATGTACCGCCCGAGGTGATGAAGAACGCGCTGTAAGCCGGCACCAATTCGACGCCAGGCGTGGAATCGAAAACGCTGAGCGCTCCGCCGATCTCATTGCGCACCGTGCGGTGATACTTCAGCAGTTCCTCGCCGTGCCGAATACCGAAGTCCTCATACCCGCTCAGGTGCGGATTGAAGGTGGAGACCTCCTGTTTGCATTCGGCGATGAGGATTCGTGGCATGGCGTGTTACTTGGCGGCGTTCTGGAGCATGAACTCCATCGCGGTGCAGGTGTCCTCATACGTCGTGGAATGGCCGCCGCTCTCGCGGTGGATGCTCAGAACCTTGCGCTTGGCCTGCTT
>DNXB01000377.1 GCA_003506995.1 Verrucomicrobiales bacterium
GTTTATTTCTGGCCGTGTGCCTAAAACGAGCCCTCGCCCCAGTCATGCCGCACCACGATGTAGCGGCCGTAGTTGCTCAGGTTCGACGCGGCGGTGACGTAAGCCACGAGGCCGTCGGCGATGGCGCGCACCTCGTCCAGCGGATTGCCCTGCGCATCCCGCCGCAGCGGCTTGATGTCGAGCCCCTCGTGAAAACGTGCGTAGGCGATGCTTTTGCCAAGGCGGCGCGGATCACGCACAAAGCCAAACTGCCCGCCTTCCCAGGGCGTGGTCTTCGCGCCTTCGAAATCGCGGTCCACGAACTGGAAGAACGCGTCCGGCTGCTCAAACAGCGCACGGTTGTCCGTGGGCAGCAGGAGGTTTTGTGCCTGCGTGGAAGGCAGCACGATCCAAAGACTGAGCAGAGTGCAAAGGAGGCGGTTCATCAAGTGCCGGGCAGGGTGTAGCCTTCGAGCGGGATGTCACGGGTCTTCGGAGCCGGGCGGAGTATGCCGCGCTCTTTGTCACGCTCGGCTTTTTTCTCAGCAGCCTCCGCCGCCTTCGCGGCGCGACGGGCGGTGAATTTCTCCGAGTCGGTGGAGGGCAGCATTTCCATCCAGCGGGAGGAGGACTTCATTCGGCTCAGGCGCGGGTAAAACTTGTCCATCTCCTTGATCGTCGCGTCGGAAACGCCACGCCAGATGGTGAAGCGCCCGTCGGTGATCGGGCTGTCGAGCTCGACCATGTCCACCGGCACGGCGTTGATCATGGTCAGCATGACCATGCCCTGGTGCAGGCGGGAGGCGGCCTCCAGGTAGTTTTTGCCCTTCGCATCGAGTTGCAGAAGCACGCCGTTGCCCTGGCCGTCATCGGCGACAAACGGCTCGAAGGCAGAAATACTGCGCTGGCTGAACTCCGGCACCTTCTTGAAGGTGATCTCACGCCCGCCGATGGGCAGCCGCATGATCTCGCTGGGATGCTCGATCGCGTCGCTCTGCACATGGCAGGTGATGAGAACCTTGTTCTCACGCAGCAGTTCACAACTGGCCAGCAGGCCGCAGACGACCGTCATCAACAACGCACGCAAAAGATTTCTCATGCGTACATCAAACCAAAGCCGCGCCGGCTTTGCAACCCTGGAGGCGGAAACGGGCGCGAAACTTCCCACCAAGCGCGCCCATCCCCTGATTTGACAAGAACACGAATCACCGGACTGTCCGCCCACCCGCCGCCATGCCAGAATTTGTCCGCACCCTCCTCACCAAGGCCGAGATGGCCGCAGGAGTGGCCGCTTTGGCAAAAAACATCTGTGAGGCGAACGCGGGAGCGGAGAGCATCGCCCTCGTGGGCATTTTCACGCGTGGCGTGCCGCTGGCGCAGCGCATCGCCACCGAAATCAAGCGGCTCGGCTGCACCCAGGTGCTTTTCGGCACCATCGACATCACGCAGTATCGCGATGACCTCAGCACCTTTCAGATGGTGCCGAAGCTCGAAGGCTCGGACATCCCCTTCGACCTCGACGGCGTCAATGTGGTGCTCTGCGACGAGGTGATCTACACCGGCCGCAGTGTCCGCGCCGCGCTGGAGGAGCTGCTCAATTTTGGCCGTCCCAAACGCGTGCAGCTCGCCGTGCTGGTGGACCGCTGCGGACGTGAGTTCCCCGTGCAGCCGGATTTTTCCGCGCTCAAGGTCACTCTGGCCGACGGCGAGCGCGTGGCGGTGCGTTTTGAAGAAGTGGACGGCCAGGACGCCTGCACCGTGCAAACCCAAGCCTCACCGAGATGACCCCGCGCAAAGACCTCCTCGACATCGCCTCGCTCACGGATGAGGAAATCGCGTTCGTGCTCGACAACGCCGTGCCGTTTAAAGACCTCTTCAAACGCAGCGTGAAGAAAGTGCCCACGCTCAAGGGCCAAACGGTGCTCACGCTCTTTTACGAGCCCTCCACCCGCACGCGCTCCAGCTTTGAAGTCGCCGCCAGCCGTCTTAGCGCCGACGTGACTCACTTCGACATCGAATCGAGCAGCGTGGTGAAAGGGGAGTCCGTTTTGGACACGGTCGAGACCCTGGAGGCCATGCGCGTCGATTACATCGTCGTGCGGCACAAGCAGGCCGGCACGCCGAATCTCATCGCCAAAAACACCCGTGCCAGCGTCATCAACGCTGGTGACGGCTGGCACGCACATCCCACCCAGGCGCTGCTCGATGCCTTCACGCTGCGCGAAATTCACAAAGATTTGCGCGGCTGCCGCGCCCTCATCGTCGGCGACATCCAGCACTCCCGCGTCGCCCGCAGCACCAGTCTCATCTTTCGCCGCCTCGGCATGAACGTCGCCTATCTGGCCCCCGGTTCCATGATGCCGCGAGAAGTGCCGCAGGAGATCCCGCAGTTCGGCAACTGGCGCGACGCCTTCGAGTGGAAGCCCGATGTCATCTACCTCCTCCGCGTGCAGAGCGAGCGCCTCGACGAGCCCTTCTTCCCCAGCGCCGCCGAGTATCACAAGAACTACGGCCTCACCAACGAGCGCGTCGAAATCCTGCGCGAGCGCGGCCTCCACCTCATGCATCCCGGCCCCGTGAACCGCGGCGTCGAAATCACCGACACCGGCATGAACTACGAGAAGTGCCTCATCAACCAGCAGGTCGAAAACGGCATCGCCGTGCGCATGAGCGTGCTCTACTGGCTCAGGCCGGGGGCGGTGGAGTGAGCAAGTAATTGCAAAGCCGTCTCCAACTTAGCTGCACCACTCTCCACACGAATAGAGCGTATGGCCCGAAGGACAGATCACTCGCCGCCCACCTTCAGCAGCCAGTCCAGAACCATAGGCCCACTTCTCGACCGAACATTCCGCTGAACCGTACTGACGGTTGCAGGAAGGGCAGACAATCGTGACAAAATGCAGGTCGAACATGAGTTCCGAGCAGAATGACCAGACGTAATCGTGCCCATCCAGTTCGATGTCGCTGCCCTGTTCCAGAGCATGCGTGAGAACCCGAGCCAGCTCGGACACGCGAACGTATTCCTTGTGACGCCCGCTTTCTTTCGACATGCGAGAGACGTAATCCCTCCAGCTTTCGACATAGCTTGAGTATATATCCCGCATGTCTTCAAGTCGGAGTGTGATCCGAGCCGGCAGCACTTCAAAATCCCACCCGCTGTAAGCGCCAATGTCTGTTGGGTTTGTAAAGATAAGGAAGGGCATGGCTCACTCCCTCAAAACCTCCCATCCCGCGACTCAAAGTGCGTCGGTTTGCCGAGGGATTCGCCGCCGCGCGAAACCCATGATGCCACCCATTCCATGAGTTCCTCATCGCGGATGAAGGGGATGCCGAGCTCGACGAAACTGCGGTAGGGATTGCTCAGGAGGGCGTCGGGAGCCTCCTTGCCTTCAATGTGAGCGGGTTTGCCGAAGAGTTCACCGAAGCGCTTCGCGACCTCGCGCACGCTGAGCGTGGCGGTGCCGGTGAGGTTCACGGTCCAGGCGGGGCTTTGGGCCTTGCCGAGGCTGAGGAGCGAGAGCGCGTTCGCATCCCCCTGCCAGATGGTGTTGAACCAACCCATGCGCACGTCCACCGGCTGGCCGTTCCAGACTTTCTGCGCGACATCGACCAGCACGCCGTAGCGCAGGTCGCAGGCGTAGTTCAGGCGGATGAGAGAAACGGGCGTGCCGCGTGTCTGGCTGAAGTGCTGGAAGATGCGCTCGCGGCCCAGGCAGCTCATGGCGTATTCGCCGGCGGGATTGAGCACGTCCTCCTCCTTGCTGCCGCCACGTTCCACCGGCACGAGGCCATAGACATTGCCGGTGGAGAACGCGGCGATGCGGCTGCGGTGATAGCGCTCGCAGACGAGACCGGGAAGCCAGGCGTTCATGCCCCAGGTCATCGGTTCCTGGCCGGTGGAGCCGAATTTCATGCCCGCCATGAAGACCACGTTCGGCGCATGCGGCAGGTAGGCCACGGCGTTCGCCGCCAGCAGATCGACCGCGATGGTTTCGATGCCGTGCCGCTGAAATTCCTCCGCCGAACCCGGTGTGCTGAAACGCGACACCGCAATGATGCGCCGCTTCGTGCCCGCCTCGTCGCTGGCACGTTTCGCCATGCGCGTGAGGGACGGCCCCATCTTGCCTGCGGCACCCAAAACGATGATGTCGCCCGGCATGGAGCGCATCAGGTCGATCACGACGGGCGTGGGTCGGCTGAGGCGTTCTTCGAGCTCTTCGAGGCTGGCGGGCGGCATGGGCGGAACTAAGAACGGTTTTCGCTTTTGGAAAAGCCTTTGCTTCACCGGTCGCCTTGTCATCATGGGCGCTCTCCCCGCCCATGCACTCGGACATCTCCCCCATCACCGCCGGACTCGGCATCGCCCCGGAACATCTTCATCTTCATGGTCGTGAAATGGCCAAGGTCAGCCTCAAGGCCCTGCAGTCGAAGCCGCAGCGTGGGAAGCTGATCCTCGTCTCCGCCATCACTCCCACTCCGGCGGGCGAGGGCAAAACGACCGTCTCCATCGGTCTGGCGCAGGGTTTGAAAAAGATCGGGCAGAGCGTCGCGCTCGCATTGCGGCAGCCGTCGATGGGACCGGTGTTTGGCCGCAAAGGCGGCGCGACGGGTGGCGGCAAAAGCAGCGTGCGCCCCGCGCATGCGATCAATCTGCACTTCACCGGCGACTTCCACGCCATCACCTGTGCGCACAACCTGCTCTCCGCCGTCATCGACAACCACCTCTTTCAGGGCGACGCGCCCCTGCCGCCCGAGCGGGTGCTGTGGAAGCGCGTGATGGACATGAACGACCGCGCCTTGCGACTGGTGCGCACCGCCGTGGGCAAGCCGACCGAGCGCGTCACCGGTTTTGACATCACCGCCGCCTCGGAGATCATGGCCATCCTCTGCCTCTCCGAATCACTGCCGGACCTGCGCCACCGGCTTGAGCGCATCGTCGTGGGCTTCACCCCGGAGGGCCAGCCGGTCTTCGCCAAGGAGTTCCGCGTCACCGGGGCCATGCTCGCGCTGCTGCGGGAGGCGCTGATGCCGAATCTGGTGCAGAGCCTCGAAGGCGTGCCCGCCTTCCTGCACGGCGGCCCGTTTGCGAACATTGCGCACGGCTGCAACTCCGTCCTCGCCACGCGCATGGCGCTGGCACATGCCGATTTCGCCGTCACGGAGGCCGGATTCGCCTTTGACCTCGGCGGGGAGAAGTTCATGCACATCAAGTGCCGCCAGAGCGGCCTCGCGCCCGAGGCCATCGTCATCGTGGCGACCGTGCGCGCCCTTAAAATGCATGGCGGAGCCGCCTTGGACCAGCTCACGCAGACGGACACCGCCGCGCTGAGCCGGGGTCTGGAAAATCTGGCCGCGCACCTCGACAGCGCCGCGAAATTCGAGCGCCCGGTCATCGTGGCGATCAACCGCTTCACCAACGACCACGAGGACGAGCTCGCCCTCGTGCATGAGTTCTGCGCCGCGCGCGGCGTGCCCTGCGCCACGGCCAATGTCTTTGGCGAAGGCGGTGACGGAGCCGTGCAGCTCGCGGAAAAGGTGCTCGCCGCCCTGCCGAAGGAGTCCAAGCCGCTGCCCTTCCTCTATCAACCGGATGACAGCGTCGAAACGAAGCTCACCGTCATCGCCACGAAAATCTACGGCGCCGACGGCGTGCTGCTCACTGACGAAGCGAAGGCCAAGCTGGCCCTCTTTGCCCGCAACGGCTTCGACAAGCTGCCGCTCTGCATGGCGAAGACGCAGGACAGCCTCTCCGACGACGCGAAGAAGCGTGGCCGCCCCAGCGGCTTCACCATCACGGTGCGCGACTTCGAGATCGCCAACGGAGCCGGCTTCCTCGTGGCCCTGACCGGCACGATGATGCGCATGCCCGCCCTGCCGAAGGTGCCCTCCGCCGAGCGCATCCAGGTCACGGACGACGGTGTCATGAGCGGCATTTAAAATAATCCCGGAGGGATCAGAGAAGGTAGCCGGTGGTCGAAGCCGCGAAGCGGCTGAACACCACCGGGCAAAACGAAAGCACACCGTTTCTCTCAAGGGCGCATCCCGGCAGGGATGCAAGAAGCGTACGGTGCTCCTCGGCCACGCTGGAATCTTGAACACTTCTCGCATACCTCCGGCATGCATCCTTGGGAAAGGAGGCTTTACCTCATCTTCCAGGGGCGGCGTCTGCTACGCAGACTTGCCCCTGGCTACCTTCTTTGATCCCTCCGGGATCACAGACCACCTCCTGTCTTGCCCACATCATGCGCAGGCTCTAGCTTCTCCGCCGCATGATCCTGACCCGCACGCTCATCCTTGGCTTCCCGCTGCTCGTCGCAGCGCTGGCTTGGTGGGCGGCGGAGGTGTCAAAGCGCAGCCATGAGCGGCCCAAGGACGGGCTGGTGGTCATGCTGGCGCAAAACGCGCCCGCGCTGAACCCGTTTCTGCCCGCCACCGAGGCCGAGCGCCAGATCGCCGACCTCGTGCATGAGCCGCTGCTGCGCATCGACGAGCACGGTGCTTTGCAGCCCGCGCTGGCAGACCTGTGGCGCTGGACCCAGGAGGTTACTTGCTGGTTTGCCGACGCGGCCACGGCCAAGCAGGCGCTGGAGCGTTTGCAGGCTCAAATCGGCGACCGCAACCGCTGGAGCGAGTGGCATCTCGACTCGGCGCAGACCGTGGAAAACGAGCTGCGGCTGAGTTTTACCGAAACCGCCGCCGCTGGCGCGCAACAGGCATTGGAAGTCATCGCCGACCTGCGGCCACAGCCCGCCGCCTTCTGGCGCATCGAGCGTGAAACACCGCTGCGCGAGACCTGGGACAAGTTCATGGCCGCGTCCTCTCAGGCCAAACAAATCCGCCGCGTGTGGTTCGATGGCTCGAACGCCTGCGAGATCGTCGTGGCCGGGTCTTCCCAGCGGTTGATCGATGATCTGCGCGCCGCGCTCGACGTCGGCACGGCCAAGCGCACCTCGCTCACGCTGCGCGGAGAGGTGGGGGCGCTGGTGGAGCCGGTGCTCGACCTCGACATCCGTCCTGGCCGGTTCTGGCACGATGGCAAGCCGGTGACGGCCGAGGACGCGAGGGCCACGTTTGAGTTTCTACGCGCCAGCGACTGGCCGCTGCCGAATCGCGACGCGCTGCGGCACATCCAGTCCCTCGAAACGCAAAACGACGGCACTCGGCTGCATGTGACCTTCCGCAGGCGCTACGGCCCCGCGCTGGGCGCTTTCGCGGACATGCCCATCCTGCCCGCCGCGTGGCTGCGCGAGCATCCGCAGGCCGGGGAGATGGATTTCCTCGAACAACCGCCGCCGGGAGCCGGGAGCCACCGCATCGCCTCGCGTGACGCGCGTTCGCTCATCCTGACGCCGGTGAATCGCGACAAAGAGGCGCCGCGTTTCTTGTTCAGCTTCGCCGTTTCGCCGCTGATGACCCAAATCGGCATGCGCACGCGCACGGTGGACCTCGTCTGGCCCGCGTCGGCGGCAGATCACGCTCAATTGACGCAACTGCGCTTCACCCCGCCGCGCCAGCGGCTCGTCGTGCTCTGGAACACGCGGCATGACATCCTCCAAAACACACGCTTCCGCGCGGCGCTGGCGCAGGCCACGGACATCGGGGAGCTGATCCGCCTGGTACCGGGGCGTCTCGGGCATGCGGACGCCAGCCTCTTTGCGCCGGGCCTGTGGTTCAGCACGCAGGCGCCACGCGTTCCCTTGGATCTTGAAAAAGCGCGCCAAGCACTCGCGGATGAAGGCTGGCCGCGTGATGTGGAGGGCGTGGCACGCGGCGTGGATCGTGAGTTTCGCTTCACGTTGCTTGTTCCCGCCAGAGACGTGCTGCACCGGCGCACGGCCGAACGCCTGGCGGAACAATGGCGCAAACTGGGCGCGGTGGTAGCGCTCGAATACGCGCCGGACGCGTCCACGCTCGCGCAACGGCTGCGCGAGCATCGTTTTGACGCCGTGCTGCTGGACCAGCGCTTCGAGGTCTCGTGGGATCAGTTGCCCTGGTGGCATTCCGCGCAGGCCAGCCCTGGCGGCACGAATTTCTGCGGCATCGCCGATCCGCAGATTGATCTACAGCTTGAGGCGCTGGCCACCGAGTTTGATCCTGCCAGGGTGCCGGAACGCGTGCGCGCACTGGAGTCCCAACTGCTGCCGCTGCATCCGCTGCTCACACTCTTCACCACGCACGACGAGGCCGCCACCGTGCCGGGCCTGGCGGATGAAACCACGACGAAGAACCCGCCTGGCGCATGGACGTTGCGCCATCTCGCCGTGCCGACGAAGCACGCGCCCGCCAAACCTGTCATCGACCTCAAACTGCGCCTCCCGGAATGACGAACGCGCCCAACCTCTCCCAACCGCCCCGCTGGCTGCCGCTGCATGTGCTGTGCGGCGGCCTGCTCGCCGCCGTGGGGGTGCTGGCGCTCTCCAAACAGCCGGTGGAAAACTGGCTCGTGCTCCCTTCGACCGCGGCTGAAATGGGGATGCGCTGCGGCTTCAGTCTTGGGGTGTTGATCGTCGCGCTGCTGCTGGCCTTGAGCCTAGGACTGGCCGTCGGGCTGCTCGCACGCCGTTTGGGACGACACGCGGAGGCGCTCGTCGCTTTCATCGGTCGTGCGCTTGCCTGCCTGCCGGTCGCGGCGCTGGCGTGGGGCTTCGTCAGTCTGTGGATCGGCAAGTATGGCGGCCCGGTCGAAACCCTGATGCCCGCCGAGCTGCCGGTGGCGCAAAACGTCTGGCAAACCACTCTGGCGCGTCTGCTGTGGGAGTTTCTGGCCCCGGCGCTGCTGCTTGCCGTGCCTTTGACCGGCGAGGTCATCCACTGCGTGATCACAGATGCCAAGGCGACCGTCGATCTCGACTTCGCACTGCGGGCGCGAGGTGTTCCGGCCAGTGTGAGGCTCTGGCGGCATCATTTGCGTCAGTTGCTGCCTTTGCTGCGGGCGCGCATGCAGGCGCTCTGCCTCGTGGCGCCGGTGTATCTCATCGTGATCGAGGACGTGCTGCGTTTCATGGGCTGGGGCGGCTGGATGGCGCGGTCCATTCGTGCGGCGGATGTGAACGGCATCGCGCTCGGTCTGGCCACGGGCGGCCTCATGATGGCGCTGCTCTGCGGCGGCCTGCATTTTCTGCGTGGTCGCTTGCGGCCTTCCGCCAACCGTCTGACCGCGTTTGCCTGGCAGCCGTGGCCGCTCTGGGGCTTGGGATTGATGACGCTGCCGCCGTTTTCATCTTCGCCATGGCTCGTGCTGTGGTTTGCGGTGCTCCTCTCCGGCTGCGCGGCCTGGCATGAGGCATGGACGAGCGTCGAAAAGCAGCTTCCGCTTGATCCAGCACGTTCATTCGGCGTTTCAGAGACGGGCATCTGGCTCAGGCATGTGGCTTTCGTGCAAAGCCGCATGCTCGTGGCCTGGATCAGCGCCGTCTTCGCGCAGACGCTGCTCTGGATCGCGGTCGCCTGCGCTTTGCAGCCGGCGCTGTTGCAGGAGCTGGGCGCGCCGCTCGCCCGATGGTTCCGCCCGCTTGCGGTCGGCTCGTCCCGTGACGCGGCGCAGACTTTGGCCGATCCCACCGCCATGCTCGAAGCCGGTGGCCTCATCGCGCTTGCCGCCTTGTGTTTGATCCAAGTCAGCCGCATCGTTCAACCACGACCCTCCTGAGCCTCATGTCCGACGCCGCCACTCCCAAAAACGACGCGCCACTGCTGCGCGTCCGCGATTTGAAGATCGAGTTCCGCCGCCATGACGCGGAGCCGATGCAGGCCGTGCGCGGCATCGACCTGGAGCTCAAGCAGGGCGAGTGCATCGCCCTCGTCGGCGAAAGCGGCAGCGGCAAGAGCGCCACCGCGCTCTCCTTTGCCCGCCTGCTGCCGGAGCCGCCCGCCATCATCACCGCGCAGGAGATGTCCCTGGCCGGAAACAACATCCTGACGATGAACGAGGGCCAGCTCCGCCGCATTCGCGGCAAGGAGATCGCCTACATCTTCCAGGAGCCGACCACCTCGCTCAATCCCGTGCTCACCATCCGCACGCAGATCGCCGAGGCGCTCGCGTTGCATCGTCCCGATGTGCCGAAAGCCGGTCGCGATGACGAGATCGTGAAGTGGCTCGACAAAGTCGGCATCGTCGATTCCAGAAAGCGTCTGCACGCCTATCCTCACGAGCTCAGCGGCGGCATGCAGCAGCGTGTCATGATCGCCATGGCGCTGTGCATGCGGCCGAAGCTGCTCATCGCCGACGAGCCGACCACCGCGCTCGATGTGACCATTCAAAAGCAGATCATGGACCTGCTGGCCGAGCTCCGCCGCGATCTCGACATGAGCATCGTCCTCATCACGCACAATCTCGGCATCATCCGCAGCGTGGTGGACCGCGTGGCCGTGATGTTTCGGGGCCAGATCGTCGAAACCGGCCCGGTGGACGAGATCCTGCGCAATCCGCAGCACGCCTACACCAAGGCGCTGCTCGCCTGCGTGCCGCGCATGGGCGCGAAGCAGGACCGCCTGACCACCATCGACTACGCGGCGCTGGCCTGACATGATCGTCATTGCATGTTCAGGCGCTTTCATGGTAGCCTTGCCTCATGAAAGCGATTTTCCTCGCGCTCACGGCGGCGCTCACGCTCAACGCCCAGGTGGCCGTGCCGACCACGGGCGGGAAGTTTGAGACACGCGGGATCAACGGCAGCGGCGGCGTGACCATCAACAACGGCGTCAGCACCAAGCCCGCGCCGCCCACGAAGACCAAGCTCACCTCCTATTTCCTGCTCGGTGAGCCTCGGCAGTGGAAAAGCACCGATGGCAGGTCGCTGCTGGGCACCATCATCGCCTTCGAGGAGTCCGTGATCGAGTTCGACGCCGCGAACCCCGCCGCCGCCCGTGAAGCCGTCGAAAAAGCCCCGCCCGCCGAGCTGCCCGCCAAGCCCACGCTCATCCGCGATGACAAGGTGCGTCTGATGGTGAACAAAAAGCCCGTCGAGGTGCCGCTGGCCCTGCTCAGCGAAGATGACCGCAAATACGTCGATGACCTCAAGGCCCGAATGCCCAAGTAAGCTTTCCTCAACCAGATCCTCCCATGAAACCAGCACACACCCGCATTCTTGCCCTCCTCACCGCCATCTTCTTCGCGGGCTGCGCCGCAGACCCCGCCCAGCGTCCGCCGCCGGACAAAACCGCCGCCGAACAACAGGATCCCAACGCGCCAGCCATGGGACCGCTGTTCATGCCGATGCGCTGAGGGCTGGCACACAAATTCATGCCGGGGCGGCGTTAGGCATCCGGCGGGTGAGTGCCCGCGGCCACTCACCTTCCGCTCCCATGAATGCCACGCGCTCCCTGCTGTTCGCGCTGTGCGGCCTCGCGTCCGCATCCGCGCAGGATTTTTTCTCCGAGCTGTTCAATCCGCTCGTGCCGTTTCCGCCCCTGAACCAGCCGCAGCCCGGCATGCGGCCGCAAAACGGCCCCTGGAACAACGATGTGATCGTGTATCACGCGAAAGCAGACGGCAGCATCGGACAACTGGCCAAATTTGAGCGTGCTGGCGTTCCCACCATCAACCGCATGCCGGATGGCCGCCTCATTGCCGCGCATCAGCACTTCCCGGAGAACGATGCGGCCACCTTTGACAAGGTGGCGGTTCATTTCTCCTCCGATGAGGGCAAGACGTGGACGGATGCCATCGTGATGAAACTCAACGGCCTGCCCGAAGGCATGCGCTTCCCCTTCGATCCCACGCTCGTCACACTGCCCGATGGCCGCGTGAGGATGTATTTCACCTCGTTGCGCGGACGGCAGTTCGATGAAGATCTGCCGCGCATCCACTCGGCGATCTCGAATGACGGCATTGAATACACCTTCGAGCCCGGTGTGCGTTTCAGCATCGAAGGCCGCTCGGTGATCGACTGCGCCGTCGCATTGCATCAGGGCGTGTTTCATCTCTACTCGCCCGACAACGGCAAGCAGCCCGAGCCCGGCCAGCGCCCCAACAACGGCCCGCAGATGCAGCCCACTGACGGCATCGGCTACCACGCCACCAGCACGGACGGCCTCAACTTCACCCGCGCAGACGATGTGAAGGTCGAAGGCCGACGCCGCTGGCTCGGCAATGCGCAGTCGGATGGCAAAACGATCACCTTCTTCGGCACGGGCGAAGGCGTTTTCACCGCCACGAGCAGCGATGGAGCGAATTGGCAGCTCGGAAGTACTCTCCGCGTCATGGGGGCCGATCCCGGTGCTGTGGCGGCCAAAGACAGCGGCTGGATCGTCGCCGTCACCGGTCCGCCACGGAACCAGCAGCCGGCATTCGCTCCCGAAGACCGCTGGCTGTTCGACTGGGCCGAGGAGATGCGATTTTTTGAGCGACAAAGCCCGGACGCGGCCGCCAGCACGACAGCGGAGCAGATCAACCAGATGTGGAGTCGAGGACAAGCCAAGGGCGAAGGCCCGGTGAAACTGAAGAGCTTCCCGCTGCGGCTCGATGACATTGGTTACATCATCCCTCTGGGAAACATGCAGAGCGGGCACACGACACCGAGCGATCACCTGTATCTTGTGCCAACGGGGGCCGCGAATCGTAGCGGCGGCCAGCGCAACGGCCAGCAAGGCCAGCGCATGGATGATCGCGACTTCAGCCAGCTCTATGATGTGGTCGCCGTTGCCGATGGTTTCATCGTCATGCTGCAATGGCGGCCGAATCCGCAGGGCGGGCAGGCGAAGTATGATCCCAGTGTGTTTGATCGTGAAGTCGATTTGAAAGTGTTCATCGAGCACTCCGCGCATGTGTGGAGCTACGTCGATCACCTCATCGAGGTCGATCCCGCCATCATGAAGGACGTTCCTGGTGGTGTGCAACCAGGACGGCCCGTGAGCGTGCGCATTCCGGTCAAAGCGGGCCAGGTCATCGGTAAAATCGGCAACCAGACGTTCGACTTCGCGCTGATCGACACCCGCACCACGCGCAAAGGCTTTGTGAAGCCCGGGCATTTCCTGCTGCGTGATCCCCAGAAGCCGCATGTCGTCGATCCCTTCGATTATCTCGACGAATCAGTGCGCGCTCCATTGATCGCCAAATGCGCCCGCAAAGTGCCGCCGTTCGGTGGTCGTATCGACTATGACATCGACGGCAGGCTCATCGGCAACTGGTATGAGCAAGGCACCGGCGGCTACGCCGGCCTGAACCGCCGCATCGACTACTGGGTCGGCCACCTCTCCCTCGTCTATCACCACCTCGATCCGAAGATCGTGGTCGTCTCCATCGGCAGCTATGATGGACGCGCTCAGCAATTCTGGGTCAAAGGCAATCAGCCTGATCCCGCGACCATCGGTGAGAAGGACGGCATCGTGAAATACGAGCTCATCCACGGCCAGCTCGGCAGCTCCGGTCAGGTTCAAATGCGGCAGGACGGCGACCAAGTACAGGGGACCGTGCTCTGTCAGGTGCTACCGGATCGAAAACTGAAGTTTGAAGCCTTTCCGGGAATGAGCGCAGCTCAGGTGAATGGGTTTTCGGCGGGTGCCAAAGAGTTCGAGCGCTGACTGAATTAGACCGCAACTTCTGCCACAATGGCGTTTTAATGCCTGCGCAGGCCGGCCCCGGCCTGGCGGTGCGGCAGGATCATTTTCATCCAACCCAACCATCACCATGAACCCTCATCATCGACTCAACCGCCGGGCATTCATCACCACGACTTCGGGCGCCTCCCTCGCCGCACTGCTGCAAGGCGCGACACCGGAGACTGCGCATAAGTTCAAGCTCAAGGCCGCGCAAGCACGAGCAATCGCGATGACCAGCGACGAACTCGTCGTCATCGCTGCCGACCGCTCGTTGCTGGTGCATCGGCTCAGTGGTGAGCTGGTTCGTGAAATCGGCACGGCTAGGCCGGTCCGGGCCGTCTGCGGGGGAACGAACGGCGGCCTCTTCGTCACGTTCAGCGATCAAGTCGCGTATGTGAACGCGAAAGGCGAAATCCAAACACTCGGCGGCAAGCTCAGCACCAGCTCGGCGCTCACCGGCATCGCCGTTGCGGATGATGGCCGCATTTTTGCGGCCGACAGCGCGCAGCGAGTGATCTGGCGAATGGATCCCCATGGGAAAGTGCTCGGGCAGATTTGTCCGCAGGAGAGGGGATTCGCCGTGCCGCGCGCTTTCTTCCCGATCTCGTGGCATGGTGGTCAGCTCGTCGTTGCGGAGCCTGGCAGGCATCAAATCCAGCGCTACTCGGCAGACGGTGAGTTGGTTTCCAAGTGGGGCGCCCGTTCGCGCGATGCGGAAGGATTTGCGGGTTGTTGCAATCCCGTGGCGATCGCCATGGCCGCGGATGGTTCTGTGGTGACTGTGGAGCGTGGTCAGGTGCGGGTGAAACGATTCGACGCCGCTGGCAGCCTGGTGCGTCAGGTCGCCGGGCCGGAGCATTTCGCGGGCGCCATCCCCGACGATGACGTCGGCGGCTTGTTCGGATGCGAGGGCGGCCTGTTGGATGTGGCCGCTTCCCATGAGGGCCAAATTGTCGTGTTGGATCGCACCGCGCTCGAAGTTCTCGTGCTGGCCTGAGCCATGAAAGCCGCCCTCCACATTCTCTGCGCTCTTGCGCTCGCGCCGCCATGCGTGGCACAGCCGTCCGAACAGCCCACGCACAAGGAGATCGCGCCGATCCAGTTCCCGATCGGCAAGGATGGCCTGATCAAGACGATCTCGATGAACAGCAAAGGCAATCTGCTCGTCGGCGTGTCATTTCTCGCCGAAACCAAAGCAGCAGCGGACACGAAGCCGAATCTCATCACGCGACTGCGGAACGCGAAGGATGCCGATGCCTGGGACAAGGAAGTCGCCGAAGCCACGATCGATGAGTTGCGCGAGGCCATGACGACCGCCGATGCCGCCACACGCAGCGAGCTGCTTGCCGCTCTGCCTGAGAGCAAACGCGGGGCGATCCAGCAGAGCATGCAAAGCGGACGCGCTGGCATGCGCGATGTGAATCCTGGAGCACGCGGCGGCATCTCGCCGCAGCTTGCGGTCGATCACGCTGGACACACTTACGAGCTGAAAGTCGTCAGTCCCGATGGCAAGGTGCTGGCGACTTGGGCGATGTCCGACGGCCTGATGCCGAAGATGATCTTCGGCTGTCCCGACAGCACCGTTTACGTCGCTGGTGGCGGCAGGCTCGCGCAATTCACAGAAGACGGAAAGCTCGTGAAGATGATCGACACTGATGCTGTGTGCGGCCAGATGGCCACCGCCAGCGGCCTTTGTGCCGACGACAGGCACGTCTATCTCGCGCTCGGCATGGGCAACAGCACGCGTGCGACGGAAGATCTCCACCGCTTCAATCGCGACCTCACCGCGCCGAAGATGATCGTCGAGCGGCAGTTTGGCTGCTGCAGTCACATCGACTTGCGCGTCGCTGGCGGAGAGCTGCTCATCGCGGAGAACTCGCGACATCGCGTGAACCTCTTCGACCTCGACGGAAAACCCAAGGGCACATGGGGCCAGCGGGACCGCAACAGCATCGAGGGCTTCACCGCGTGCTGCAATCCCTGCAACATCGACTTCGGCCCCGGCGGCGTCCTTTACACCGCCGAGTCCGGCGTCGGGCGTGTGAAAAAGTATTCGCCCGCTGGCAAGTTCCTCGGCCTCGTCGGCTATGTCGATACGACAAAGTTTGACGGCGGCAGTCAACTCGCCGCGCAGTCGTGCTATATCCCGATGGAAGTCAACGCCGACGCCAGCCGCATCTACGTCATGGACGTGCGTGCCGCGATCATCCGCGTGCTGGCGAAATCGAACTGAATATGAACCGCTGGCTGCTTCCTCTAGCTCTGGCGCTGCCATGCATCGCAGAAACAGCGCCACTCCATGTCGTGGTGATGGACCCGCTCGCCTTGCAGCTTTCCTGCACCTGCGTGAAAGGCACCGGTCAGCGCCGCTACGATCTGCTCGCCGCGCATTTGCAAAAAGCGCTTGGTCGCGAGGTGAAGCTCACGTTTGACGAGAGCCTCGCGCTCGCGCTGCAACGCACGGGCGGCAAAACGGATCTCATCATCGGCAAAGACGCCGTGGTGCGGGCCGATGCAGCCAAAGCGGCGCTCCAGCTTCGTCGCCTCGCGTCCTTGACCGATGCGCAGGGTCTCACCGGATTGCGCGGCGTGATTCTCGTGCCGAAGGCTTCTCAGATCACCGCGATGCGCGATCTCGCAGGCAAACGCATCAGCCTTGGTCCTGTTGAAGATGAAGAAGCACACGCGGCGGCCAAGTCATTGCTCCAGGAGCACAAACTCACGTCGCGCATCGACATCCACGTCGCCAGCAGCATGGACGCCGCCGCGCTGGCGATGAGTGATGGCGAAAGCCATGCTGCCGTCGTCTCCAGCTTCCTGCCCGTGCTGCTCGAAGGTTGTGGCAAGCTCGAAAGGGGCAGCACGCGCATCCTTGGCGAGACGGCCTCGGTTCCATTCATCCGCGTCTTTGCCACCGATGCGGTGAATGCCGAACTCGAAGTGAAAATCACCGCCGCACTCGCCAGCGTCACCACTTCGCCCTCGCTGCTCGAAGCACTCGAAAGCAAAAGCGGCTTCGTTTCACGTCACGACGATCCACCCAGTGGCTGGCCTGATTGGCGTGGCCCGGAGCGCAGCGGGCACGTCACGAATCTTCCCGCGACTTTGCCATCTCAACTCACCCCAAGGTGGACACTGGCCCTCACCGGTCCGCCGATGGCAGGCACTGCTGTCAGTGGCGAGCGCCTCATTATTCCCGACAAGTCCGCCGATGCCAAACGCGACATTTTTCACTGCGTGGACAGCAAAGACGGCCGCGGCATCTGGCAGCTCGAATACGACGCGCCTGGCGACATGGAATACACCAACGCCCCGCGCGCCACCCCCGTGATTCACGATGGACTCGTCTATTTGCAGGGCGCGCACGGCCATCTGCACTGTGTCGATCTCGCAACCGGTCGGGTCGTGTGGAGGAGGCATTTGTTCGCCGATTTCAAAGCCGAGCCCCTCACCTGGGGCGCGTCTGTCTCGCCCCTCATCGTCGGGGACAAGCTCATCATCGCACCAGGAGCCAAAGACGCATCCGTCGTGGCCTTGAACCGCAAAACCGGCGCCGTGATCTGGCAAGCGCCCGGCAACGCCGCCGCGTATTCCGCCTTCATGCCGGCCACGTTTGACGGCGTGACGCAAATCATCGGCTACGACTCCGGCAGCCTCGGCGCGTGGCAGCCGCAGACCGGCGCGCGGCTGTGGACGCTCATCCCGCCCGACGCCTCCGACTTCAACGTCACCACGCCCGTGATCATCGGAAACCAACTGCTGCTCGCCACCGAGAACAACGGCACGCGCCTCTATCGCTTCGATGGCAAAGGCCGCGTCGTCCCCGAACCCGTGCTGAAAAACGATGATCTCGCCCCGGACACCTGCACGCCCGCTGTCGCCGGCCAGCGCGTGTTCGCCACCGCCTACGGCGAGCTCTTCTGTCTCGATCTCAACGGCCTCAAAACCCTCTGGCATCAGAAGGACGACATGTTTCACGATCACTGCCATATCATTGCCAGTGACAATCGGCTCCTCCTCTGGACCGCCAACGGCGATCTCCTGCTCCTTGATGCCACCGCGAAGGACTTCCGCCCCCTCGCGAAAATCCGCCCCTTCACCGACAAACATCCCGACTCCCTCGGCCATCCCGCCCTCGCCGATGGACGTCTGTATTTGCGATCCTCGAAGGAACTGGCGTGCTTTCAATTTGAGTAAGCACCACCTCTGATGCTTTAGCAGCCATGGAAAGGACGCATCAGGTCACAGCGAAGCTAGAGTGAATGGCTTCCGCCGCTCACGCCCCGCCCAGCGCATAACCGACACCGCGCACGGTGCGGATGAGCTTCTTGTCGTGGTCCTTGTCGATCTTCGAGCGCAGGCGCTGGATGTACACCTCCACGAGGTTCGTCTCCGGGTCCATGTTGTAGCCCCAGACGTGCTCATAGATCTGCATGCGGCCAAACACGCGGCCAGGGCTGCGCATCAGGTGCTCCAGCAGTTCAAACTCGCGCGTGCTTAGCTCGACGTCCGAGCCGTTGCGGCTGACTTTTCGCTCCAGCAGGTTCATGCAGAGATCCTCCACCCGCAGCAGGTGGCTGGCATCGCCCGCCTGGCGGCGCACGACGGTGCGCAGGCGTGCGGCCAGTTCCTCGACGAAGAACGGCTTCGTCATGTAATCATCCGCGCCGAGATTCAGTCCTTCGATTTTTTCCGGCAGCGTGGTGCGAGCGGTGAGGAGGATGACCGGCACCGTGTTGCGTTTTTCACGCAGGCCACGCAGGATGCTCAGGCCGTCGCGGCCCGGCACCATGATGTCGAGCACCAGCGCGTCATACGGCACCGTGGTGGCCATTTCCCAGGCTTCATCGCCATCGCTGACCGCGTCCACCTGGATGCCCTGTTCCTCCAGCCCCTTTTTGGCAAAGGACAGCAGTTTGGCCTGGTCTTCGACGAGGAGGATGCGCATACGGAATGGAATGACGAATGAGTAAATCAGAATGACGAATTAAACCCTAATGTCGAAGGTAGAAACGCTATCTTTTTCGGCATTCGGGCTTTGGCATTCCCTCGTCATTCGGATTTACTCATTCGTCATTCTCCTGTTAGTCTCGCCAGCATGGTTCGCGTCCTCGCATTCCTATTCCTCGTCACGGCAGCTTTGGCTCTCGATCCGCTGCCCCCGGAGCGCATTCAAGCGCTGGCGGCCTATTCAAACGCACACGGCGGTCATGCGCTGCTGATCCGGCAGAACGGCAAAACGCTCCACGAGTCCTACAGCAACGGACACACCCAAAACGAGCCGCACCGCATTTATAGCGGCACCAAGGCCTTCTGGTGCCTCACGGCCTTCGCTGCGGAGAAAGACGGGCTGTTCAAGCTGGACGACCATGTGGCTGACACGATCACCGAATGGCAAAGTGACCAACGCCGCAGCAAGATCACCATCAGGCAGCTTCTCGACTTCACCAGCGGCCTGGAGCCGCTGTTCGGCCTGCATCAGAACGACTTCAAAGACCGTGCCGCCGCCGCTTTGAAGGCCCCCCTCGTCGGAACAACCGGCAAATCGTTCATCTACGGCCCCGCGTCGCTCCAGGTGTATCACGAGCTGCTCAAGCGAAAGCTGCGGGAGAAAGAGCAGACGCCCATCCGTTATCTGGAGCGCAAGGTGCTCGGCCCGCTCGATCTCGGCCCGCAGCGCTATCTTCCCGATCCAAAGGGCACGCCGCTGCTCGCCGCCGGCTTCATGCAAACCGCCCTCCAGTGGTCGGAACTCGGCTCCTGGCTGTTGAAGCACGAGGAAATCGTCTCCGCGTTCAAGCCCGGCAACGTCAACCGCGCCTTCGGCTTCGGCATCTGGAACAACCACGCCGCCGAATCCAAATCCGCCCGCGAGGTCGATGTGGAGGACACACTCGACAAAAAATGGCACGCGCAATCCTGGGGCAACGCCTGCCTCTGCCGCTCCGCTCCCGCCGATCTCATCGCCTGCCTCGGCTCCTACGGCCAGCGCCTCTACATCGTGCCCTCGCAGAAGCTCGTCATCGTGCGTCTGGCGAAGGACTCAAAGCCGAATGACGCGCAGATGCTGCGGCTGTTGTTTGCGAACACGAGATGATGTCACTCGCGAAGAAGTGACGGAAGCATAAATGGATCGGAAAGGTGTTAGTATCAGATGTCAGTTTTCCATGAATCGCTCACCACTCCGTTTTATGGTGGCGACGAGCGAATTCACTTATCTTTAATACACATGGTAACACCTCCAATACAGCACAAGGCTGCAATGCACATACCCGTTGGTGTGAGTGAGGAATTACCGGCACAATCGTGCTCAACGCAATTTAGACCTGCAATTACGGATCCAGGATGCGTCAGAAGACGTGCTTTTGCCTTGGGCAAGGCTAATCGTTGAAGCGTGGCTTCTTGTGCTGCTTCTAGATACTGACCCGCGATGGTGGAGATGCGAGTGGAAGTGGTTCTGAGAACATCAAAGCACTGATGTATTCTGGCAATTATTGTGTCTTTGTCACCGGGTAGATCCGTGCTCGCTTTCCAAATATTGTAGGAACCTGTGGCTGCATCGTCATCAGCATCCTCGACTGCATCCACGAGGACAGTCAATCTACCAAATTGCTGACCTACTGTGCGAAGTTCATCATGACAGGAATTCATACGGGATGGAAGACCACCAAATATATGACCGTAGGCATCTGCTATTGGCTTGGAGAGACTTGCAAACAAATCTCTCGCGTTAGAGATTTCCAGATGCCTGTAAGCGTCAAGTGAAGACTCAACTGCGTCAACGGGAACGCCTGTCTGCGCTAGTGACTGGGAAGCACTTTCTGCTAGGCGTCTCATCGTCGCTTGGATTTTCCGATGTATGCGCGCTTCTCCATCACGCTTCATATCGTTCAGCTTCTTGTCAGCGGTAAGGACTGAAACATCTGCAAGGTATCGAGCATCGGCAGATAACGGCGTTCCTTTGGTGAAACAGCGGATGGGACGTGGACGCAGGGAGTGCTCTCGAAATTCCTGTTCTGAAGAGAAAATAGACAAAAATATTGCGTCGTAGGACAGGCATAATCTTGATTTATTGCCTGTGGATGCTGCGAGCGAACCGCATGTGCGACACATGCTCTCGACTACTGTGTCACGCAATCCGAGGCAGCGTAGAGCGCTCCATGATGGTCTGATTGTTCCGATCATTGTGTTTTCCTTTCGTGTTTTGATTCAATGGCTGAAATGTCACCGCCCAAAAAATTGTTGCAGGTGGAGTGCGTCGGATATGTGAAGGGCGCGAACTCTTGTCGCACAGGGATTGTTAGCTGCATCTCATGGTTTAAGTTTCACAGGTTTTTTCTGTATGTTCTGCCTGCCGATGAGACGACTCGGATTCTTGCCGGTCCGAGAATGTTGCTGCTAAAATGCTGACCAGCAGAAATCTTGAATTCGAATGACTTGAACGGCTCGATGGTAAATGGCGTCCGAGGTAAACGCGATTCGTAGGAGTCAACGTGCCAAGTCTTCTGGGCCCTGACCTCGTAAACTATCTTCTGGATCTCCAGTGCTCGTGACATGGGATTATAAATGGTCACTCTGGTGACACCACCGTCCGGATCGTCGTGTGATACGAGTTTAAATCGTTCACGCGCGGAAAAGTAACGATAGATTGTGATGAGCCCAACAATCACACCGACGATCAACGAGATCGTCTCCCAAAAGTTTTGTTGAGAGGGCGGATTCACAGGTAGGCATTTTGAATATCACCACGTCGTTTAGACGGCAATGCAAATTATCTGCCTGTATGTCAAAAAGAATCATCGCTGAGCCGCTGGCAATTCCTCCACCACGGGGATCGCCTTTCTGATGACCGCCTTGGCAGCGCCGTAGATCAGCGTTCTTCTTCCCGGCTGCCACTGGTAACATGCACATTTCACCTCCTGCCCGTGCCAAAGCCCGGGTGCCGCTTCTCATGGCGAAGGCAGACGATGCGCACGGTTTCTAAATCCATCACGAAATCACACCCTGGATGGCTCGGTTTTGCCGCAGTGGGGCAGAGAAGCAGAGCGGCTGAGATTTTCATTCTCCGCACCTCTGCCGCTTTGCCCCTCTGTGGCAAAACGATGGTGTGCTGCCCTTCACGAATATTGATGGCACCGTTACTGCGGCACTTTCACCTCATCCTCCACCACCGGAATCGCCTTTCTGATGACCGTCTTCGACACACCGTAGATCAGCGTGCTTCTACCCGGCTGCCACTGATAGCCGATGCCGAAGGGAATCGCGGTGATTTCGTTGCGGCGATAGTACTCGGCGAGACCGACCTGGTAATGCTGCTGGAACAATTCAATCGGCCCTGGATACCAGCCGAATGCCTGCACATTCCAGCGGTCGCGCGGAAAATCGCGCCAGGGGATGCCGGAGTCGTCCTGGGTGATGGTGCGGCAGTGGTTGAGCAGGTAGTCGCGGATGACACTGAACTCCGACATGTGCATGAGGTAGGAGGCGGACTTGGTGAAGCCGTTGGTCGTGCCCAGCGTGTCGCAGAAGCGCAGGAAGGACGCGTCCTGCTTCAGCGCCCAGCTCGCGATGTTCGCGGCGAAGTAATAGAGCGTCTGGGGCTGGCCTCCGGGGCCGAGGAAGGTGATGCGAGCGCCGGGCGTCTTGGTTTGCTTGTCGGTCAGCACCTTGCCTTCTTGGTCGAGCCACACGTTTTCCACGCTCCGAATGTAACAGCCGCAACGGGCGAGGAAGACGTAGAGCACCGGCAGCGTGCCGGTGAGCTTGGTGGCCCGCAGGTCTTTCTTCATGTCGGCGGTGATGAAGAAACTGAAGCTGAGCGAGGCGTTCAAGGTGTTGCGCAGATTGCGCAGCGAGGCGCCGAGCTCGCCCTCGCTGAGCTTCGTCACATCGGGTGGCAGTCCCACGGGCTCCACGGCGGCCAGCACATAGGTGGAGGCGTTCGGGAAGAACGTGTGCGCATGCAGGAAATCCGGCCCGCTGAAGACGTAAAGCAACGGCGAGGCGTCATTCACCGCCTCCGGCAGGCCGAGCGGCGCCCATTCGCGGATCGGCCGGAGCTGGCGCTCCTCCGCGTCGGCCCAGGCGGCGTCGAGTTCCTTCGCATGGGAGTTGAACTCGCCCCGCACGGCCAGTTTCGCGAGCGGCGAGCCTTCCTGCGGCAGACCGGCGAGGAAACGCGCCTGATCATTCGGCGTGGGCGTTTGCGCGAGCGCAATTTGCGTCAGCAGGAGCAGGAGAGCGGCGGTGTTTTTCATGCGGAGCGTGGAGTACGCGGCGAGATGAGGTAAATGATCCAGCCGAGCAAAATCAAACCCAGGCCATAGAGGGAGGCATCCCGCGTCACGGTGTCGAGCATGAGAAACACCATCATCCACAGGCTGATGGCGAGAAAAAGCAGCGGTGTGAACGGATAGCCCCAGCAGCGGTAGGGACGTGGCAGATCGGGCTGCTTGACGCGCAGCACGATGAGGCCCACCACCGTGGCGAAGGAGCCAAGCTGGATGCTAAACTGCACCGCCGTGAGCACCGTGTTGAAGCTGGCCGTGAGCAGCAGAGTGATGACGATGGCGAGCTGCACGAAAAGACCGGTGACCGGCACGCCGCGCTCATCGCAGGCCGCCAGCGGCGCGAGGATTTTCATGTCCTCGCCCATGGTGTGCAGCACACGCGGCCCCAGCCATGTCATCGCGCTGATGCTGGAGGCGAGGCCCAGGCAGATGAGCCCGGACATGATCTTGCCGCCGGTGACGCCGAAGATGTGCTCCGCCGCGACGTGGCCCACGTCCAGCTTCCCGGCCAGTTCGCTCATCGGCGCGGCATTGAGGAAAGTCGCGTTCAGCGCTAGATAGAGCACGGTGACGAGCAGCGTGCCGAGCGCGATGGCCTTCGGCACGTTGCGCTGCGGATTGCGTATCTCGCCAACGATGTAAGTGGCCGCGTTCCAGCCCGCATACGAGTACATCACA
>DNXB01000598.1 GCA_003506995.1 Verrucomicrobiales bacterium
CAGCGCATGTTGTTCCCCGCCGCGCCGCCGCCAGTGGGATCGTCATCGGTGGCTCCGGTGTCGTTGGTGCCCACCCAGCCTTCCAGCATTAGAGCACGCGCATCGAACACGCTGCGCTGGATGGTGCCGCCGGGACTGACGGTGCGGTTCACCCGCAGCATGCTGTCGTAACCGAGGGATTCCTGAAGATAATCCACACCCGCGAAACCCTCCACCGGCTGGCCGTCCAACTCCCGGTCGCTGGAAGGAATCTTCACATAACGCCGCACGGCGAGGCGAAGGCCCGCCTGATCGTAAATCGTGCGGGTCCAGCGCGTCCAGCGGCTCTGCGGCATGGGATCGGCCGCGTCGATGCGGTCCTCCTCCGGCACGGACACAGAAACCTCGTCCATGACCTGCCCGGAGCCGTTCCACTGGGTGATGCGGGCCGCGCCCAGGGTGCGGAAGCCGTTCCCCACCGCGTAGCCGTCCGCGTCCCAGCGCTGGAACCGGCTGTCCAGATGCACCCGGTAGCGGGCACGGCGGGCAGAAACCAGACTGCCGCGCAAATCCAGCGGATGCTCCGGCCCAAGCTCCAGCGTCCAGCGCCCCTGCGCGTCGTTTTCATAGTCTGTGATGAGGTGCAGGCCACCGCCCGAGGGCGTGGTCCAACCGGACGGCACCACCGCCGCGTCCATGCGCAGCGTGTCCACATCCTCAATGAGCCGGGCGGCCGCGCCCACCAGCCGGTCCCAGACCCGGTATTGCAGCACGCCGATCTCATCCCGCAGCCAGGCCATGTTTCCCAATGTGTCGTAACGCTCGGTGACGACAGCGGCGGTGCCGGTGCCGTTTTCATCCGTCGAAACCACCGGCAGCGTGAGGGTCTTTTGCTGCGGCACTGGCAGGCCCGTATGCCATTCCCACTCCATCAACGTGGTGGCTGGCACCGAGCCACCGTCAGCATCGCTGCGGTAAACCGTGACCACTTCAGGCTCATACACCGTCAGGTCATCGACGGTGTGGGAGGTGTAGGAACGCGCCTCCAAGGTGATCTCGCCGCCGGACGCCCCCTGCTTGACCCATCGGCGCTTCAATTGACCCGGTGCCGATCCAGCTCCGCCGCTGCCATCCAGCGGATAGTATTCCCAGCACCGGATGAGCCCCTCGCTCGCGCGCAGGGTGACGCTGACATTCACCGACGGGTCCGTGGGCATGGTGAAAGCCGAGATGGCATCTGGCCCGGCCTCCAGCACGCGATGCGTGTCCGCATCATACTCACAGTAGGTGGGCCAGCTCTCGCCGCCCTGCGCCAGCACTTTCAGCATGGCCTGGTTCAGGCTGTTGAAATAGGTCGTGACGGTGGCCCCGTCCGGTCGTGTCTCGACCGAACGCCGGGTCCAGTTGACGCTGCCATTGGAATCAAGACGAGTGAACTGGGTGGCAAGCTGCCCGGCGGACACCGCCAGATTCGTGACCCGCCGGTCCGCATCGTATTCCCGGAAGCTTGTGGCATAGGCGGCCAGCATCTCGTCGGTCACCGCGGTGAACACTGCGGGATCAAGCCCAGCGGCCACCATGCGCTCAAAGTCCGCGCCAGACACCACATACTTCAGGCCATGGACGAAGCCGACCGCGCTGTCCTCCGTGTAGTAGGTGTAGTAGTTCGCTCCGGCCCGCTGCCAGGCACTGCTGGATTCGTCATAGACCTCGGTGGCGGCGGTTTTCAGGTCATTGGCCAGCCCCATGCCGTCCTCTCCCGTGTGGTAGGTGTAAACCCAGCGTTTCACCGGCTGCTCCACCCCGCCACGGGAGAGCCGCTTTTCAATCGACAGAATCCGCCCCTCATGAGCGCCCTCGCTGGCGATGTGGAAATGAAGCGCTGCATTGTCCGCCGTGCCGGGCACCGCCGCCGTGAGGCTCTGCAGACGCTGCGCCCCATCATACGCGGCCACGCACTCGATCCCGCTGGGCTGCACGATTCTTTGCAGCCGGCCACGCAACGCGGCACCTGCCGCCGGCCCGAAAAAATAGCTGCGTGTGCCGTTCGGAGCCGTGACGAGATAATCGGAACCGGAAACGGTCAGTTTCTGGCGGGTTCCATTCAAACCCAGGTACTCCGAGCCCGACCAACTGAAACGCGCCGTCCCACGCAGCGAAGTCACACGGCTCACCTGAAGCGGGTGGCCCCCGTCCGTCGCGGAACTGAAAACCAGATAGGGCAGTGTCGTCAGCAGCCAACTGTTGCCGATGATGCTTGCGGTCGGACCGTTCATGCGGGCCACATATTGAATGCGCACGTCCAGCAGCTCGGCGACGCCTTTTCCTGGGGTGTTTCTGGAGGAATTCATGGCAAAAAATGACAAGGTTGAAAGGGTTGTTAAAAGCCGGGTTTGTAGCCACACTCATCCGCATCAGCGGCCGGGTCGGCGGTCGCACCACCGCCGGTTTCCTCCTCGGAGCACGAACCGCCGCCGCCGTCGTCGTCGGATTCAGGGCAGTCATCTTCTGGCTCCTCGTCCTCGGACGATGGGGACTCACTGCTGGGATAAGACGGACTGCTCGACGGTGGCTCCGAGGACGGGCTGCTCGATGGTGGCTCCGAGGATGGTGGCTNNGCTCCGAGGATGGTGGCTCCGAGGACGGTGGCTCCGAGGACGGTGGCTCCGAGGACGGCGGCTCCGAGGATGGTGGCTCCGAGGACGGTGGCTCCGAGGACGGCGGCTCCGAGGATGGTGGCTCCGAGG
>DNXB01000206.1 GCA_003506995.1 Verrucomicrobiales bacterium
GCCCTCATCTGTATCGTCTTGATATGGGCAAACCGCTCCGCAATGACTCGCTTGCTCTTGATGCTTGCTTCGTCGGGCACTGTCCGTCCTGTCCAATCAAGTAACCCGGCCAAGAACGTTCGGGAGTCCCGCTTGCCTTCCCGACTCTTCCTATGAGCCAGAACAACGCCACAACCATACTGATGATTATCAATCGGGATCGCCCAGAAGTGGCCTGGCTGAAGGTAACTTGTCGACTTGGGCGAGAAGGGTTTCATTTTTCAGGCGAACAGTGTGGATGGTTAACAGATGGCGAGGTTTGTCAGCGGCTTTATCTCCCACCGTTTTGTCGGAAAAGAACGGACAGTGACACTCATGGCTGCCGTTTTACCCTCCTATGCCGTTGCTGGGCAACCCAAATGTGGCTTTGCAACGGCGTAGGAGGGTGAATTCCATGTGGGACTATGCCAAACCCTGAACTGGAAGAACGACTGGGGGTCCGGGGAGTGGCAAGGCATGTACCTTGGTGAGAGAGCGGCACAAGTTGTGCGAGAAGTGGACGGCGTGGCACGATTTGATCCCATGCGTTTGCTCCCTGTGTTCTTGCTGGTCCTCACGATGGCTGCCGCCCAGGCGCAGCAGCTTGATCTGGAGAAGATGTTTGAGGAGCGGAATCTGGGGCCGGTGACGGAGTTGCTGGCGCACGGGGAGTATGAACTGGTGGCGCGGGTCGGGGAGGCGGCGGTGGAGAAGGGACTCAAGGCGGCGGAGTGGCGCCTCCTGCGGCTGAAGGCGCTGGTGGAACTGGGGCGGATCGAGGAGGCGCTGGAGGAGGCGCGGAAGGCGTTGGTTATTTTTCCGGGACACTTCGAGCTGCTGATGCTGCGGCATGATTTCGCGAAGATGCTGGGGCAGGCGGAGACAGCGGCGGAGGCGCTGAAGGGCGTGAATGAGGCGGCGAAGGCGAAAGCGCCGAAGGACCGCACGGCGATGGAGCTGGTGATGCTGGGCCGGGCCGCGCTGGTGCTCGAGGCGGACGCGCAGAAGGTGATCTCACAGTATTTTAAGACGGCGCTAGGCAAGGATACGAAGCTGGAGGCGGCCTATCTGGCCGAGGGGCATCTGGCGTTGGACAAGGACGATGCGAAGCGGGCGGCGGAGGTGTTTCGCATGGGTTTGAAAGCGCACGGGGAGACGGCGGAGCTGCGCTTTGGCCTGGCGAAGGCGTTTGGCACGAGTGATCGCGAGAAGGCGGTGGAGAATCTGGCGAAGGCGCTGGAGCTGAACCCGAATCACAAGGCTGCGCATCTCCTGCGGGCGGAACTGCTCATCGGCGGCGAGAAGTTTGTGGAGGCGGAGGCTGCGGTGCAGTTGGTGCTGGATTTTGACGAGCAGCATCCGCTGGCGTGGTCGCTGCGGGCGGTGGTGGCGCATCTGTTTCACGCGGACGCGAAGAAGGTCGATGCGGCGCGCACGGCGGCGCTGAAGCGTTGGGAGAAGAATCCGGCGGTGGATCACACGATCGGGCGCTGTTTGTCGCGGGCGTATCGTTTCGCGGAGAGCGCGGGGCATCAGCGCAAGGCGCTGGAGATGGACGCGAACTACCTGCCCGCCAAAGTGCAACTCTGCCATGACCTGCTGCGGCTGGGCGAGGAAGATGAAGCCTGGAAGCTGGCGGCGACGATCCGCACGGAGGACGGCTACAACATCCAGGCGCACAATCTGGGGCTGCTGGAGAAGGAGATGAACGGCTATGTGACGAAGTCGTTCGAGGACTTCACCTTGAAGATGCCGAAGCGCGACTGGCCGATCTATGGCGAGCGGGCGCTGACGCTGCTGCGGGAGGCGAAGGCGGTGCTGGCTCCGAAATACGGCCTGGAGCTGAAAAGACCGGTGCTGGTGGAGTTTTTCGGCGCGCAGCAGGACTTTGCCATCCGCACGTTTGGCGCGCTGGGCGGGCAGGGGATGCTGGGCGTGTGCTTTGGCACGGTGGTGACGATGAACAGCCCCGGCAGCCTGGCGCATGGCCGCAACAACTGGGAGAGCACGCTGTGGCATGAGTTCTGCCATGTGATCACGCTGTCAGCGACGAAGAACCGCATGCCGCGCTGGTTGAGCGAAGGAATCAGCGTGTATGAGGAAAGGCGGCGTGATCCGGCCTGGGGCATGCCGATGGACGCGACGTTTCGCGAGATGACGCTGGATGAGGAGACGCTGACGCCGGTGTCGCAACTGAGCGGGGCCTTCATGAACGCGAAGTCGCAGGAGCATGTGATGTTCGCCTACTATGAGTCGAGCCAGGTGGTGGAGTATTTGATCGAGAAACACGGACTGGAGAAGCTGCTGGGCGTTTTGCGCGACTTGGCGGCGGGGCAGCGCATCAACGCCGCGCTGGAGGCGAACGTGGGCGCTCTGGACGACATCGAGAAAGGCTTCACCAAGTTCATCAAGGGCCGCGCGATGGGATTTGGCGCCAAGGCCGACTGGGAGGAGCCGAAGCCGGAGGATTTGAACCCCTTCGATGAAGGATCGTTTGCGAGCTACTTGAAGGAGCACCCGAACAACCTGCCCGCGACGCGGAAATTCGCGCAAGAGATGGTGAATCAGAAAAACTGGCCGGAAGTGATCAAAACCGCCGACATCTTGATTCAACTGCTGCCGGAGGATTTCAGCGCCCAGAGCGGCCACGCGCTCAAGGTGATGGCGCTGCGGCAATTGAAGCGTGTGGATGAGGAAACAGCGGTGCTGCGGCAGATCGCGGCGAATTCCTCCAGCGCACAGAGCACCTTCCTGCGCCTGATCGAGCTGGACCTGCCGAAACAGCGCTGGGCTGAGGTGAAAGCGAACGCGCAACGTGCCACGGCGTTGAATCCCTTCCTGGTGACGCCGCAGAAGGCGCTGGGAGAGGCGAACGCGGCCTTGAACCTGCGCGAGGAGGCCATCGCGGCCTATGAGCGCGTGCTGGTGCTTGATCCGGGCAGCGCGGCGCAGACGCACTTCAAACTGGCGCAGCTTTGGAGGGAAACGGATGCTGCCAAGGCCAAGCGGCACCTGATGGACTCGCTGGCGCTGGCGCCGCGCAATCGCGAGGGGCTGGCGCTGCTGACCGAGTGGCGCTGAGCGCCACAAGCCAAGTCATGCTGAGAGCGGGCATTCTTGGCCTATGGAATCGGAAACACGGGACCAAGCGGGTCCAGTGAACCCCCCATGACAACCTATGACTACCACCAAAACAACCTTGTCGCGCCGACGACCACGCGTGCGTCAGCGCATTGCCATGATCTCCACCCACGGCTATGTGGCCGCGTCACCGCCGCTGGGCGCTCCTGACACCGGCGGGCAGGTGGTGTTTGTGCTGGAGCTGTCCCGCAAGCTGGCGCAGCTCGGCCACAAGGTGGACATCTGGACCCGCCGCTTTGAAGGCCAGCCAGAAATCGAGGCGGTGGATGAGAATGTGAACATCGTGCGCGTGCCGTGCGGCGGCAGCGAGTTCATTTCGAAAGAGCACCTGTACAAAAGCATCCCGGAGTGGGTGGAGAACGCGCATCGTCTGCTCCTGCGGCATGGCTGCTCGTATTACTTCATCAACAGCCATTACTGGGACGCGGGGCTGGCCGGAATGTCCCTGGCCTCGGTGCTGAACATCCCGCACGTCCACACGCCGCACTCGCTGGGCTCGTGGAAGCAGCGTCAGATGGTGGATGCCGCGCCGGAGGAGAAGGAAAAGCTGGAAAAGCAGTTCAATTTCAGCACGCGGCGAAAAAACGAGCAGTGCATCTTCGAGACGAGTGATCTGGTGATCGCCACGACGCCGCCGCAGTCGGACCTGATCGTGAAGGATTACAGCATCCTGCGCACGAAGATCCGCATGATTCCGCCCGGTTATGATGACAACCGCTTCTTTCCGGTCAGCGAGCCGACGCGGCAGACCATACGACATGACCTGGGCTACTCAGGGCTGGTGGTGACCTCCATCGGGCGGCTGGCGCGCAACAAAGGCTTCGATCTGCTGGTGCGCGCGTTTGCGCTGGTGGCCTCGCGCCTGCCGGAGGCGCGGCTGCGGCTGGCGGTGGGCATGCAGTCTTCCGATCCTGGGGACGCGAACCTGTTGAAGGAGCTGGAAGGCCTGGTCGCGGAGCATGGGCTGCAAGAGAGGGTGGTGATCAGCGCCTCGCTGCCAGACGAGCAGATGGCCGACTACTACCGCGCGGCGGATGTGTTTGTGCTGTCCAGCCGCTACGAGCCGTTTGGCATGACGGCGGTGGAGGCGCTGGCCTGCGGCACGCCCACAGTGGTGACGACGCGCGGCGGCTTGTATCGTGCGCTGGATTTCGGCGTGCATGCGATCTACACCGACACGGAGGACATCGAGGAGTTTGGCATCGCCATTCTGCAGGCGCTCAAGTATCAGCGGCTGCGGACGAGGCTGCATCAGCAGGGCAGCCAGCGGGTGCGGGCGCTTTTCACCTGGAGCGGGATCGCCCAGCAACTGGTGCGCGCGGTCGAGGACCGGATGGCGCTCGATGTGAGCGAGGATGAGCTGCCGGCCGAGAAAGGCGGGTTGACGCCCCAGTTTGTGGGTGAAATTTGAACAACAAACCCTGCTTTGATCGAACCCAACGTGAATTTCCGGCTTTTTTGCAGCGATCTCGACGGCACCCTGCTGGGCAAGCCTGACGCGACCCTTCTGTTTCATCAACTGTGGGGCTCCCTGCCCAAGGAGGAGCGGCCGCTGCTGGTGTACAACACCGGGCGCCTGCTCAAAGACGCTATGCGCACGGTGCATCGCTCCGACCTGCCGGACCCGGATTACCTGATCTGCGGCGTCGGCACGCTGATCCACAACGTGCGCACGGGCGGCACGGTGCAGGAGTTTGCCGACATCCTCAACGAAGGGTGGGACCGGGACCGTGCCGAGCAGGTGGTGCAGACCATCACCAGCGCGGTGCGCCAGCCGGCTCCCTTTCAAAACGCCTGCAAGTCGAGCTGGTATCTGCACCAGGCGCCCGCTGAGCTCATCGCCAGCGTCGAGACGGCGCTGGGCGAGGCCGGCATCGAAGCCCTGGTGGTGTACAGCAGTGATCGCGACCTGGACATCCTGCCCAAATACGCCAACAAGGGCAACGCGCTGGCCTGGCTGCTGCGGCACCTCAAAATTCCCGCTCAGGAAGTGATCGTGGCCGGAGATTCGGGCAATGACACCGCCATGCTCCAGATCCCCGGCGCGCATGGCATTGTGGTGGAGAATTCCCAGCCGGAACTCATGGAGGCCACCGTTGGTTTGTCCTGCTATCGTGCCCACACCATCTGCGCTGACGGGGTGATCGAAGGTCTCATTCACTACGGCGTGCTGCCTGCCAGCTGCAGCCTCACACCCGGAGAGGAGCCTCAGCACATCCAGTATGAGCCGGAGATCCGTCAGTTGCTCAGCGAGGTGGCGCCCGAGGCGTTGAAGCCCGAGGACCGCGACTTTCTCAACGAGGCCTACGCCCGCGCGGTCTCCGCTTTGCGCCGCAACATCACGCCCATGGGCTTTTCCGCCTGCTCGCTTGTGGACAATGAAACCCGGGGCACGGATGCCAACTAGCGCAGCGTGTGGGGCCGGGATGGGGCGATCACATTGATCGCCTCGCTGCCGCTGGCCGACCCCGACATCCGCGACTGCCAGCGCGCGACCTTGCGCACGCTGCTGTCCCACGTCTCGCCGCACGGCCAGATCCCGGCCAATGTGAACATCGACACTGCGGTGCCGGACTTTTCCGGCATCGGCGGCATCTGCTCCATCGACAGCGGCCTGTGGACCATCATCGCCGCGTATGAATACCTCCGCGTCACGCGTGAGACCGCCCTCATCCGCGAGTTTCTGCCCGTGCTTCAACGCGCCATGGACTGGCTGACCGCGCACGATTCCAACTACGACGCGCTGCTTGAAATCCCGGAAGCGGGCGACTGGACGGACCTCTTCGGGCGCTCCTACAACGTCCTCGTGGACCAGGTCATCTGGTATCGTGCGAACATCGCCTTCGGCCGCATCCTGGAAACATTTGGGCAGGGGCGGAAGGCGGGGGAATACCTCCGCTGGTCGCAGTCCATCAAATCCGCCATCCTCCATCGTTTCTGGCCCACCACCGCCAGCACCACCACGATGCGCACCTTTGCCGACATGCAATACAGCGTGGGGGACGCGTCCTACCTGCTCGCCCAGGTCACGCCGTTCGACTTCAACTGGCGCTGCGACGTTTATGGCAACATCCTGGCCTTCTTGTTCAACGTGCTGGACATTAGCCGGGCGCGCACGGCGTTTCGCTTCATGTGGGGCGTGGGCGTGAACGAACCTTTTCCAGTGGCGAATCTTTATCCGATCGTCATGCCAGGTGATCCCGACTGGAAGCCCTATTATGCGGTGAATCTGCTGAACCTGCCGCATCACTACCACAACGGCGGCATCTGGCCCT
>DNXB01000260.1 GCA_003506995.1 Verrucomicrobiales bacterium
TTCCGCTCCACCGACGCGGGCAAGACCTTCACACCGCCCCAGCCCACCGAGATGAAATCGCCGAACGGCCCCGCCAGCATCAAGCGCCTGCCCGGCAGCAACGACCTCCTTGCCATCTACAACGACCACTCCGGCCAGTTCCCGTTCCCGCCGAAGAAGCGCAATCCCTTCGTCGCCGCCATCTCCACCGACGGCGGCAAGACCTGGCCGCAGCGCAAGCTCATCGAAAGCGATCCCGACGGCCTCTACCACTACACCGCCATCCACTTCGTCGGCGACGCCATGCTCATCGGCTACTGCGCTGGCGACAGCAAAGTCGGCGCCCTCAACCGCCTCGCATCCGCCGCATCACACTCGACTGGCTGAAGCAACCCTGATCATCATGCGCATTCTTTTGTTCCTTCTCGCCTGTGTGAGCCTGCTCTCAGCAGCTCCGCTCAAAACCGCGCAACTCCTCGCCGCAGGCAAAGAGCCCGTTCGCATCGTCTGCATCGGTGATAGCATCACTGGCGTCTATTATCACACTGGCGGCCTGCGTGCCTATCCAGAGATGCTACAAACCGCCCTGCAAAAAATCCATCCGCAGGCCCAGGTCACCGTGCGCAATGCCGGCATCAGCGGCGACACCACTACGGGCGGACTTAAGCGCCTGGAACGCGATGTCCTCGCTCACAAGCCACATCTCGTCACCATCATGTTCGGCATGAACGATCTCGTGCGCACGCCCGTCGCCGATTTCCAAAACAACCTCCGTGAAATCATCCGCCGCTGCCGCGCCATCGACGCCGAAGTCATTCTCTGCACGCAAAACTCCATCATCGAGTCCCCGCAGCGCCCCGGAGCCAAACTCGCCGAGTTCACGCAAGCCATCCGCGACATCGCCAAAGCCGAATCACTCCCCGTCGCCGATTGCTTCGCCGCTTTTGAGGCTGTTCACGCCAAAGATGCCCTCGAATGGAATCTGCTCCTCAGCGATCCCATCCACCCCAACATGGCAGGCCACAAACTCTTCGCCGAAACCATCGCGCACACCATCACTGGCCAGAAAACATCGCTCAGCGAAATCGGCCCGCCATTGCCAGCTCTGCGCCACACGCTCGATCTCCTCAAAGTCGGCAAGCCCGTCAAAGTGCTCGCCATGCCGCCCTACGACACGCTCATCGCTCCCGCGATTCAGCACCTTTATCCCAAAGCCATCGTCAATGTCACCCCATGGCCCGTCGAAGGACAGACGCTCGCCCAACTCGAAGAATCCGCCAAAAAAGTCCGCGCCATGGCTCAGGACCTCGTGCTCATCGCTGTGCCGGGATCACTGCCTGTGCAAAAGCCCGAAGCCTTCCACAAAAGCTACTCCTGGATCATGAACTCGTCACTCAGCTTCGGTCCGCAGCAGTGGGACGTCATCGTCGCGCTGCCCTCTGCGGCAAAAGCCAAGCTCACCACCGAAGAACAACAGCACGAAGCCCTCGCCCGTCGTTTGATCGAAGCCCAAGACCTTCACCTGCTCGCCGACGATGCCTCGACATTGACCACGCTGCTCACCCAACACCTCAAGCCCCAAAACTGATTTCATGAGACGCTCCAAAGTCCTCGCCAAGCTCCGCGCTGGCAAAGTCGCCCGCATCTGCTGCTGCGGTTCACCCATCGCCTTCTTCCCGGCCATGGCCGCCCACTTTCACTACGACGGCATCTGGCTCGATGGCGAGCATCGCGCTTGGGAAGCTCGTGAAATCGAAACCATGCTCGGCCGGCATCACGCCGCCGACATCGACTGCATGTGGCGTGCGGTGACAAAAGAGAAAAACAGCCTCTACCGCCTCCTCGAAGACGGCGCTGCCGGTCTGATGATTCCGCATGTTGCCACTGTCGATGAAGCACGCGCTCTCGTCAGTGCGATCAAGTTCCCACCCCTCGGCGACCGCGGCTTCTGCGGCGGAGGACGCGATGCCGACTACTGGATCGGCAAACCCGACGACTACACTGACGCCGCCAACCGCGAGACCTTCCTCACTGTCCAAATCGAAACACCCACCGCGCTCGAAAACGCCGAAGCCATCGCCGCCGTTCCCGGCGTGGACATCCTCTTCATCGGCCCTGGCGACATGTCCCTGCGCCTCGGTTGCACGCCCGGAGTGAATGATCCCGTCATGATGGACGTGCAGAAGAAAATCGCCGCCGCCTGCAAAAAACACGGCAAAGCCTGGGGCCGCCCCGTCGGCACCGCCGCTGATGCGAAGACCCTCATCGACCTCGGCGCGCAATTCATCGTCCACGGCAGCGAGTTCGGCGCCGTCCACGCTCACTTCACCCAGTGCGCCGCCGACTTCGACTCCATCCTCGGTGAAGTCGCTGGCGCTCCCGTCATTCCGGAAGGCAAAAACTACTGATCTCCGTCATGAACCTTCGCCATCTCATCTGTCTCGCTCTTTGCTGCTGGGCCAACATCGCAAGCGCCGAGCAGCCCGCAGCCTGGATGGATCCCTTCCCGCCGCACAAGATCGCCGGGAATCTCTATTACGTCGGTTCCAAAGACCTCGCGTCGTATCTCATCGCCACGCCGGAAGGGCATATCCTCATCAACAGCAGCTTTGAGGAGTCCGTGCCGCTCATCCGGGCCAGCATCGAGAAACTCGGCTTCAAGTTCACCGACGTGAAAATCCTGCTCATCAGCCACGCGCATTCGGATCACTGCGCAGGCAGCGCTGAAGTCATCAAACAGACAAAAGCACAATACTTCGTCATGGAACAAGACGCCGATGCCGTGGAGAGCGGCGGCGCGAAAAAATCCCGCCTCAAAGCCGACTACACGCAGTTCACACCCGCCAAAGTGGACCGCCGGCTCAAAGACGGCGACGAAGTGAAGCTCGGCGGCAGCACGCTCGTCGCGAATCTCACCCCTGGACACACGCGCGGCTGCACCACCTGGACGATGAAGGTCGATGGCCTCAACGCCGTCATCATCGGCAGTCCGAATGTGAACCCTGGTTACATCCTCGTCGGCAACAAGGACTACCCCAGCATCGCTACGGACTACGAGAAGACCTTCCGTTTTCTCAAAGCCCAGCCCATCGATCTCTTCCTCGGTGCCCACGGTGGCTACTACGACATGAATGCCAAGCACACGCGATTCCTCATCACAGGCGGCACCAATCCCTTCATCGACCCCGAAGGCTACCACCGCTACGTCACTGACCGCGAGAAAGCCTTCCTTACCGAACTGGCGAAGCAGCAGGCCAAGTAGCGCACCGTGACCACCGCCGACCTCCTCCCCCACCTGCAGGCCGTCGGTTTGACCGCTGGCGAGGTGCGAGTGACGCCGCTCACCGGCGGCGTGTCGAGCGACATCGTACTCGTCGAGTCGTCAAAGGGTCAAGTGGTGGTCAAAACAGCCCTGGAGAAGCTCCGCGTCAAAGATGACTGGTTTGCCGATGTCTCGCGCAATCGCGTGGAGCAGGCCTTCTTTGAATATGCCGCGCCCATCATCCCGGAATTTGTCCCGCGCATCCTCGGTGGCGGCGATGGCTGGTTCGCCATGGAATACCTCGGCGACATGCCCAACTGGAAGACAGCTCTTTTCACCGGCGATGCCGATGAAAGCACCGCGCAGCTTGCTGGCACTGTTTTAGGCCGGCTCCACGCTGCTTCGTGGCTCGATGATGCCGCACGCGCACGCTTTGACACTCTCCCCAACTTCACCGCCCTTCGCATCGAGCCTTACCTCCTCACCACAGCCAATCGCGTTCCCGAAGTTGCCGATCTCGTCCGTGCTGAAGCCGTGCGGCTCGCCGAAACGAAACTCGCGCTCGTCCACGGCGACTATAGCCCCAAGAACCTCCTCACCGGCCCGCAGCGCCTCATCGTGCTCGATGCCGAATGCGCCTGGTTTGGCGATCCCGCCTTCGACACAGCGTTTCTGCTCACACACCTGCATCTGAAGGCGCTGCAGCATCCGCAGGCCATCGCACTTGTGCCTGAGTTCTGGTCCGCCTACACCGCCGCATGTGGTCGTGATCTCGAAGAGCGCACCGTGCGTCTGCTGCTCTGCCTCCTGCTCGCTCGCGTGCATGGCAAATCGCCGGTTGAATACCTTTCCGAAGCACAACGCGCCTTCATCACGCGTTTCGTTCTCACTCATCTTCCGAATCCGCCTTCGCTCGCGGCATTGACCACTGCTTGGACATGAAAATCACCTCACTCGACGCCCTGCAAATCTTTGACAGCCGTGGAAATCCGACGGTGGAGGTCATCGCGACGCTCGAAGACGGCACCACCGGCCACGGCCTCGTGCCCTCCGGTGCCTCGACCGGTCATCACGAGGCTTTGGAGCTGCGAGATGGCGACAAGAGCCGTTTTCGCGGCAAATCGGTCTTCAAAGCCCTCTCGCATGTGAAAGGAGAAATCGCCCACGCCGTCGTGGGTCGCGATGTCTTCGATCAAAGTGGCCTCGATGACGCCCTGATCTCGCTCGACGGCACTCCGGGCAAATCACGCCTCGGTGCCAATGCCATCCTCGGCACCAGCATGGCCGTCGCACAGGCCGCAGCGAATGCGAGACGCCTCCCGCTCTTTGAATCTCTCGGCGGCGGCGAGGGCACACTATTGCCACTGCCCGAGATCCAGATCTTCGGCGGCGGCGNNGGCAAGCACGCGCAGGGCCGCATCGACATCCAGGACTTCATGATCATGGCCCTCACGGCCAAATCGTATGACGAAACGCTCGAAGTCACCGCCAACGTCTTCCACGCCGCCGCCGACATCATGCGCCAGCGCGGTCTTCTCGCCGGTGTGGCCGATGAAGGCGGCTACTGGCCGATGTTTGATCGCAACGAGGATGTGTTCGACGCGCTGCTCGCCGCCATCGAGCACGCGGGCTACACACCGGGCCGCGAGGTCGGCATCTCGCTCGACATCTCCGCCACCGATCTCTACCACGACGGCCACTACACGCTCGGCCTCGAAAAACGCCGCTTCACCAGCGACGAATTCGCCGCGCTCATGATCGAGTGGGTGGAAAAGTATCCCATCGTCTCTATCGAGGATCCCATGGCCGAGGATGATTGGGACGGCTGGAAAATCGTACGCCAGGCCATAGGCCATCGCTGTCAGCTCATCGGCGACGACCACTTCACCACGAACATCACTCGCATCGAACGCGGCATCGCCGCGAACACCTCCAACGCCGTGCTCATCAAGCTCAATCAAATCGGCACCGTCACCGAAACCATTGCCGCCATCCGCCGCACGCAGGAAGCCGGCTGGCTGCCGGTCGTCTCCGCACGGTCGGGCGAAACGGAAGACGCCTTCATCGCTCACCTCGCCGTCGCCACGAACGCCGGGCAGCTCAAAGTCGGCTCCTTCAGTCGCAGCGAGCGCATGGCAAAATGGAACGAAGTCCTTCGCATCCAACGCCAGCTCGGCTCACGCGCCCGTTTCATCGGCGCGGACATCTTTTCCAGCGCAGGCATCCAGCTCACATGAAAAAGCGCCCCCAGATCGGCCTCGGCTGCGTCACCTTCGGTCGCGAGATCGACGAGGCGGCGTCGTTTACGCTGCTCGATTATGCGCTGGAGCGCGGTGTGCGGCACTTCGACACCGCAGCGGCTTATGGTGGCGGCGCATCGGAGACGATCCTCGGCAAGTGGCTGGCGTCTCGGAAACCCGAAGGCATCACCGTCGCCACGAAGATATTGCCGCCGTATGACCGCATCGAAATCACCCCCAGCCTCAAACGGCTCGGCGTGGAGCAGCTTGACCTGCTCTATCTGCATCAGTGGCATGAAACCGCGCTTCAACTCGACTCCGCGCTCGATGAGCGAGTGGTAAAGCAACTCGGAGCCAGCAACTTCACCTTGGAACAACTCCAAGCCGTAGTACCGAGGTTCAGCTTCGTGCAAAACAACCACAACCTCGCCGTGAGCGATGTGAGTGACGAATTTCGCGCCTACTGCACTGCGAACGGCATTTCCATAGTCACCTACAGCCCGCTTGGAGCCGGATTCCTCACTGGGAAGCATCAAAGCGGCGTTCAGGCCGGTTCACGCTTTGCAATCATTCCAGGGCATCAGCAGGTGTATTTTCACGACTCGGCTTACCAGCGGCT
>DNXB01000179.1 GCA_003506995.1 Verrucomicrobiales bacterium
ACTGCTGGTTCTCCGCCGAGCACGCCGCCAAAGACAGCGGCATCGCCGCCGATGTGGCGAAGACCGTCGGCCTCAATCTGCCGCTCAACGACGCCACGAAGGCGCAGTATGAAAAAATGGTCACGCTGGGCCTCGGCGGACTCGACAAAAGCGGCATCGCGGAGCTGACGTTCAAGGGGCGGCATGGTTGAAGCCGGAGGGACGTCGGCCTTCAACTTCAAAGATTCAGGCTCAAACGCCCAACAGTTCACGCGCCTCGGCCTGTCCGGGCGCGGGACGTCCGAACTCGCTGGCGGTGACGCGGGCGAGCGCGGTGAGATGACGCCAGCGGAAGGCCGGACGCGTGCGATGAAACTCGTCCCAGGTGGTCTGGAAGTATTTCTCGGCATGCAGCGCTCCATCTTCGCTGACGGCATAGCCCAGCAAGGTCTGGAACACGGCCTCCGGGGCGATTCCCTTCATGCCGCAGCGATGCACGACACCGGCGGCATGCCCCTGAAGATTCAGGCGGATGTTCTCGTCAAGCTCAGCGAGCAGTTTCGCCTGATCCGTGCCCTGACTGATCTGGCGTTTCGAAGGCAGCGGTTCCCATTCGAGGAAACGCTGGACGCCATTACCGCCGCGATCCCGTGCGACCTGCCAGGCACCGAGAATGAGGCAGGCGAAGACATTTCGACCTTTGCTGACTTGCGAGAGATTGCGCCACGCATGCACCGAGTCACTCGCATGCACGCCGACAGAGTCGCCGTGCGTGCTGCCAGCCGGCTTGCCGGGCGATTCCCACTCCGGCGGGCGANNACCATGATCGCGCAACACGAGTTGATTCGCCGCGAGCGAGATGGCCTCGCCGATTTCATGCGGATCGAAGCCTTCTGCCAGCGCGGCAGCCACCGCGCCAGCGGCCGTTTCGGGCGTGCCGCTGAAAATGGTCATGCTGAGCTTCTCCATGACACCGTCCTCCATCGAGCGCGTGCCGGGATCGCGGCCCATGAGCTTGTGCTCGTCGATCAGCTTCGTCAGCGCCTTGCTGTGCTCGTCCCATTCAGGACGGCGATGCTTTTCCGAGTTCAAACAGTAGCGCAGGGACATGCGCAGCATGGTGGTGGCATGCTCGCGGCCCACGAGATCGAGCAAATCCCAGGCGCGATACGGCAGCACGGTGCGATGCACCTCGGGATTGTCCTGCACGCATTCGAGCAAGGCGTTGAAGCCGTCGTCCGCGCTGTTTTGCATCAGCGTGGCAAAGGTTTGCTCCGCGCCTGCGGTGTCCTTGCGTTTCACCGCGTCGTGAAGCTGCTGCGCGGTCGGTTTGTCCGTGCCCGCAGCCACGGGATGCAGCACCTCGTCGGTGCGTCCGCCGTTTTCCTGAATGCGGCTGGTGTTGCGATACAGCACTTTGAACACCGGCAGTGCCGCCTGTTGGTCCGGCATGGAGCCGGCCATTTTGAGCGCCGGATGCAGCGCCATGAGCGTGTGGAAGCCGATGTAGTCCTCACCGCCGAAGGTGCGCGCGTTCGCAAGCACGCCCGCGGCCACGAGTTGTTTGAGCGGCACGCCGTCCTTGAGTTTCGCGGCCAGTGCGGGCTGCAGTTTCGACACGGGCGTCTCCTGCATGAAGCAGACGAGCGACTCCAGGCCGCCGAAGTTAAGTGCCGCCGGCGCTTCGACAGCGACAGCCGTGGTGATACCGAGTTCAGCGGCCAGCGCGGGGCCGATGGTGGCGAGAAGAGTGCCTTTGCCGACATCGGCAAGGAACTCGCGACGGGATTGCGGTTCGTTCATAATGACCTCCCTGGTTGGAATTAGCCCGAGTGTCCCGGTTTGGCCGAAGGAGGTCAATATTCCTTTTGGGCGGTTTTGAAAGATGCCGAATGAGCACTGAGGACGGCTGGCCATCCGCCGTCCGGGACCATGGTTCAGCGTTTGTTTGGCACCCAGGCGACGATACGCAGCGGGCCGCCGCTGCCTTCTTTGATCTTCATCGGCAGCGCCAGCACCAAGGCCCCCGTGGCCGGGAGCTGGTCCAGCGCGGCCACGTTTTCAAAGGCGGGGATGTTCTTCCCCAGAAGGATGCGGTGGCTCTCGAACAGCGTGGACTGGCCGTGATCAATGCTCGCCGTGTCGAGGCCGATAGCCTTGATCGGGCGTTCGGCGATGAGCCAGCTCGCGGCTTCGGGATGCAGGCCGGGGAAATGCAGTTTCGGCACCGCTTCAGCGCCGCGTTGGTCCGTGCCGAGATACGCCTTCGCCTCCGGCCAGAAGCGGGCGAAACCCGTGCGCAGCAGAACGATGGCTCCCTGCGGGATGCGGCCGTGCTCTTTCTCCCATGCCTGGAAATCGGCCACCGTGACCTGATAGTCGGCGTTCTCAGCCGCCTGGGCCGAGACATCGATCACCACGGCCGCGCCGATCAGTTGCCCGATGGGGATCTGGTCCACGGTCTGGCCCTTCTCGGCGAAATGGATCGGCGCGTCCACATGCGTGCCACCGTGCTCGGAGGCACGATAGCGGTTCGCCGCGTAAAAGTAGCCCCGGTCCGTGAACGCACGGGATTCGACCTCGAGCTGGAAGCGTTGCGCCGTCGGCCAGTAGAGCGAGTCGGCGGAAAACTCGTGCGTGAGGTCGATCCAGCCACCGTCGGCAAAGGGGCCGTCGCCCGTCGCAGGTGGCGCGGCCTTGGCCAGGCCCATGACCCAGGCGAGTGAGACCACCACAAGCAGACCGAGGGGAAAGAGAATCGCTTTCATAGATGGGTTGTAACCGAACACGCCGCCTTTTGCCACGAGGGAATGTTGGAGCGCGGGCCAGACCCCGAAGGGTGGCTCACGGAACACATGCAGATCCGCATCACTGAGCCGCCGACATGCCGTGATGGACGACGACTCGTCGCCACTCCCTATCGCACCCAAGCACCGGTGATCTTATTCACGATGAGGCCGAGCACAGACGGCCCAGCAGCGGCTGTCATGCACCCGCAACACGGATGCCAGACTGCCAGGATCCTGGAAAACTCATTTTACGGCGGCGGGATTTGGGGCTTCATTCCCCCATGGCCAGCATCACCACCGAAGAACTCCTCGCTCACACCCAATGGCTCGAAAGCGGAGGCAAGAGCGGTCGCAAGATCGACGAGACGGGCATGAACCTCGCGGGAGCGATGCTCAATGACCTGAACCTGGCAAAAGGCCAGTTTGTGGGAACGACTTTCACAAAGGCGAATCTGGCAGGCACGAACTTTGCCGGGGCGGATTTCAGCGGGGCGAACTTTGATGGCGCGAGCATGGAAGGCGTCGATTTGAGCGGCGCGGACCTCGGTGGTGTGTCGCTGCGGCATGCGAACCTGACGGGCGCGAATGTGCGCGGGGCGGATCTTTCCGGTGCGAACCTGGAAGGCGCGAATCTGACGAACGCGGACTTCACGGATGCGGACCTAATCGCCGCGAACCTGACGGGTGCCGCGCAAACGGGCATGAAACGCGCCGGAGCCAAGCTGGCGGACACGCAGGGGCTGGTGGGATAAAAAAACGGAGTGATGCGCGGGGCACCACTCCGTTCGGGATCGTTTTCAGAAGTCCTTATTTCTTCGGCTCAGCCGCCGCAGGCTTCTCGCCAGTGACGGGATTGGCGTCAGGTGCGGGCGCGGGCTTGATCTCAGGCTTGGGGGCTTCAGGAAGCGGCGAGGCGGGTGTGGGCGCGGGAGGCGTGGCGGCAGGCTTGAGCCCTTCCAGCATCTTGGTCACATTTGGCAGTCCGCTGGTGGGAGACGTTCCGGCCGCAGGCGCGGCGGCGTCTTCTTTCTTTTCCGGCGCGGCGAGAATCTCAGCGCGGGGCTTGAGCAGGCTGCTCACGGTGTATTCGGTGACCTCATAGACCCAGCCGGCGAGCTTCTTCTCAGCGGCGAGCTTCTCCTCCTGCTTTTTCTTCTCCTCGGCGAAGGCCTCGTCGTTTTTCTTTTTGTCCTCGGCCTTCTCATCCTTCACGGCAGCGCGTTCCTTGGGAAGGTCGGCACTGACGGCAACGGTGAGGTAATACTTGTCCGCGTCAGCGGCTTTTTGTTTCGCGGTCTGCACGTCGTAGGTGAAGCCGTCAAAGGTGACGAGACGGGCCTTCACCGCGCCTTTCAAGCTGTCGGCGGCCTTGTCCTTGGTGAGCACGTCGTTGAAGGTGGGGGCGGAGAGCAGGCTGGTGAGGTTGATCTTGCCGTTGTCGAGCTTTTCACCAGCCTTGGCGCCTTCGAGGGTGAACTCGGTGGCGTCCGCGTTATCGCGCGAGGCTTTCCAGGAGTCTTCCGGCTTGGCGGCGGTGACTTCGACGGACTTGAGCTTCTGCACATCGAAGAAGGCCTTCTCAATCCAGTTTTCAGGAGAGGTGTCGAGATCGGTGAAGGTGTTGCCGACGACCCAGATGGTGTCGCCGTCTTCAGGAATGCGGATCAAGCGCTCGCTGTTGCCGCCGAAGGGCGAGGCGTTCGTGTTGCCGGAACTGGTGACGTTGGCTCCGAGAATGAGGGACTTCTTGAGGTTGCCCTTGGCATCCAAAAGCTCGACGAGGGTGCCGATGCCATAGGCGTTGGGCTCGCCCGGAGGCTGCACACCGATCTTGCCCCAGGATTCCTTGCCAACGATCTGCTTGCGGGTGTTTTTCTGCTCCTTGAGGGCCAGGAGCGCCCGGCTGATTTTGTCAAAGCTGGCCTCGTAACCGCCGCGTTCGGCGACGGCCCAGGTGGTGCCGTTGAGAGCGACGTTGACCTCGCTCTTTTCATCTTTGACGCGGATTTTCTGCACGGTGTTGACGTCGAGGCCGGGCAGCAGCAGCTCACGCATCTCGACGCCCTTGCGGGCGCCGCTGCTGAGGCGGGATTTGCGGTCTTTCTGCTGGTAGAGGGCCGCGCCGACGAGGACGGCCAGCACGGCGAGCAGGAGGATGATCTTGTTCATGGGATGCGAAGTGTGTTTTTAAAAGTGATGGTTCAAATCAAACGGCGGCGGTGGTGGCACGGCGGCGGATGGCCAGCAGGATGCCGGCGCAACTGACGAGCAGCGGCACGGCGAGGAAGTTCAGCCACTTGAGCGTGGTCTTGGTGTGCTCGATCTCCTTGTTCTGGTCCTTCTTGATCTCGCGCATCTTGCGGGAGAGATCGACGTCGCTCTGCATGAGGGCCTCCAGGTCCTTCTGCTGCTGCGGATCGACGATGAAGCCCTTGCCCTTGGAATCACGCTTCAGACGCAGCGCGCCCATTTTTTCGGCAGTCTTCTCGCGCTCGGCCTCCAGGGCCATGAGCTGCGGGCGGTAGCGGCTTTCAACCTTCTCACGCATCTCCTTCAGAGTGCTGAAGGGACGCACGGCGGACTTGCGGTTGCGCACTTGCAGCAGATCGCCACCGCCGGAGAGGACTTCGACGGCGTTGAGCAGCAACGGCAGGTTTCCGGTGCGGGAGACAAGCATGCCGGTCATGGGATCCTGCTGCACGCAGAAGGCGTCATAAAGCATGTCAGCGTCGGAAAAGAGAATGACGACACCTTCGCTGTTGGCGGATTCTTTGAGGGAACCGTCGTCCTTCTTCTCCACCGCAGGGGCAGCAGCGGGCGCTGCTGGTGCGGTGGCAGGTGCGGAAGCTGGAGCTGCCGTGGTGGGAACAGCGATCTGAGGCGTAGTGACACTGACCGGAGGCGTGGTGACCGTGACGGGTGGAGTGGTGGCAGCCGGAGCTGGGACAGCAGGTGCAGGCGGAGTGGCTGCGGCCGGTTTGGCCTCGTCCTGGGCACCACCGGTGTCCGGCCTGCCACTGGGAGAAGCGGGCTTGCCATTGGGGAAGGCGGTTTTGAATTTGCCGCTGAGACGAAGGCCGATGAGCTGCTTACGACCGCCTGAGGTGAAGCTGGACAGGCCCTGGGGAGAGCGAGCTTTCTCCGCCTCGGTGAGGTCGATCATGGCAGACTCCTCGGAGCTGCTGGCAAGTATGTTGGCGTCGATGCCCTCGCGCTTGTCGATGCTGAAGGAACCCGCAGTGACGAGGGTGAGTGAATTGAGGCCGGAGGTGATGCGGTCGTCGGCATTGATCGCGCCGGCGGGCAGCAGGAGGGCGGTGGGGTTGTTGCGACCTTGCAGCATGCCACGGTAGTTCATGTCGGCGATGATCATGTCGCTCTTGAAGCCGACTCCCCAGGCTTTGAGGAGGTTTTTCAAGTCGGAGGTGGTGTTGATCTGGCCGCCGGGCTGGCCGGTCATGGGGTTCTGCTGGCCGCTGAATGCCTGCGCCACGACGCTGTTGGGGTCAACGAACGCGATGACCTTGCCGCCGCCGAGCAGGAACTGGTCGATGGCGTATTCAGCGGACTCGCTGATGTCCGCCGGATGCAGGACGATGAGCACCTTGATGTTGGTGTCGATCTTGTCGGTGGCCATGGGCACCTCGATGACCTCGTAATCGGCGCGAAGCTGTAGCACGATGACCCAGGGCTCCTGGCCGCGCTGACGCTGGAACGGATACATCGGCGAACCCATGACCGGGATGGCGCTCATGATGCCGACGACATTCTTCATGGGTTTGGTGACCTTTGAGATGGCGCGGGCGATGTCGTACTCGACAGCAGAACCCTCATTCGGCGCGGGTGGATTGAGGAAGGGAATGACTTCCTTCTGGCCGAGGCATTCGACGGCCAGGCCGAAGTAAATCTTGTCACCTTCCTGGTTCACCGGGCCCATGTCCTGGATTTCATCGGCGCGGGCCTTGTCCTCCTCCTCGGTGTTCGGGTTTGGATGGATGGTTTCGAGGATGATCTTGTCACCGGAGGCTTTCACCAGTTCCAGCAGCAGGTCTTCCACGGCGCGGACGTGCGGCTTGAGCACATTCGGCATCACGCGGTCATCCGTGGTGTGGTAAAAACGGATGGTGACCGGCTCGTCCTCGTTGAGGCGGCTGAGGATGTTTTTCGTGCCCTGCGAGAGGGTGTAGATGCGGTCCTCGGTGAGATCGAGGCGGAAGTTGCCGAGGCCGAGGCCGCCGACGAGGAAGTTCAGGACAACGACGATGGCGATCACCAGCAGGGCGGAGATGCCGGTGGTGGCTTGTTTGCTTTTCAGATTCACGCTCATGGGGTCAAATCAGGTTGGAGGGTTGGTTTGATGCCAGGATCAGGCGCGCTTGGCGCGCAGAGCCAGATGGGTGATGATGAGGGAGACAACGATGACGGAGACGAAGTACAGCACGTCGCGCATGACGAAGATGCCCTTCGTCAACTCGTAGAAGTGATCCATGAAGCTGAAGTAGCTCACGAAACGCACAAAGCCCTCGGCCCACTCAGGCGTGGTGCTGACAATCGTCTGCGTGACACCGGGATCACCGATGAGGGCGATGACGA
>DNXB01000342.1 GCA_003506995.1 Verrucomicrobiales bacterium
CTTAAGTGAGTGCCATTCATGCCTGACATCTTTTTTTTCGAACAGGCGGAGCGATTGGGACGTGGCTGAGAGGCGATTATCTGCCGATTGTCCATTGGTTGCACCCGGACGTCGTTTCTCGATCCAGCATCTCGGGTTGCACACTCAAATATCATCCCTAACATCGCAAAGAATACCTATGAAGCCCTCGCTCTCTCCCTGCCTTGTGCTGGCCGTGCTCTCACTGCTTGGCGATGTCGCTTTTGCTCAGTCGGCAGCCACTTCGTCTGTCGCATCCTTGCAGACCATGTATGAGGATAAGGTGAAGCTGGATATTCTTCGCCCGCATGAATTGGCCGTTGCGGATCTGAACACCAAATTCGCCGCAGCCTTGGATCGTGCGCAGGAAACGGCACAGAAGTCGGGAAACCTGGATGAGGCGGTTGCCATCAAGAAGGAAAAGGAGGCGGTGCTCGCTGGTGGTTACTCGCCATCTGCCGCTGAAGACCCCAAAACGCCTGCCAGCATCAAAACACTGCGAACCACCTACCGTAACACAGTGGCCAAGCTGGAGCTTGAGCGAGATAAGAGATGGCAGCCGCTCAAGGAGGCGCTGGCGCGATCCCTCAACGGTGTCATCGACACGCTGACAAAAAGTGGAAAGCTTGATGAAGCGATCTTGGCGAAAAAGCTCCGGGAAGAGCTCCTCGCTGCTAAGACCGGCCCCAAAGCCAACGGTGTGGCGAACAGCCCTGCCTTGAGCGCCGATGGAAAAACATTCGTGAACACGCTTGGGATGAAATTTGTTCCTGTGCCGGGAACAACCATTCTCATGTGCATCCATGAAACTCGGCGTCAGGACTATGCGGCGTATGCTCAGGCAGTGCCGACCATCGACAGTTCCTGGAAAAACCAGGAGCATGAAGGCATTCCCTGCGGACATGAGGACGCGCATCCCGTCGTCGGGGTGAGTTGGGATGACGCCCAGGGTTTCTGTGAGTGGTTGAGCAAAACAGAAGGGAAAACCTACCGTTTGCCCACTGATCGCGAGTGGAGCATCGCAGTCGGAATCGGTCGTGCGGAAAAATGGACAAAAGAAGCCACTCCTGAGATGCTGAACGACAAACTGGCAGATGAGTTTCCTTGGGGTGATGATTTCCCGCCAAAGACCAAAGATCAGCCTGGAAACTACGCTGACAGTGCTTGGAAAGAAAAATTTCCCACAGAGCCATTTCTGGAAGGACTAACGGATGGTTTCGCAACCACTGCTCCAGTGATGAGCTTCAAGCCCAGCAAAACGGGTATATTTGATATGGGCGGCAACGTGTGGGAATGGATCGATGACTGGTGGAACGAGGAAAAGAGTCAGCGCACTCTCCGAGGAGGGGCCTGGAGCTATAATGAGCGCACATCGCTGCTATCAACGCACCGCAGCCGCCGCAAATCCAGTGACCGGCTCAATGCCATAGGGTTTCGTTGCGTGGTTGCTATTGGGCCATAACACAAATTCGATTCAACACATCCTCATCGATTAGTCAGGACCAGTCTCGACACTGATCTCGCCGTTAGGAGTTTGAATCTGGGGGGGACTCTGGTGGACGACATATCTTTTCCTTCCACCAGTCTTCATCAACTTCGAGTTCAACCTCTACTTTGCTTCCATTCACCAGTTGGTAATGATCCCTCAAGCGAACTTGGGCCATTATCTCAAGATGGGCTGGGCCGTGTGCATTACGATATTTTTCATGGCTCTCTGGTCGCATTATCAGACATGGCAAATCCCCAATACGGCATTTCTGAAAAAAGAGCGCTTCTCTGTGCTGGTACTCCAACTCCGTTACGGTGGCGTCCTGCCTAACAAAGTAATCTGCGTCGAGTTTAAGATTCAAAGTTCCAGGGCGTAGACTGAGGAGGCCAGTTCGCGCTTCAATCAATGGATGAACTCCGATTAAAAAGCCTGAAGCATGGCCGTTTCCGTCCTGAACGGTGCCGATGATGGTATTCATATGGTTATCTGAAACGATCTGTTTGGGCGAAGATCACCCCACCGCCTCGACACACCGCCCACACAGCGTCGGATGCGCGGCATGCGTGCCGACATCCGGGAGGTGCTTCCAGCATCGGGCGCATTTATGATGGGAGGATTCGGTCACGACGGCGGCGAGTTCGCCACCGCGCGTGATTTGAAGATCGCTCAAGATGAGGAATTCGTGGAGGGTGGCGNNGGTTGGAGCCGATCTTCTTTTCCTGTCGGGCTTTTTCGATGGCCTGCTGGATGACGCCGCGAACTTTGAGCAGTTCCTCGACGGCGGCGGTGGCTTCGGTGCCGGCGAAGGCGGCGTTGGGCTGCGGGAAGACCTGCATGTGCACGCTGTCGCTGTGGCCGAGGTGTTCCCACGTTTCATCGGCAGTGAAGGCGAGGATGGGGGCGAGGAGCTTGCACAAGGTCTCAGTGATCTCGCGGATGGCGGCCTGGGTGGCGCGGCGGCGCGGGCTGTTGGCGGCGTCGCAGTACATCCGGTCCTTGGTGATGTCGATGTAGAGGGCGCTGAGCTCAGTGGCGAAGAAGCTGTTCACCACGGTGAAGACCTTGCGGAAGTCGTAGGCGGCGTAGGCGGCCACGCACTCGGCGGTGACGGCGTGGAGACGCTCCAAGATCCAGCGGTCGATCAGAGTGTAATCCGCAGATTTCGCAGATTTCTCAGATGGGGATTTTGAATCGGAATCTGTGGGAATCTGTGAATCTGTGGATGGAACTCCGGGGTTGGGGGCGTCGTGGAGGTTGCCGAGGAGGACGCGGAAGGTGTTGCGGATGCGGCGGTAGC
>DNXB01000026.1 GCA_003506995.1 Verrucomicrobiales bacterium
CGTCGCCCAGGAGGCCGAGGCGCTGAATCATCACCCGAACCTGCTCGTCGGCTGGCGTCAGGTCACCGTGCGGCTGACCACGCATAGCGCGGGCGGCTTGACTGGTCTCGATGTGACGCTCGCCGGGAATATCAGCGCGGTTTAAACTCAACGCGCCACCGCCGCCGTGTCCCGGTTGACCTTCTGACCCGATGGATCAATGACATCAACCGTCACAAAAATGATGATATTTTTTGTCTCGGTTTCCGTCACCTCACTGCGGAACAAGCGCCCCACAAACGGCAGATTGCCCAGCACTGGGATCCGATCATCCACAAGGGTGCGCTTTTGCACCTTGGCCCCGCCTAGGACCACCGTGGCACCGTCCCAAATCTTGACCGAGGTGGCCACTTTCTGGGTTTTGAAGATGGGTTGTAGAATGAAGTTGGGCGTGATGAGCTGCTCCGGCTGGTTGATGGGGACATAGCCGGTGGTCGCGGCCACGCCTGCAAGGTTGAGCGGGATGTTTCGTGAGGCAATCCGCCCCAATTGTATCGGGATAATGGTCTGAGTCCCTGGAGAGAAAATCGGTGAGCCGTAATTCACAAAACCTTCAAAGTCTGTCATTTCAGGGGTGATTGTCAGCTCCACGCTGCGCCCGTCTTCTGAGATGACCGGCTCGACATCGACCAACACCCCGGTTTTTCTCATTTCGAAAGCCGTGGGGGTCGTTGGAGTGGCGATCATCTGCTGAGAGCCACCTCCCAGATTGAGACCACCACCGCCACCCTGAGGCAATTGCGGCGGATCGAATTCTGTCGGGTAGATAAACTCACGGGTGATCTCCACGGTGGCCTTGAGTCCGTTTTTCGTGGTCACGCTGGGCGAGGCATTGAGATCGACCCCCTTCTTCTGAGCCAAGGCGCGAATGACGGTCTGAAACTGCGGATCAGTGAAAACACCCGCGACCGAGAGCACTCCAGGTGCCACACTGGCACCGCTCGTGGCAGAGCCCGTTCGAAGCAGTGAATCGATCGAATTGAGCCCGGTGGCATAGCTGCCAGACCGCAGTCCAGAACTGATAGGACCGCCACCGTAAGGGTAAGATGACGCAGTGCCCGCAGGAATGGGACCGGCAAAAGCCCCCTGCACAGGAAGGGCCGGGAAGACTTGCACCGTGCCGGCTGCCTGGGCCGGCTGTGGCGGAGGCCCCAAAGTGGCAGGCAAGGCTGGACGCGTCAAATTGTAGGCGGCTGTGAAGTTGTTGGTGGCAAAAGGGAAATTAGCCGCCGAATGCGCCACGCCATTGCCAGCGCTGCCGCCGCCAAAAAACACATTGTTGCCATTCGCCCCTGCCGCGCCGAGCAGCCAGTCAAAGCCCAGCTCATCCAGGTTGGTCTGGTTCACCTCCAGCATGCGCACGGTGATCACCGCCATCTTCGGCGCTGCCTTGGTGGCCTGTTCGACCAGCAGTTCGACCGTTTCCATGTTCGCAACCGTGTTGCGCACCATCAGCGTCGAGCTGCTCGGGCTGAAATTGGCGCTGGAACCNNCCTTCGCGCCCATGCGCCGAATGACCAGGCCTCCGCCGGCCGGCGCTGATTGTGCGGCAAAAGGGTCGGCAGGCGCGGCGCCACCGGCATCGCCCGTCGGCGCGTTTTGGATGAAATCCGGTGGAACCCGGAAAGAACGCGAGATGATGGCGCCGCTGCGCTCGCTGAGGGAAACAAACGTCACCGCATGATCGTCCACCTTGTAGCTCACCCCGGCCATCTCGCTCACATAACGCAGCACCTCCTCCATGGGCACATCATGAAGGTTCAGGCTGATCGGCTTGTTGCGTGACTCAGACGGCGCGTTGATGATGAAATTGATGCCCGTGCCCTGGGGGTCAAGATCACGACTGCGCACCCGCAGCAGTTCGGTCACCTCATCCAGCGTCGCTCCGGCAAAATCCACCTGGGGGAAAATCAGGGTGCGGAGCTTCTGGGTGATTCTCTCGCGGCCGTTCTGCTCATTCGCGATGGCGGCGGTCCCCGCGCCAAACATCTGACTCACATCCTGCGCAGCCAAGGGCACGGCATCTTCCCACTGCTGGTCCACCGCGCTGAGCATCTTGGAGCGCTGGTGATCATACGCGGCGGTGAAATAGCGCTGTTTGTCCCGTGTTGCCGCCTCCATCCCACGCCGTGCGGCGCTGTTGTACGAATCAATGCGCAGCACCTCCTCGTAGGTCTTGATGGAATTGTCGTAATCGCCGATTTCCCGGAAGGAATTCGCCTTGAGCAGCAGCTTTTGCACCTCGCCCACATCCGCGATGTGCTTCTCGGTCAGGGCAGGCGGCCAGCGGTCCGGGTCGGCAAACTGCTGCTGCAAATCCACAATTCTCGAATCCTTCGGAGAAACGACCAGCAGCTTGTCCAGCAAATCAGCCGCCTCCTTGTAGGCACCCTTGCTCTGCAAGGTCCGGGCATGCATGCAGCCGGCCACCACATAGCCGTTTTGGGCGGCCAGCCGGGCTTCGTGCGTCATCGGTGTTTCGGGCAGGGCCTCGTAGCTGGCGGAAAACAACTTCAGCGCTTCCTCCGCCTGTTGCTGGTTGATCAGTTCATAGCCACGGTGGATGTCATCAATCGCCTGGTTCGCCTGAATGGCGCGTCGCCGGGCTTCTTTCTGCGCGAGAGCAGACACGGACTGCGCACGGACGGTTGTTGGCGCGACCCCCTGGGCAGCCAATGTCACCATCAAGGCTCCGCCCATCAGGCGAAACCGGGGCATCTGGAAAATGCGAAAAAGGGGCGGGAACATCAATGAGTTGGAAAAATCAGGGTTATATCAGGGCCGGGCCATTCGCCAAAGCATTTTCTGCGGAGATTTCATGTCCTGGGAGTTGCCCCCCTTCCCCATCTTGCTCTGATTCCCTCCCTTATCTCTCCAATCATGTCGAAAGCCCCCATCAAAGTCGCAGTCACCGGCGCCGCCGGTCAAATCGGTTACGCCCTCCTTTTCCGCATCGCCTCCGGGGCGATGTTTGGCCCGGATCAGCCGGTGATCCTCCAACTCATCGAGGCTCCCTTTGAAAAACCGCTCGCCGCCCTCGCTGGTGTGGCCATGGAGCTCGACGACTGCGCCTTCCCTCTGCTCAAAGGCATCGTGCAGACCAGCGATCCCGCCGTCGGCTTCAAGGACGCCAACTGGATCCTCCTCGTCGGTGCCAAACCACGCGGACCCGGCATGGAGCGCGCCGATCTGCTCAAGGACAACGGCAAGATCTTCATCGAACAGGGCAAAATCATCGACGCTGTCGCGGCGGATGACGCCCGCATCGCCGTCGTCGGCAATCCGGCCAACACGAACTGCATGATCGCCGCTTCGCAGGCCAAGCGCCTCACGCCTGACCGCTTCACCGCCATGGTGCGTCTCGACCAAAACCGCGCCCAGACCCAGCTAGCCCAAAAGGCCGGAGTGGATCTCACCGAGGTGAAGGACATCTTCATCTACGGCAACCACAGCC
>DNXB01000166.1 GCA_003506995.1 Verrucomicrobiales bacterium
CAACGCCGTGCCCATCCCCGTCGCGCACCACTCCATCATCGCGCAGCTCGGGAAAAACAGCCGGCTCAAGGATTCGGACGGTGTGGTGCCTTACTGGAGCTCCCACCTCGACACCGCCAGGTCCGAGAAAATCGTGCGCGCCTGGCACGGCTGCGTGGAGAAGCCCGAGGTCGTCCAGGAAGTCGTACGCGTTCTGCGCGAGCATCTTCGTGAGAAGGGAACTCCCGCGAAGTAGCGTTGATGAAGAACCAACTTCATGAATGTCCGCCTTACTCTCCTCCTCGGTGCTGCATTGGCCCTGCACGCCGCCGCCGAACTGCCCTTCACCCAGGTGCCGGACGAATTCGTCGGCCAGTTCTCGCCAGGCAAGTCACCGCTCGTCTTCAACGACGGCAAACCGGTCAAAAACGCCGATGACTGGCAAAAACGCCGCGCGGAAATCCTCGCGGACTGGCATGTGATCATGGGCGCGTGGCCGCCGGTGATCGACAAGCCGAAGATTGAGGTGCTGGAGACGAAATCGCGTGGTGAAGGCATTTCACAGCAGAAGGTGCGCGTCGAGATCGCGCCCGGACAGACGGGTGATGGCTACCTGCTGCTGCCTTCGGGTCGTGCGCCGCATCCGGCTGTGTTCGTGCCCTACTACGATCCCGAAACCAGCGCCGGATTGAGCGAGAAACCGCTGCGTGACTTTGCCTGGCAGCTTGCACGTCGCGGATTTGTCACGCTCAGCATCGGGTCGCCCGGCGGCGATGCCCGGCTGCCGGTGTTGAGCACAGAAGCGAAATGCCAGCCGCTCTCCTACCTCGGTTACGTCAGCGCGAACATGTGGCAGGCGCTCGCCTCGTTGCCGGAGGTGGATTCCAAGCGCATCGGCATCGTTGGGCATTCGTATGGTGGCAAGTGGTCGCTCTTCGGCTCCTGCCTGTTCGAGAAGTATGCCTGCGCCGTGTGGAGTGATCCCGGCATCGTCTTCGATGAGACGCGCGGCAGCATCAACTACCAGGAGCCGTGGTACCTCGGTCTCGATCCCGCGCTCACGCGCAAGCCCGGCCTCGTGCGCGACGACAGCCCGCGCACCGGCGCTTACAAAACCCTCATCGAGAAAGGGCACAACTTGCAGGAGCTTCACGCCCTCATGGCTCCGCGTCCCTTCCTCGTCTCCGGTGGCGCTGAAGACCCGCCCAAACGCTGGGCCGCGCTCAACCACAGCATCGCCGTGAACCTGCTCCTCGGCGTCAAAGACCGCGTTGCCATGACCAACCGCCCGGATCATTCTCCCAACGAGGAATCCAACGAGCAGATCTACCGCTTTTTCGAGTTCTGGCTGAAGAAGTGAAGTGACTTTTGATCAGGCTGGCAGCCTGCGCCTTACAGATCATCCAGCGGGCTACGCGTCCCAGTGCCGCCGCCTGCCATGACATGCGTGTAGATTTGCGTCGTCTCCACGCTCTTGTGCCCCAGCAGATCCTGCACCGTTCGTATATCAGTGCCGTCCTCCAGCAGGTGCGTGGCGAATGAGTGCCGCAGCGTGTGGCAACCGGTCTTTTTCGTGATACCTGACTTCTCCCGCGCTACTTTCAGTGCCGATGTCAGCGCGTTTTCGTGCAGGTGGTGCCGCCGCTCGATCCCACTCTCCGGGTCCATGCCGATTTGCTTTGATGGAAACATCCACTGCCAGCCCAGTTCCTTGCCCGCGTTGGGATATTTCACCCCCAGCGCCTCAGGTAGCCAGACACCGTGCAGATTGGCCGCCCGATCTGCTTCCCAAAGGGCATGCAGCCGTCTGACATGCTCGGTGATCTCAGCATGCAGCGCTTTGGGCAGCATGACCTGCCGGTCTTTGCCGCCCTTGCCGCCCCGCACCATCAGCACCTTGCGGTCCAGGTCCACATCCTTCACCCGCAGTTGAAGGCACTCCATCTGCCGCAGGCCCGTGCCGTAGAGCAGTCTCAGGATCAGCCCCGTCGTCCCCTCCGTCACGCCCAGGAGACGCCGCACCTCCTCCCGGCTGAGCACCACGGGCAGATAGCGTGAGCGCTTTGCCCGCACCCCGTCCACCCCTTCCACGGGCTGCTCCATCACCTCACTGGTCAAAAAGAGCACCGCGCTAAACGCCTGGTTCTGCGTCCCCGCGCTCACCTTCCGCTCCACGGCCAGGTAAGTCATAAAACCCTCCACCGCTGGCTTGCTGGCAGGCTCCAGCCCCTTTTCCGCCACCCAGTTCAGGAAGCGCCTCTGCCAGCCGAAGTACGTCTCCACCGTCCTCAGTGCCAAACGCCTCACCTTCATTGTACGAGATGATTTTTCCAGCCATGACTCCGCTGACGAACCGGACTGCCTTGGTGAACTTGAAACCTGAAACTCTGAACTTGGAACCTGCTGCTCCGCAGTCCGCGTCCTCACCCGGAAGCCCACCTCCACCCGCCCTTCCGCATCCGGCGGGGCGATGTGCCAGTTCTCCGTCCCCTTTTGGAAACATCGCAGCGCCTCCCGTGCCTGATCGAGCTGCCAGTCCTGTGGCGGCGGCACGCTGCTCTTTAAATAGCGCCCATAACCCTCCATCGCCGACCTCAGCGCCGTTTCGGCTGGCAGAGTTTTGCAGAACTTCAAAAAACGCGCCATTTCCACGCCCCACCAGCCCAGCCGCCGTTCCCCATCCGCGTTAGTGGGCATAAAAACGCCCGCGGCTTCGACGACCCGGCGCACCCAAGGCTTGACCTCGGGCGTCTTTTTCGCTTCCATCGGCGCATTCATCCAAATCCTTTCTTTCAGTGAACGGCCCCTTTTTACCTCACCTCAACCCCGTTAATCCACAGAAAATTGTGGGCGAATCTGATTCGCCCACAATTTATTGTGACTAAACAACGTTCGGTTCACAGAAAATACCATCTCCGCCGCTAGTGACCAAAGGCTCCCATGAAGCGATTCGCTCAAGACTCTCCTTTAGCATATCACGGCTGGCGTTGAGGTCAGCTTCCGCTTGAACCCACACGATAAGTTTTTCAAGACTTCTAAACACCATATCTTTTGACGACATGGATAACGATTCTTCAGACATAGTTGAGCATCCTCCTTTTGCACTTGGCGACTGGATTACGGTTAATGGCGTTGATTGCGTCGTTGCTTGGATTGCAACCGCCAGTGAGCATCGAAGCGTCCACGGTCTTGGTATTGTTGTTTACAATCCCGACAAGCCTACCTCTCGCGATTTCGATTGGGATGGGAGTCAATTCCACTTCCCAGAACGTCCCGACTTCGGTGGTTACGCGGATCGGAACCCCATGTTTTCTCACTACGTTCGGAAAATGAAACGCGGCAAATACGCATAACACAACGAAACCAAAACCGAACAAAACACGCCAGACAACCGGCGTATGGCGCGCTGGAGCACTCATGGTTTTACCTCCGCCGGTGTCTGCGTTTGGACGTTAGCCATGAAGCAAGCCCCATCGAGACGAATTGTTGAGGAGGCGAAAGGGGCGAGTATATTGTAGCGGTTTCTTCGGGATTCTTTACTCGAAGGAAAAGCGAATCGGACAAGAGTCCTAATCACACGGCGAGACATATATGGAAAGCGCCGCTCATAAACATCAAAGGGGAGCCCAATAGGAATGTGAGATATAAAGTGCGAAGCCATGGTATTACGCTCACAGTATGTTCCGTTCCATTTGCCCCATCTATTCCGAATCAAACGCCAGTGAGATTTCCTTTTCCGATGCCCTGTGGAGACGATAGGAAGATTTTTATGTTCAGAAACCAGAGTTCTTGATTGCGTATGTTATACCAGTGAAGTTTGAATGGTCTTAAACTTCAGAATATGGTATCCGTGATTCATAGCCCCGTG
>DNXB01000433.1 GCA_003506995.1 Verrucomicrobiales bacterium
CGCTATTTTTGCCGCCACCGGCTTTGCCATCGAGCGCAAGACCCCACGGGCCTTTGCCATACTCATTGATCACCAAAGCAGGCTTCCACTCTTCCTTGCCGGTGGTGGTGGCCTCCCATTTGCCGCTGGTTTCGATGACGATGTTGGCGCGACCATCCGGCAGTTTGAGCGTGAGGCGAGCGACGAGCGCGGCGGTGCCGCCTTTGTTCGTGGCTTTGACGATGATCTCGTTGCTCTCGCCGAGCTTGATGTCCTTGGTAACATCCGCCTTCACCGGTTCCTGCCAGTCGGCATTGGTGAGGACTTTTTTGCCGTTCAAGCTGGCGACGGCGCCGTTGTCACACGTCAGCTCCAGCGTCGCGAGTTGCGCGTTCTGCGGGACTTCAAAGCGGTGACGAAAAGTGACCGCGTTGTCTTTGTTGCCGTCTTTGGAGAGCCAGATCCATTGAGGCGCGGCTTGAAGGCTGGTGACAAGAAGCAGAGAAAGGATGAAAAAACGCATGGACAGAACTATACGGCCAGCCAAGGCGGTCTTAACAAGGAATTCCCCTTCCCATCCATCCACCTCAAGACTCGAGATGCCTGCCGTTTCCGTTCAATGGGTGCTCACCCTTTCCGTTCAAACCATGCACATGATGGACAGGCACCGACGCCACCCGTGACTTCAATTCCTTGCTCGGCTTAAACCGGACCACACAGCGGTCTGGAATCATGACCTCCGAGTTGGGTTGCTTAGGGTTACGACCAATTTTGCCCTTGGCCACCCGCAGGTCGAATGTTCCAAAAGTCCGCAGGGTGATTTCATTTCCAGCAGCCAAGTGCATGACTGCCAGTTCCATAAATGCCTCCAGCATGAGGGTCACGTCCGCGTGTTTAATCCCGGTGGTATCGCTCAGTTCAGCGATGAGTTCTTTTTTAGTGATGGTGGACATGGCTTTGGCACTAGCAAGTTGTGTAAGCTGTCGCAACTAATTTTTGTTCAGAAATTAAATTCTTACTTAAATATCATTAGTTGTTTTACCCGGATTTGATTGATCTATTACTGAGGAAACTTCAATACTTGTCCGAAAGTGCGCTTTGCAGAGCAACTGCAAAATACCCGTTCCATGTTCATCTACCAGTTTGCGCGCCGATTGTTTCACCGATTCTGAAACGCTTTTGGGAAATTCCACGCCGTAGCGGGCCCCCTGGGCTTTCAACCACCCGACAAACGCCTCACGCGCAAGAATCGACGCGGCGGCCACCGCAGGATCGCTCTCAGCCTTGGTTCGCTGCACCAGCTCGATGCCACGCCCGCGCTCCTGCAGCGCCCTTTGGAGCACGGCGGGATTGGCGAACTGATCGGAAATGGCACGCGGGCAGCCAGGCACACGCTCCAGCAGGTTTTCGATGACACGCGCATGCCCCCAGGCCAGCAGGCGGTTCAGATTGCCAAACTTCTCGTACAACTGGTTGTAGCGCTCTGGATGAATTGCGATCACCTCCCACGCGAGACCGCGAACTTGACGGATTTCAGCGGCAAGTTTGGCGATGCGCTCGTCGCTGCCGATGCGCTTGCTGTCCACGGCACCAATTTCACGCAGCCGACGAACCGCGTCGCCATCCACATAAACTCCGGCGATGACCAGCGGGCCGAAGAAGTCGCCCTTGCCGCTTTCATCCACGCCGATGTGCGGCTGGAACATCTCAGGCTGATGCACCTCCTCATAACCAAGCTTCGCCTCGCCCAGGATTTCGGGTTCGAGCAGGTTCGTGACGAAATCCTCGGTCCCCTTCCCCTGCACGACGACTTTCGGCCCTTTTTCATACACAAGCACGTTCACCTTGGGCTTCGCGGCCGCGTAGAGGCAGTAGGGCTTGGTCATGAACTCAAAGCCGCGCTCCGCGAGCAAGGCGCGGAGTTTCTCCGCCTGGGCGGCGGTGAGGGTTTGCGTGTGGCTGGTGAGGGCTGGCATGCGCGCGCAGGATAACGATCATCCACGCAAAGACTCGTGGAAAATGTCCTCATCTGCATCATGTGACGTCGCATGCCCGCCCGCATCAACTCACCCGACCCATCCCGGATGGCCGCCGCGCTCGTGGAGTGGTTCAGCCAGCACAGGCGTGACTACCCATGGCGGCGCACGCGTGACCCGTATGCCATTCTTGTTTCCGAGATCATGCTGCAGCAGACACAAATCACGACCGTGCTGGACCGGGGCTACTACGCCCGCTGGCTGGAGCGGTTTCCTGATTTTCAAACGCTCGCCAGCGCTGGCGAGGACGCGGTGCTGAAAGCCTGGGAAGGTCTCGGCTACTACCGCCGTGCGCGGAATTTGCAGCGGCTCGCCAAGGTGGTGATCGAGCAGCATGGCGGCGTGTTTCCACAGGATCAGGCCGCCATGCTCGCCCTGCCTGGTATCGGCCCTTACACGGCGGGCGCGGTGGCGAGTTTCGCGTTTGGCCAGGCGCGGCCGATTGTGGATGGCAACATCGCCCGCGTGCTGTCCCGCGTCCACAACGACGCCACGCCCGTAGATTCCACCGCCGGCACCAAGCGGCTCTGGGAACGCGCGAAAGCGCTCGTGGAAGTGACGGACGATCCGCGCTCGCTGAACTCCGCGCTCATGGAGCTGGGGCAGACGCACTGCACACCCACGAAACCCGCCTGCCATCTCTGCCCGCTGCGCGATCAATGCCGCGCCACCGAGCCAGAGTCCCTGCCCGTGAAGCAGGCGCGGCAGGAAATCACCGCCGTGACGGAGCGTGTCGTTTTTCTGCGTACGAGCCATGGAGTGCTGTTGGAGCAGGAAACCGGCAAACGTCGCACCGGCCTGTGGAAACTGCCCGCGCTGCCCGCCGCGCATGCGGACCAGCCGCCGCCCGTGCTCATGCGGGCGCAGTACGGCATCACACGCTACAAAGTGACGCTCTGGGTGCATGCGCCGCACGATCCGTGCGCGCAATGGCCGGACACGCACCGCCTCATCGCCTTTGAAGAACTTGAGGCCACGGCCATGCCCGCGCCGTATCGCCGTGTGCTGCGTGATCTTTTGCAGCGCGGCGAGTTCAAGCTCGACGCCTGAGCCGCACGCGGCACTTTCCCGTTTACATCCTGTCCATTTCAGACTGCAATCCCCACACCCATGAAAATCCGCTTTCTGCTTTCCTGCCTGACCGTCTTGCTCGCCGCTTGCAAGCCCGCGCCACAATCAGAGACTCAATCACCTTCCCAGGCTTCAACGGCATCATCCGCCGCGAAATCCAACAAACCGCAGGTGCTCGTGGCCAATTACCCGTTGCAGTACTTTGCCCAGCGCATCGCCGGTGATGCGGTCGAAGTGCGCTTCCTCGCTCCGAAAGATGAAGATCCCGCCTTCTGGCAGCCGGACGAGGCCGCCATCGCCGCGTTTCAAGGCGCGGATCTCATCCTCATGAACGGCGCCACTTACTCCAAGTGGGCGGACAAGATCACGCTGCCGGAATCCAAGGTCGTCGATACCTCCGCCGCCTTCACAGCCAGCCTGATCCAGGTGAACGAGGCCACCACGCACAGCCACGGTCCTGGCGGAGAGCACAGCCACAGCGGCACCGCCTTCACCACCTGGATTGACTTCAAGCAGGCGGCCTTGCAGGCCAAAACCACGCGTGACGCGCTCATCCGCCTGGCACCCGCCGCCAAGGAGGTGATGGAGACGAATTATGATAGCCTCAAGGACGAGCTGGACACGCTCGATGACCGCATGAGCGCCCTCAGCCGCCGCTGGGTCAATCAGCCGCTCGTCGCCTCCCACCCAGTGTATCATTACCTCGCCCGCCGTTATGGCATGAGCTTGAAGGCCCTCCTCTGGGAACCTGAAAACGTGCCGGATGACAAGGCCATGGCCGACTTGAACGCCATCCTCGCCGGCCACCGCGCCCGCTGGATGATCTGGGAGGGCGAACCCGCCAAGGGAAGCATCGAAAAGCTGGAGACCGTCGGACTAAAAAGCGTCGTCTTCGACCCCTGCGGCAACGTGCCCGACAGCGGTGACTTCATGACCGTGATGCAGACCAATTTGAAGGCGCTGGAAAAGGCGTTCCAATAGACGCTTTGAGTTTTAGGAAGCAAATCTGGCCGCAAAAGACCACGGCTAAGAAAAAAGTTGAAACCATGCTTGACGGCCTAATAAAGCCGTGGCAAGCTTCGTTACCTTCACAACTCGTCATGAAAACCAACCGGACACAACTTAACTCATCCGCAGCGCTCTTGGAGCGTCAGGGTGAGATTCTGTGTGGCGGTTTTGGCTATCGTATGGGGCCGGCACATCCAAGAAAGGATTGGAGTCTCCCCATGCGACAAATTAGCGAGCAGGACGGTCTAACGTCCACATAGGCCCCGAAAGGCCAGTTTTCCAAGGAAAGCCCTGCTCGCCCTCTCCAAGGCAGCAGGGCTTTTCGTTTTCCTGCATTTCAAACTCAACCCACTGATCCACGAACCAGATGAATCCTCGCTCAACCGTCCCGGTTGAACCCCTCAGAGCATAAAAAACCCCGGCATCCGCGCTAACGGACACCGGGGCAAGGCCGGCCTGGCGGACTCCAGGTGGAGTCGAATGAATGACCGAAGCTGAACCTAAACGCAGGTTCGCACCCTCCACCCAGATGTCAAGAATGGCAGCCTTACAATACATATTACTCCTATGCGAAGGCGAGGGGTCGGGGGCTTTTTGTCCCAAACTTTACATCACGAAACGGCTTCCCTGGGAGGTGTGCCATAAACACCGAAACATCCGCCGTGAAAAACCTGCGGGTGCGACGCCAGCGATGGAGTGACAAGCTCCATCCCGCGCGTGGCAGCGGTGTTCGTTCTTTATTGGCAGATCGCCCCTCAAACAGGGGCCGATCTGCCATGCAAGGGCGCGGAGCGCGGCACTGTGGTGTGGTCTCTGTGGGAGAGAGCGTGGTGATCGGCCGCCTCCGCGTCCTTGCATGGCAGAACGAAATTTTTCAACACGGCGGTGGCAGACAAGCAATGCACGGGCCTCCAAAACCCGCAGATGTGGGCGCGATACCCACCCGCCGTGCCAATTTGACCGGAGTGCGGATGCCCTCATCCGCATTCCACCAAAGAACGCGGCGGTAGCCCGCTAAAGAGGCGGTTCGGACTGTAACCCCGAAGGCCCCAGGCCCCACACGGAGCATTACCGTGACGCCGCACCATTTTAACAGGAACGCGGGTGCCCACACCCGCATTTCATTTCAAGGCAGGGAGAGCCAGTGCTCTGTCTGGTCTCATAAGCCAGACTCGGTTGGTGCGACTCCAACCCCTGCATCCATTTCCAATGGTCCGTTAGCTCAGCCAGCAAGAGCACCCGCCTGTCGAGCGGAAGGTCGCGGGAGCGTAGCCCGCACGGACCGCCAGTTTCAACGGGCTCGTAGTGTAGAAGGCGCACGGTTGGTTTGCCGCTCCTGCGGCTGTGCCAATACTGCTCCGCACCTCATTGACTTCGCGCTTTCGCGCGGGGCGCTGCACCCAGCAGGAGACGGAGCGTTACCGTCCGAGTCCACCATTTCAAAATCCCCTGTGAGGTAAAGTAGCCTGTCGGCCTGTTACGCCGATTGTCATCGTGCGAGTCGATGTGGGGGAGCCAGTTTCAACGCCCGCAAGGTGTAACAGCATTGCATACGCCGCTTCTAACGGCCGTGGTTCCAGGTGCAAGTCCTGGTGCGGGCACCATTTCACGGAGCACGTCCGGCATAGACGAGGAAACGGTCCCGAAAACCGCTGCGCCCCGCAAAGGCGTCCAGAGTGCGATTCTCTGGTGCTCCGCCATTTCGTTTTCATCCCTCAGTAGCTCAACAGCAGAGCATTCGGTTGATAACCGAAAGACCGTGGAGCGTCACCACGCCAAGGGACCACTTTAAACGCTGGATGGCTCAGACAGATGAGCGGCGGGTTGAAAATCCGCAGAGGTTGGCGCGCTACCAACTCCAGCGACCTTTTTTTAAAGTAGTTATGAGCTTCAGCTCGTAACAGCCTCGCACGACAACAGAGCACCATCACACTTTGGCGCACTGTGCGGGCTGAAGCCCAGCACTACTTTTCACGCGGCATTGATGTAACAGCAACATTCCTGTCTTCCAAACAGGGCACGTCGGGGCAGCACCGACATGCCGCACCAATTTTCAAGCTCCCGAAGTGTAAAAGTCATGCATACCGCCGTGCGAAGGCGGAGGGTCGAGGTGCAAGTCCTCGCGGGAGCACCATTTCATGCGGTCATCGTCCAGCAGTAGGACACGGCTATGCCAAGGCTGAAACGTCGGTGCGAATCCGGCTGACCGCACCATTTTCATGTCTCTGTGGCCGACTTAGAAAGGCACCGATCTCGTAAATCGGATCATGTGAGCGCAAATCTCACCAGAGGCTCCATTTCATTCAGATGCTTTTCATGGTGTAATAGCAGCACCGCTCTTTGTGAAGGAGACGGCGTCGGGGCAGTACCGACTGAGAAGCCCAATTTCAATCGTGCGCACGGCGAAGTCGTCGAGCCAGTGGTTCGCAAGTCCACGCAACCCGGTGCGAGTCCGGGGCGCACGTCCACTTTTCATCGGATACGAGAGAGCCAGCAGCACTCGCTTGCCTTGGAAGCAAGAGTAGCCCGGGGCAGCACCGGGGTATCCGACCACTTTCATTGGTCCGTAGCTCAACAGCAGAGCACCAGGCTCATAACCTGAAGGGTGCTGGTGCAATTCCAGCCGGACCGACCAATCAAGCAGCGTAGAGCAGAGGGCGAAGAGCAAAGAGTCAGACTCTACGCTCTTGGCCCTACGCGCTCCGCTTTCACAGCCCTGTAGCTCAATGTGAGAGCATGCGCCTTTGAAGCGCAGAGTGATGGTGCAAGTCCATCCAGGGCCGCCAGTTTCATGCCCGCGTAGTCCAACAGCAGAGACAACCGTCTCAGAAGCGGTTCAGTGCAGGTGCAACTCCTGCCGTGGGCACCAATCATCGCAAAGAGCGAAGGGCAGAGAGCAAAGCGCCAGCATTCAGACTCTTTGCCCTTAGCCCTCCGCTCTCCGCTTCCTGCTCCCGTAGCCCAACGCAGAGGCCGCCGCTTTAAACCCGGCGTCAGTGTGAGTGCGAGCCTCACCGGGAGCACTCACTTCAAGCCTGTGTAGTCCAACAGCAGAGACAGCCGTCTCAAAAACGGCCCAGCGCGGGTGCGAATCTCGCCACAGGCACCAGTCAATGCTCCCGTAGCTCAATTTAAAGAGCGCCGCGCTTCGAACGCGGAGGTTGAGGGTGAGATTCCTTCCGGGAGTGCCATTTCAAACAAGGAACGTTAACCGGACCAGCGTGCCGGGACTCGTTGCTAACGAGATCGTGCCGCCACCGCGCGGCATGAGGAGCATGTCCTCGGCGTTCCGCCATTTTTCAGACGGAGCGCGTGTGTGTCGTCAGACCACTCGCCTGTTTGGATCGTCCGCGGCAGCGCTGGTCATCCAAGTGGCGAGTAGGCTTCGCCATACTCGCGCTCCATTTCATGACCCTGTAGTCTAACTGGCCAAGGCACCCGACTTTCTATCGGGTTATTGCGGGTTCAAATCCCGCCAGGGTTGCCAATTCAAAGCTCATGTAGCCCAACAGCAGAGGCACGACGTCGAGAGCGTCGCCAGTGTGGGTGCGACTCCCGCCATGAGCACCATTTCGGTCCAAAGCTTAGACAGCGAAGCAGCCGGCTTTTAACCGGCATAGCAGGGTGCATGTCCCTGTGGACCGACCATTTTCCGCCTGTTGGTGAAACAGCATCACGTCTGGCTTACATCCAGAAATCGAGGGGGCAGCACCTTCACGGGCGACCATCTATTCCAACAATCATCCCAGATCACACGCATCTGCATTCGTCTTCGCCGCAGAGAGGCAAAGGAGCAGAGATGCAGAGATCTGATTCAATCTCTGCTCCTCCGCCGCTCTGCGCCTCTGCGGCAAACCTGAGCTACCCATCGCTTCTTTCGCTTTTCATTCCAGCAGCAGCACGAGCGTGTGACCGTGTCCATACGCGACACCACGCGCTCGCGGAGTCCTTCCCCCGTATTTGGTTTGCGGTCAGGTTGGCCGCGATACCACGCGTTCGCGGACTCGCTCCGCCGCTGGAGGCAGCGCCATCGCGGTGATCTCGAGTCTCCGCCGTGGTGCTGTGAGCGGCCTCGCACACCGGGGCCGCTCATTCCTCGTTCCAAACCCCAAGCCCAATACACCACATGAAACTGACCAAAGCCCTCAAACTCAAAAACCAAGTGGCCGGTGACGTCACCACGCTCAAAGATCGTCTCGCGAAGCAGAACTCCCGCGCCGCCGCAGTGCCGTTCGACTACGACAACCGTCAGGTTCTCATCGAACTCCGTGCCAAGGTGGACGAACTGGTGAAAGTGAAGGCCGCCATCGCGGCGGCCAATGCCGTCCAGTATGCCCGCATCTTCCGCCTCGCCGAACTGAAAGGGATCGTGACGCTGCTCAAGAGCCTCGATGTCCGCCACGGCGTGTTCAAAGAAGGCGGCAACTACATGCAGTCCGCCTTCGAGGTGGAATACATCGCCCAGCTCAAAAAGGCTGAGGTGGACCAGCTCGTCGCTGATCTCGAAGCCGAGATCATCACGCTCCAGGATGCACTTGATGAGTTCAATCACACAAACAGCCTGGCCTTGAGCGGCTAGACTTTGGGCACGCGGCGTGCTGCTGGAGAAAGCCGGACCTGCCAAACTGGTGTTTGAAACCCACCAACGTGTCTCTTAAACACGCACACCTGATGCTGATGCCGAGCGTCAACCCGCAGCATGCAACGGGTCAAACTGCAATCCGTAAGGTTCAGGCTTCAAACCTCCTCAAGGCTCCTGCTTGTCCGGCATCCAATGCCGCATGACCCAAACTCCGCGCACGTCCGTCGTGACGTGCGCGGAGACATCCATTTCATTCACCTCCCCCATGCACAAAACACATCAACAAACCGACAAAGCCCTCCTGGCTTTCGAAAGAGAGAACCGAAAAAACAGCAGAGCCAAATGGACGAAAGTGCCGCTCAATCCACCGATCCGTCGTGGATGGAAGCGGTGCTATTTCCTGACCCAGGCAGCCCGGCAACGTCCTGACGCTTCCGTTCTCGAACTCATCCTCGAGAAGATCAACAACACACGCAAATATTGGCGGCGAGACTTCAGCCCGACAAAGCGAAACTGCCGTCGGCAGATGCATCACTTCGATCAGAAGCTTCGCATGCTTGAAGGCTATCATTTTGGCCCAAGGCACGGCCAATTGCCAGAAGAGTGGCGGTCCTATTTTGTCCGCATGCCCGTGTTTGAGCACAAGGCCGTGACGTGGAAGTGGGATTTTCGACTTCCTGAGCTTTTCGAACTGCGCATCGTTCCCAACCTCCAAATCGAGGCACATGTTCTCAATCCTGACGCTGAACGCCGACTGGCTGAAATTGACCATAAACTGCATCCCAAAGGCTGGGCACGCTTGAACAAGCTGCACGGCTGCCGCATTCGCCGTTATGACGAGGACTCGGCCAGGGAAACGGAAGCTGTCCGAAATGCCAGACGGCGCATCCGCGCGGCCTATCAAGGCGATCATGAGGCGGAGAAAGGCATCTCTGAAATCTTGGATGCCCTTCTCCGCCTCATGAATGTTAGAAAAGACCAGCAACCTCCCGGACTGTCGTTCTTGCCCAAAGGTAAAGTTGTTCGACCGATTCGTCCGCGCGCGTTTTTGATCTACAACTCCATGCGGGCCACATGTGTTCCGCTGAGAGGAAAGACGTGGTAGCCACAGTGCTCCGTGAAGACGCCAATCTCGTTCAGTTCAGGAGCCTCGATCAAAATCGCATAGCGGAACGAAGCCTTGGAGCCGTCATCAAAAGTGATGTCCACCGAGTGTGAGCAAGGAAAGACCATGGCACTGAAACGGCCATCATCCGAATGTACAAGGCGGGAACCCCACTCGGCGACTTTTGCTTTCCATCGCTCAGGAAGATCATCATGCTTCATGATGAACAGTCTGACTGCTGATGTCGAAACCCGCAATCGCGTGATTCGCTCTCGGCTCAAAAACTCTCCGCCCTCCGCCCTTAGCTCTCCGCCTTCCCCAGAACGAACACCGCTACCGGGAACCTCGTGCCCATTTCCAATCCTCCGCTTCTCCATCACTCCCGTTCTCCAAATCCAATCTCCATTCCCATGAAAACTCAAGATCTCATCGGCCTCGGCGTGCCTCAGGGCGCAGCGCTCAAGTCTGGCATGGAATTCATCGCGAATTTCATCCGGCAGGGCGGTGAATCTGCGCGCCTGGAAGAAGAACTCGGCGCGATCATCGCGAAGCCGGAATCGTTTCTCGGCGATCCGCTGCGCGAGGTGTTTGCGCGTGATCTTTATGCACCGGCCTACAAGCAGCGCGATGTGCTTGCGCCTTGGGCGCAGTGGGGTTCCGGTCTGGAGGCCCAGGCGGTGCAGCAGATGGCGAACGCGTGTGCGCTGCCGGTTGCGGTGGCGGGTGCGCTGATGCCGGATGCGCATGTCGGCTACGGGCTGCCAATCGGTGGTGTGCTGGCCACGGAAAACTGCGTGATCCCTTACGCGGTCGGTGTGGACATCGCGTGTCGTATGCGTCTGACGGTTTATGACCGCAAGGCGAGCACCATCGCGGGCCAGAAGGACCGTCTCGCGAACATCCTGGAGGACGAAACGCGCTTTGGCATCGGCTCCACGTTCAAAGACCGTCGCAACCACGACGTGATGGACGAGGACTGGGATGTCTCGCCGATCACNNCACTTTGTGGAGTTCGGTTCGTTCACCGTGTCGGCTGATGAGGCCGTGGCGCTGAAGGAATCCGGTTTCGACATCAATGCGGGCGAGTACATCGCGCTGCTCTCGCACAGCGGTTCGCGCGGTGCGGGCGCGCAGGTGTGCCAGCACTATAGCCGCATTGCGATGGATCGTCGTTACGATCTGCCGAAGGAGCTGAAGCACCTCGCGTGGCTGACCTTTGAGGAAGAAGCCGGTCAGGAATACTGGGCGGCGATGAACCT
>DNXB01000583.1 GCA_003506995.1 Verrucomicrobiales bacterium
TGGACTTTGCTTGGCGCACCGATTGGCAATCGAATGATTGGGTGCTTCGACTTCGATTGCCAATCGAAGCAACGGACTACGACCACCCGCCTTGCTGGTCAAGAAGCCTGACCAGGCGTTTTCCAACACGGCTTAGCTGGCGTCGATGTCGTGCGTTTTCGGCGGCGGCTTGGCGGCCTCGTCCTTGCGGCGGAAGAGCTGCCCCACATTGAGGCCGAAGTAGGCCAGGCAGTTGATGAGCAGGCCCGTGGCCGCCGCCTCATCCAGATTGCCAAAAATCGGCACGTTGTCGGGAATGAACTCCGCGACGCCAAAGCCGATGTTCAGCAGATACAAGGCCGAGAGAATGCCCGAGGCGAGCACCAGAAGATCGCGAAGCAGTTTCATGGGGAGAGGAGGTTCATGAGGCAGGTGAACTGTAGCATACGATTTTATATCGGTTTCGCAGGCTCCTTTTCAGCAAGCCCGAGGGCTTGTTCCAGGATCGCACGTTCGGGAGACGTCAGATTGAGCAGGATGCCCGGATCTTTTCCGGCAGTTTNNAGCTTTGACAAAGTCGATGCCGGTTCGCAGCAGTCGGACGGAAAGGCGAAACTCGGCTACACTTTCAGATGCCTTTTCCCACGCCAAAGCCCACCCCTCAAGGTTGTCGGCCGACGGAAAGGCTTCCCCGGCACAGAAGACCTTGCCGATGTGTTGAACGACAGCTTCACCCAGCACGGGAAGCGCCTGATGTTCCTGGTAGATGTGGAGAAGTTCGGNNACACTGATCAAAGCAGTCGCATTTGCATGATACACGGGTTGCACTTTCGAGCCGCATGCCAAACCTGCGTCGAGCGCCTGGAAACCTTCGCTCCATTTTCCCTCACTGAAATGAAGTGCTGAAGCCACCATGTGCGCATCCGATATGATTTCGACGGGCGCAGTTGGTAGCCGAATCAACATTTCAAAATCCGACAGGGATTCCTGCTTCCTATTTATTTCGAGAAAAGTGACGCCACGATTGTAGATTGCTCTAGCTACGAATTCGGCCGGCGCGTTGTCGAGTTCGATTACCGCCGTGTAGTCAGCGATTCCAAGTAGTGCTTCGCCTATTTGCCGGAAAGCAAAGCCGCGATTAATGCGCGCCCTGACGATACCCTCAGCAGGTGCATCCGTGAGGTTAATCACTGTGGTGTAGTCGTTGATGGCAGCCTGCGTGTTGCCAGTACGACGGTGTTCAACGCCGCGATTGACAAGAGCCATTGCAACTAGATCGACTGGTGCTTCGGAGATTCCTATCACCGTAGTATAGTCATCGATTTCACGCTGTATCTCGCCCAATTTTCCGAACGCTTGAGCGCGATTGATTAGAGCCTTCGCGGTTTGTTCAGCCGATACATCCAAGAGTCCGATTGCCAATGTATAGTCTTGGATTTCATTCTGCGTCCCACCTAACTGGCTATATGCAAACCCACGATTAATGAGCAATTCCGCAACACCCTCAGTTGGCAGGGCCATAAGCTCAATTGCTTTAGTGTAGTCGTCAATTTCGCTCCGCACATCTCCTGCCAAGCCGTATGCAACGCCACGATTTTGAAGCGCCATTGACACATGTTCAACTGGCGCGTTCGGAAGTCTAATTATCGACGTGTAGTCGTCAATCGCACGTTGCATGTCACCGGCTTGACTGTAGGCGTAGCCACGGCAAACCAGTGACTTTGCGATTTGATCGATACGTGCGCCTGATATGCCTATGACGGCGGTGAGGTCGGCAATTTCGTTTTGTCGCTCACCTGATAAATTGTAAATCTCTGCTCTGGTCAGAAGAAGCTCTGATTTGTATGTGGGATTTGATTCAATTGAAATGGCCTCATTTAGGCACGTTCTGGCCTCTGTTACATCTCCTTCGTTCCAGTGTTTAAGTGCTTGCAAGACAGCCTCTGGCTGGTCGGCTAGTTTTTGTAGCCAGTCGCTCCTCAAAGATGGCTCCATCTTGTCTAAAAGGGGCAATTGAAGGTCTTTTAAGAATATGAGCTTCAGCAGATTGCCTTCAGCACAGTTTCTCTGGATGGCTGCCTCCAGATATGCACAGGATGCAGAGGTCGGCTCGATCTTTCCAAGGCGTTGCTTGAGTTCCTGATCGTCATACCAGACGCGGAGAAAATCCACCAGCAGGCGGAGTGGCTGATGACTCTGGTTATCCTTTACCTCGACGCAGATGCGCATCAGGGGCTCACTGATTTCGTACAGGGACTCGCGCCCGCGTTGATTGGCTTCGACGTAACCCTTCTCCCGCAGGTCCTGAAGCTGGCTGGAAATGGTTTGTGGAGTGGCAAACAGCCTTTTGGCGATCACCTTGACCGGGACGGTGCCTTCGCAACTGCACAGATACTCAACAATCTTCCGCTGGAGCGGCGGCAGCCATCGGATGCGCTCCTGATAGTAGGGGGTGAGTTCGTCCACCATTTTCATGAACGGCCCGAGGAGGGCATCGATGCTGTCACGGGTGATGAACTGCGAGAGTACGATGTAGATGCGGTGATTGCCGCCCGACAGGTGATGGAGCGCCCGGACTCTGGAGCGGCCGCGACTGGTGGAGAGGAACTCCACAACACTGACTTTCTCATGAAGTCGGGCGATGTTCTGGAGCAATTCGGTCGCCTCTTCGACATTGAGCGGCTTGAGATGCTCGGTCTGGAAGAAGCCGAAAAAGGGACTGGTCCGGTTGGAAAGATCTTCCACCAACCGCTGAGCCGTAGCGACGATGGAGAGCTTGGGATTCTCCTGAATGAAGGCCCGGAGCTGTTTCTGGCCGGAATCTCCGAGCCCTTCAAAAATGGCATCCAAATTTTCAGCCACCACCAGCAGGGTCCGTGAGCCGAGCGTCGAGAGTAAGTGCTTGGACACGAACTCCAGAGCAGCATCCTGTTTCATGTCAAACGCCGCACTGAGCATGCCCTCTTGGTATGCGTCGGGATAACGTTTCTCCAAAGCTGCATGGATTTTGAAGAGAAGTTCGAGCAACGTCGTGCAGGTTTCATCTTCATTGAGCCAGGCAATGCGCAGCCGGCCTGCGAGTTCATCTTCCTGACTCAGGCGGCTGACGATGAGCGTGACTAGATGGGTTTTGCCACAACCACGGGGACCGACGAAAAGGAGATGGTGCTTGTGGTCGGTCAACGCGCTCTCCCGCACCCGTTCCACGGCGTCTTGCAGCAGTTTCTGGCGCTGAACGAGGATGAACTCCAAGTCTTTTGGGTCGGTGCGGCTGGGAGTGAAAACCCAAATGGTTTTGCGACCGTTCACCCGTTCTGAGGTGTTTGAGGTGTCCATTTTACATGCCTCGGTTGAGTTTCCACCAGCGACGGATCAGCGGGAAGCGGAAGTGATAAGAGCCATTTTCATCCCGCTTCAAATAGTGGTCGCGCTCCATCAGAGACAGAATGCGCAGCAGGCGCTCCTTATCATCGAAGGTGCTCGAGCCTTTGAGCATGGCGAGCAATTCACTGATCGAAGCAATGCCCGGCTGGCCTGCCAACTCATCAAGAATCAAGAAGACCGCTTTTTTGTCATAGCCATAGTAGATGGGGATGCGCTCGCGGTAGTGGAGAAGTTCCCAAGGGTCGTTCGCATCCACCAACTGCGAGGCCACCACTTGAGCAACATTTTTGGGAGTCGCGTCCAGCCCGCGAATCTTCAAGGCTCTGACAATGTGATGAATGTAGAAAGGAAAACAGTCCGCCTCGTCGGCAATCGCTTTCGCAGCCGCCGGTTTGTCATCTGATGGCAGCCCCTCACCATCTATGAGAAGCGTGGCGAGTTGAATGGCGTCTGTTTCGGCCAATGGCGGCACATCAATCGCAGTCATGTCGTTCACAGGCGAGTTGCTGTAGTTTTTGTCCTTCAACGAAGTGAGGACATGATGCAGACCGATGGAGCCCGTGATGACCATTCGCAGGCCACCATGTGTCTGACGCAAGGCTCGCAGAAGATCAAGCACCTCCATCGCCGTCTGCTCACCCTCGCGGTCCCGAATGTTCGCCAGCATGAAAGGAATTTCGTCCCATAGAAACAAGAGCTTCGAGCCTGCTGCGTCGTTTTCGTGAATGAGATCTTCGACGGCCCGAGTAAGGACATCCTTCCAGTGGGCACCCGCTTGCTCCGGGAACTTGAAAAGGCCGCCGATTTCTGTCCCGCCCATGGCGGTGAACCATTCTTTTGCCCGCCGAGTGGCTTTGCCCTTCTGACTTAGGAACTGGTGAATCTCTTTATAGACCACCATGGCAAACTCCGCCGCCGAGTGGCAGCGCTCAAGATCCTGGAATACCGGCACCCAGCCTGATGCTGGTTCGGCCCGCATTTTCTTGATCACCGTTGTCTTTCCAATTCGCCGCTCAGCCGTGATGACCAGGCTCTGCTGCTCAACCGCTTCCCATAGATTTTGGATCAGTCGTTCCCGACCAATCACTGCCTTGATGTCAATTTGCCCGCCAGGATTCGCTTTCATGGTGCAATACATACGTTAAATTTAACGCGCGTCAAATTTAACGTATGTTTTTAAGTCTCGACGCAGCATTTCGAGGCTACTTCTTCACCCACCCATCCTTCAGCGTCACCGTGCGGTTAAACACCGGTGCGCCGGGCTTGGAGTCAATCGGGTCGGCGTAGAAGTAGGCGACGCGCTCAAACTGCCAGTGGGTGCCTGGGGCGGCGTCTTTGAGGCTGGGTTCGAGTTTGGCGGTCTCGATGACTTCGAGGGAGGCGGCGTTGAGGAACTGGGTGAAGTCGCCGTCTTCGTCGGCGTCGGCGTCCGGGGTTTCGACGGTGAATAGGCGATCATACAAGCGCACCGGGGCGTCGATGGCGTGGCGGGCGCTGACCCAGTGGATGATGCCTTTGGGCTTGGTGCGGCCTTCGGGCTTTTTGCCGTGGCGGGTGGCGTCGTCGTAGGTGCAGCGGAGTTCGACGATGTTTCCGGCGTCGTCTTTGATGACTTCCTGGCAGATGATGCAGAAGGCGAACTTGAGGCGCACCTCGCCGCCGGGCTTGAGGCGATGGAAGCCCTCGGAGGGGAACTCCATGAAGTCGTCGGACTCGATGTAAAGCTCGCGGCAGAGCGGCACCTGGCGCGTGCCTGCGGCGGGGTCTTCGGGATGGTTGGCGGCCTCGAAATGCTCGACCTGGTCCTCGGGGTAGTTGGTGAGGACGACTTTGATGGGGCGCAGCACGCCGTAGGCGCGGCGGGAGATTTTGTTCAAGTCTTCGCGGATGGCGTGCTCAAGCAGGGCGATCTCGGTGAGGGAGTTGAACTTGGTGAGGCCGATCGTTTTGCAGAAGCTGCGAATGGCGGCGGCGGTGATGCCACGGCGGCGCAAACCGCTGATGGTGGGCATGCGCGGGTCGTCC
>DNXB01000226.1 GCA_003506995.1 Verrucomicrobiales bacterium
AATTATTTTTGTCCGAGTCCCTTAACCGAGCGTCCTGAAACCCACCGCCACGGCATGCCGTCTCGATTTATCCTGAATCACAGGGTAAGAGTCAAGGGCGATCGTTGGTTGGCAGAGTTCATCTTGATCCTCCTCCAAAACCGCCCGGCACCCACCTGCCTGGCAGATCAATGGCCCTGGAGCGGCCATTCGTGTCCGCGCCTCTGCTCACATCAGGCTCAGCAGCGATTCTCTGACCTGCGTCTGCCATTTGGCGAGATAAGCGAGCTTCGCCTGCATCGTCTGCAATTCGATGAGGGTGGCAGTGTCTCCCGAGCCCAGCCGGGAGTCGAGCGCGGGCAGTTCGGCGAGCAAGGTGGCGCGTTGCGCCTCCAACTGCATGCCAAGCTCCTCAAGCTGCTCACGCAGGCGCATTTCCTCAGGTGCCAGGAGGGCTCTGGTGAGCGCGGAGGCGGCCGACTGGCGTCGTTTGAGGCAGGCGGCGACGTTTTGCAGCAGCGGACCGAGCTGGCTGAAGATCGCCATCATGGTGTCGTCGATCGGCACGGCCCGCCAGGGCGCTTGATGCAGTTCGAGCAGATGCTTGAGGCGTTTCTCGGGGGATTGCAGCGTTTCGTGAGCGGCGTTGATCTCGGCGGCTTGGGCGGCATCGCCGCCGGGCTCCTCGGGATGCGCGGCCCGGCTGGCGGCCAGCCAGGCCTGCTGCAAGGCTTCTGGATCAAGCGCGGCGGCGCGTGGCAGGCCGAGGAGGGCGAAGGCGTTCGACATCGGGCGTCAGGCGGAAAAGCTCTCGCCGCAGGAGCAGGTGACAACGGCGTTGGGGTTCTTCACTTTGAAGCCGCCGCTTTGCAGATCATCGCTGTAGTCCAGCTCCGAGCCGGAGACGAACAGGGCGCTTTTGGGGTCGATGACGACGCGCACCTCGCTGGAGGTGACCATGATGTCGCGGTTGGCGGGGCCATCGACGAGGTCCATCTTGTATTGCAGGCCGGAGCAGCCGCCGCCGACGACGGCCACACGCAGGGCGCCGTTGTCGGCCCGGCCCTGCTTTTTGAGCAGGCCGAGGAGACGGTTCGCGGCATTGGGCAGCACTTTGATGAGCTTTTCATTGCCGACTTTGAAACTGGGGGCGGTTGCGGTCATGTGGAGTGATAGCACGAAGAGAGCGCATGAAACAGGGGACTTTGAACACGCCGCCGGGACAGGCTTTTTTGGCCCTGCGGTGCTTTGTGCTTGCCTCGCGGGCGTTTTTTTGAGACGAACAGGCCGCAATCTGATTTTTTCCATGAGCGCCACCGATGTTCCACCGCTGCCGTTGCAGTTGTTTACCCTGAAAGACGGCCTCGTGGCCAGTGACAGCGGACAGGAGGCCGTGAACAACTACGCCGCGGATTTTCAGGGCCTGCGCCATTTCGGCCTGAAGATCGGCGAGTGCCTCGATCTCGGCGCTCCCTGGACCGGGACGCTGCAAGAAGACGACTTCACCCTGAACTTCGCGTACTTCGACGCGGGCACGGACGCTCAGGCCCCCGGCGCAGGGGCGCTCATCGGGGAGCGCATCCCGATGTTTGAACTGCTCACACGCGTGAACTCGATGGAGGCATAAATCATCATGGCTGCCACGATCACCCCCTCTCTCCGCTCCGCTCTCGAACGCCTCAAGCACGGCGGCGCCGTCAACGGCCTGCTGCTTGGCTGGCGGCGTCAGATTCTCATCAACCTGCTGCCCTTTGAGGAATTCCGCGCCGAGCGCCTGCTCCAGGCCGTGCATGACGCGCACGCGCATTTCTCCAGCGGCGGGGACCGCGAGGTGAAGAGCTTCTGGTTCGGCTATGAGGGTGTGTTTGCCCTGGCCTTGCTCCAGGGGGAATGTCTGCTGATCATTTTGCACACGCACGCCTCCGAGGTGGATTTTCTGCGTCGCGCAGGGCTGACCTTCCTCGACGACACTCAGCTCCTGGTGGAGGCCCTGTTGCATCCCGCTCCAGACGATGAAAACAGCCGCGAGACCACGCAGCCGCTGGGGCAGCTCGACATTGGCGATCATCCGCCAGAGGCCAATGGTCCGACCAAGGTCATCCCGCGCCATGCGTGAGGCGGCGGCCCCCGGTGCTGTGATTCCAGCCTTTGCTTGAAAGGATTGCCATTGCCGTGGCGAAATCCTGGCTCTCGTTTTTTCCAACCCACGCCCATGCCTGATCCTGCCGTCACTCTCTTTTCACGTCGTCGCTTTCTCAATGCCAGCGGAGGAACGCTGCTTGCTCCCGCCATCATCACCGCCGCGACTTCTTTGCGCGCCCAGCAGAAGGTGGATTCCAACGAGACGCTGCGGGTCGGCCTCATCGGCTGCGGCGGGCGCGGCACCGGCGCGGCGGCGCAGGCGCTGACGGCAGATTACAACACGAAGCTCGTCGCTGTGGCGGATGCGTTCGACACGCAGATCGAAAGCAGCATCAAGAATCTGTCCACGCAGTTCCCGGATCGGATCGATGTGAAGCCTGAAATGCGCTTCACCGGACTGGATGCCTTCAAGAAGCTCCTCGCCACGGATGTGGACGTTGTTTTGCTCGCCACGCCGCCTGGATTCCGTCCGCAGCATCTCACCGCCGCCGTCGAATCCGGCAAGCACATCTTCTGCGAGAAGCCGATGGCCGTGGATGCCGCCGGTTATCATGTGGCCATGGCGGCCGTGCGCAAGGCGCAGGAGAAAAAGATCAATCTTGTGGCCGGTTTCTGCTGGCGTTACAGCGCCTCGCGCATCGAGGCCTACAAGCGCGTGCATGGCGGTGACATCGGTGAGATACGCGACATTTATGCCTCCTACCACACCGGTCCGGTCAAGCCGATGCCAGAGGCCAGCAGCCGCCCCGCTGGCATGGGTGATGCTGAGTGGCAGATACGCAACTGGTACAATTTCTCCTGGCTCTCCGGTGACAGCATCGTCGAGCAGGCCGTGCATAGCATCGACAAGGTTGTCTGGGCCATGCGGGACACCCCGCCCATCTCTTGCATCGCCAGCGGTGGACGCCAGATTTCCGCAGAAGGCGGCAACATCTTTGACCACTTCAATGTCACCTATGAATGGGATGGCGGCGTGCTTTGCCACTTCGGTTCCCGCCAGCAGCGTGGCACGCACTCGGAGGTCATCGACGTGGTCAGCGGCACCAAGGGCAGGCTGGTGCTCGGGAAAGGCCAGTATCCCTACATCGAGGGGGAAAAACGCTGGCGGCATCGCGAGGGCGAGCGCCAGATGCACCAGGCCGAGCATGACGCGCTGTTTGCCGCCATCCGCAAAGGCGAGGTCATCAACAATGGCGATCGCATGATGCTCTCCAGTCTCGTCGCTGTCATGGGCCGTGAAGCGGCCTACACCGGCCAGAAGCTCGCCTGGAAAGACGATTCGGCTCCTGCCGCTGGTCGTGACGAAGACTTCGTGGTTTCTGGCAAAGACAAGGATGCGAAAAAGGAAAAGGCTCCCGAACGAGTGGCCCTGGCCATGATGTCCTCCCAGCAGGACCTCGCGCCTGACAATCTCCAGTTCGGCGACAAGTTCGAACCCAGCCCGATGCCGCAGCCTGGAGTCACGAAGTTTGCGTGAGTGGGGTCTTATTCTATCCTCCTCCTGCTCCTCCTCATGTCTTGGGGGAGGAAGAGGAGGAGTAAGAGGAAGATTTGAAAACCGCTTTGATTTGTTCGGCGTTTCCCAAAGTACTTGGCCCCGCCTGCGTTCTGAGGTGTAATGACTGCCATGAGCACGTCCCTCACCGCTGATGCCGCCTTCGCCCCCGTGGCGCGGAAGGTGCAGGTGTGGGTGGTGCTGCGGCGCTGGCTGGCGGTGCTGCGCATGACGCTGATTCCGGCCTCGCTAGTGCTGCTGCTTTTGGCTTTGGCCCTGCTACGTGGTTCAGCCGCGCTCATGCCGTGGCTCGGGTTGCTGCTCTGGCTGGCGGGAAGTCTGGCTTATGCGTGGTGGCAGCGTCCGGGGGAGTTCAGCTCTCTTGCTTTGTGGGATCAGGCCGCAGGCAGGCGCGAGGCATTCGCCTCCGCGTGGTGGTTTGAGCAGCGTCGCGAAGACGGCGACGCCGCGCGGGCTCACATCGCCATGCAGCGCGAGATTTTGCCACAAGCTTTGCCGGGATTGAAAAATGATCTGCCGCTGCGGCCGGACCGCTGGCTCGCTTTGCCGCTGGGCATCGCGATTCTCGGCAGCTTGGTGAGCATCGTCACCGCGCCACCTTCTGAAGCCATTCCGATGGACGCGGAAATGACCCGCAAAGCCGCCGAGGAAGCCCAAAAACTCACGCAGACCGACTGGGAGAAGAAAAAGCTCGCCGGGCTCAAGGATGAGGAGCGCAAGCAGGTGGAAGATTTGAAGCAGAAGCTGCAAAAGACCGCCGAAGACCTCGCCAATGCCGCAGGCAAGGACGCGCGCAGTGTTTTGGCCGAACTTGAGCGCCGTGCTCGTGACGCGGAAAAGCTGGCCGACGAACTCGGCAGCGGCAAAGAAGCCTGGGCGTCCGAAAAACTCATCGAAGAGCTGCGCAAGCACGCCGACACCGCCGACCTTGGCGATTCCGTGGCCGCCAAAAACACCCGGGCCGCCGCCAAAGCCGCCGAAACGCTCGCCAGCCAGCTCAAATCACCGCAGCTCAGCGCCGAGACGAAAGAGCGCATGAATGAAACGCTCAAAGACGTGAAACAGCAGTCCGAGGAGGCGGATCGCAAACGCACCGTCGGCCAGAACGTCCTCGCCGCCGGTGATCAGATGCAGCAGGGCAACGCATCGGCCGCTGGCGATGAATTTCAAAAGCTCGCTGAGAAACTGAACGATCTCGCCTTGCGCGAGCAAACCCGTGACGAACTGCAGCAGCTCGCACAGCAGTTGCGTGACTCCGGCAGCAGCATCGCCGGCCAAAACGACAGCGGCGCGATGCAGCAGATGAGCCAAGCGGGTCAGCAAGGTCAAAACGGACAGCAAGGGCAGCAGGGCAGCACGCCGCAGGTCGGACAGACGCAACAACCGCAGCAGATGCTCACACCGCCCGGTCTGGGCCAGCAAGGCCAGCAGATGCAGCAGCAACAACCGCAGCAAGGCAATGGCCAGCCACAACAAATGACGATGGGGCAGGGGCAGCCGGGCCAGCCTGGTCAAAACAACCCGCAGCCCAATGGCCAGCCCATGCTTTTCGCGCCTGTGCCCGGTGCACCGAAGCCTGACGACAAAGCCCCCACTTTCATCATGCCTGGCGATCCTGACCAGCCGCCCGGCGGCGCGAGCATCGCCATGCCCGGCTCAGGCCCGCAGCCCGGCGTTGGCAAAGCCGATTTGAACAACACGCCCACCCAGAAGCAGGACAGCGGCAATCAAAGCGTGGTGCAGGCCCAGCAGAACAACGAAGGCCGCAGCACCGTGCGCAGCGTCGAAGGCGGCCCGCGCGCCGAGCAAAGCACCCGCGGCGCCACCCAGACCGCCCTGGACGCCATCCAAGCCGAGGAAGCCGCCCTCGATGAGTCCGCGCTGCCTCCCGCCCGCCGCGAACAAGTGCGCCGCTACTTCAACGAACTGCGGAAGCGGTTTGAGCAGAAATGAGGGCGACAACTTCGTCTTCCGTTCCTTTCACGGCTCCATTTCTTTCGTTGAGACTTGCACGATACATCTCTCGTTGAATGAACAGGCCCACAGCACAAAGCGATGTGCAGAAGGCGTGAGTTTGAATCCACCAGAATAATCTGATGTCTCCGCTGACGGGCTATGTGCGAGCTTACATCTGTTGAACAGCCCGCCAGGCGGATTCGATCACGGCCTGGGTGGTGCGGAAGTTGGTCTCGGTCTTGAGGCGCTCGATGGTGGCATGAAAGTCGATCCAGCCACGCATGCCCGCCTGGGCGAGAATGTTCAGGTTCCTGCGGTGACAAAACCGTGTGCGAGCGCGCAGCGCCGTCCCTCTTGCNNCATCGATCAGGATCACCTCGGCCTGCAAACGTTGCGCGAGAGTGATGGCAGCGGCTTCGCCTGCATCCAAGGCATCTCGCAAGTCCGCCGCCACTTCATCAACTTCGGACACCATCAACCAGGAGGGCGGATGCTCAGCCAATGTGCGCAATGCCAAGGGCGCGCGAGGATGACTGCACTCTTTGATCACCGCCGTGGGACAATGCACGCCGCCAAACAGGCGAGGCAACAGTTCCAAATGCCCCAGCACGGCGAGGTAGCGCAGCGGGGTGGTGTCGCTGACGACGATCATCGGCTCAGGAGAGCGTTCAGCTTGCGCCCGTCTTCGGCTGCCTGCGCGGCCGTGGTGCCAGGCCATGCCTCATGGGCGGCGAGGAAATCTTCCGTCTCCCAGCGTGAATCGTGTCCCATCAATACCCGCACTTCAGACGCAGAGAGCATTCCCTGACGATAAGCCTCCACCGCAAAGCCATCGAGCAGCACGCGTGGCAAAGCGGGCTGCACACGAACGAGCGAGGCGGCAAGCGCGTCGGGAATGGTGAGTGTGACGGTCATGATGGCGGATTCTAGTGCATCCCTTTCTGTCTGCAATTTACCTTTACGATGGAGCTGCCAGGAATGCTGGAAGTGAGCAGCGCCAGAAGCAGGGATGTTTTCTCCCCGTCGTGAACGAAACGCTGGCTTGAACCGTGGAGGCGTGGCAGGATAGTCGCGCATCCCCTCTCCCATCGCCCTCATGTCGGAGCCGAGTCAATTCAGGCATTATCAAATCATCCAGGACGCCGACGGCAACAACGTCGAGCTGGTGCGCAATGCCGAGCAGGTGGCGGTGCTGGCTT
>DNXB01000192.1 GCA_003506995.1 Verrucomicrobiales bacterium
CGGTGTGGCTTTAATCAGCGGTTCCCTAAAGCAAGCTCTTTGCCGCCAAGGGGCGGAGAGGCCGGGTTTCGGAGCCATGCTCCGCATCTCTGCTTCTCCGCCCCTCTGCGTATAATTCGAGACCGGCACACGTCCTTTCGCATGGAGAGCCTGTTTGCATGCGTATGAGCGTCACCATGAACACGCTCACCCGCCGCCAGTTTGTCCGCAGTTCGGCACTCGCCACGTTGGCGGCTCCCGCGATCCTCAAAGCCGCAGGCAAGGAAGACAAAATCAACCTCGCCTTCATCGGCCCCGGTGGCATGGGCACGAATCACATCAAGACGATGTGCAAACGTGGCGACGTGATCTTCTCGTGGGTCTGCGACGCGGATTCGAAACGGGCGGAGACAGCGGCGAAGCTGATTCAGGAAATGACCGGGCAGACGCCCAAGGTCGTGACGGACATGCGCCGTGTCCTTGAGGACAAAAGCGTGCAGGCCGTGCTGATGGCCACGCCGGATCACTGGCATGCACCAGGAGCCATTCTGGCCGCGAACGCGGGCAAGCACGTCTATGTGGAAAAGCCCTGTTCGCATAATCTGCGTGAGGGCCGCCTCATGATCGAAGCGGCGGCCAGAAACAAGGTCTGCATGCAGGTCGGCACGCAAAGCCGCAGCACGGCTGGAGTCGCGGAGATCATCGAAAAGCTGCGCAGCGGCGTGATTGGCGAGATTTTGGTCGCCAAGGCATGGAACAGCCAGCTTCGCAAGAATCACGGCCATCAGCCGGATTCCGAGCCGCCACTGGAACTCGATTACGACCTCTGGCTCGGCCCCGTTCCGAAGGTGCCGTTCAAGAGCACCTATCATCCCGCTCACTGGCGCTGGTTTCATCACTTCGGCGCGGGCGATTTTGGCAACGACGGCGTGCATGACATCGACATTGCCCGCTGGGGCCTCGGGGTGGAGCAGCACCCGAACCGCATCATCGGCCAGGGCAGCAAGCTGTTCTTCGATGACGATCAAGAGTGGCCCGACACGCTCTACTGCGGCTTTGAATACGACATCGGCGGCAAAACCAAACAACTCATCTACGAGCAGCGCGACTGGAGTCCCTACGTCCAGGAAGGCCACGAAAACGGCTGCGCCTGGTATGGCACCCAGGGCATGGTCATCGGCGGCAAGGCCAAGGGAAGCTGGCAGATCTACGGCGAGAAAAACAAGCTCATCGAGGACATCAAACCCACCTCCGGCCCCGACCTCGCCGCGCATCACGCCAATTTCTTCGACGCCATCCGCACCGGCGCGAAACTCAACGCCGACATCACCATCAATCATCTTTCCACCGCGCTCTGCCATCTCGGCAACATCGCCGCACGCACCCGGCGCGCGCTGGTGTTTGATCCGGCCAAAGAGCAGTTCATCGGCGATGCCGACACCTCGAAGCTGCTCAAGCGCGAGTATCGCGATCACTGGGCAACGCCGGTTGGATGAGAGTTGGCCGCAAAAAACGCAAAAAGATGCTGCTTCATAACCATCTCAAATTTTTTGCCTTTTTTGCGTCTCTTTGCGGCCAATCCTTTGTCTTTGCCGACGATCCGCTCCCCAACACCAAGATCGAAGCCCTGCCCCGCTCTGCAGCGCTCCCCACCGACACGCCTGAAAAGATCGAACTCGGTCGCCTGCTGTTCTTTGATCCCATCCTCTCCGCCACGCGTGATGTCGCCTGCGCCACCTGCCATCATCCACTGCACGGCTGGGCGGATGCACGGCCCACACCGCTCGGAGTTCATGCCACAGGCGTCGGTCCAACGCGAAAACTGGTGAAAGGAGCGGCATTTCAACCCCTGCGGCGCAACACGCCCACGATCCTCAACGTGGCCTTCAACGGCATCGAGTCGGACAAGCCCTTCGATCCCGCTCAATCGCCGATGTTCTGGGACAATCGTGTGCAGAGCCTCGAAGCGCAGGCTTTGGCCCCGATTCGTCAGGCCGAGGAGATGCGCGGTGATGTGTGCGGCGAAGCTGAGGCTGTACCGGCGCTGGTGGAGCGGCTGAAAGCCATCCCGGAGTATGTGACGCTCTTCCAAGGTCCAATCACGGCTGAACGCGTCACGAGGGCCATCGCCGCGTATGAGCGCACGCTCATCACGCCGGATTCGCCCTTCGACAGATTTATGCGCGGTGACAAAACCGCGATGTCACGCGAACAGCAGCACGGCATGGAGGTGTTTCAGAAAGCCGGCTGCGCCCTCTGCCACAACGGCCCGATGCTCTCCGATTTCAAGCTCCACGCCATCGGCCTCGGCGACAGCACCACCAACCGCCACGAGTTCCGCACGCCCACGCTGCGCAACTTGAAGCACACCGCGCCTTATTTTCACCACGGCGGCAATCTCACGCTCGAAGAGGTGCTTTTCTTTTATGACCGCCTCATGGATCAAGCCGCCGAAACCTTCGAAGGTGGCGACACCTCCCTGCCGCCGCTCGATCCCCTGCTCCGCAAGATGAACATGCTGCCGGAGGATCACGCGCCCATCGCCGCGTTCCTCGAAGCGCTGAACAGCGATGACTACGACAAATCAATGCCGCAGCGCGTGCCCAGCGGCCTGCCTGTGGCAGGCAAGCCTTGAACAAATGTCTCGCATTCATCCGCAGCTTTTGATTTAAATCGCGCCATGAATGCCACCGCTCTAGTCCACGGCCATCCGCGTCTCCAATCTTTGATCCTCAAAGCCGCCTGCCTCATCTCCCTGCTGACACTCGGTGCGGTGTTCGCACCGGAGTATGTCCTGGGAAAACTGAACTGGTTCCTCGGCATGGGCAAGCTTCCCGACTCCGCACTGCTGCGCTATCTCGGCTCTGGCGGTTCGCTCGTGTACATCATCACAGGTCTGCTGATGTGGATGATGGCTGGCGATGTGGTGCGCTACCGGCCCATGATTGTGTTTTCCGCGTGGATCATGCTCGCGGCGGCACCGATCTATTGGTACATCAACACGCACACCGGCATGCCGCGGTGGTGGATGCTGATGGACACGGTGGCGTGCCTTGTCTTTGGGGCCGCCCTGCTCTGGGCCTGCCATGCCAGACCCAAGAGCGCTTGAGATCCCCCATAACGAAAACAGCACAGCCGGGCAGGCTGTGCTGTTGAATCCAAAGGCCGGATGAACCGGCCATCAAAGCTGTTGCGGCCTAGCGCTTGGCCTTCTTCTCCTGCTTCGCGAGCTTCTTTTCCTTGGCGGTCTTCTGCGGGGTCTTCTTTTTCTCTTTCTTGGCGTCTTGAGCTTTCATGGGGATGGAGTGGGAATGAGTTCACCGTCAACGGATGCAACGGCATGCGGTGGTTTTAGCGTGGGTTTGAAAAATGAGCAATCGCAATGATGCCTCAAGGGGCGGGCTACCCGCCGAATCGCCACGCGAGAATGCGGCTCTTCTTCTGCCCCTGCGCCATGTCGATGATCCTTACCTCGGTGGCCTTCACCTGCCGCAGGCCCTTTTCGAGGCGCGGCAGATGCTCGCTTTTGGAAACCAACGTCGTGAACCAGCCGCAGCTCAGCGCAAAGGCAGAGCTCTCCTCGATCATGCGGCGGATAAAGTCCAGTTCGCCGCCCTCACACCAAAGCTCTCCCGCTTTGCCGCCAAAGTTCAGCCCAACCTTCTTCAAACCGAGATTGCGCTGCTTACGCTGCGTTCCCGCCGCCGCTTCCGCTGCTGAAGTATGAAACGGCGGATTGCACATCGTCAGGTCAAAGCGCTCGCCCGGCTGGATGATGCCTTGAAAGCACTGCCTCGCCGACTTTTGCAACCGACACTCGATCAAACCCGCCACGCTGGGATTGCTCGTGACGATCTTCTTCGCCCAACGCAGCGCCACCGCATCCATCTCCGCGCCGACAAAGCTCCAGCCATACTCGCTGGCACCGATGAGCGGGTAAATGCAGTTCGCGCCCGTGCCGATGTCGAGCACTTGCACTTTCGATCCACGTCGCAGCGAGATCAGGTCCGCCAGATGATGGATGTAATCACTGCGTCCCGGAACCGGCGGGCAGAGATAGCCGGGCGGGATGTCCCAGTGCTGCAAACCATACGCCTGCTTCAGCAGCGCCTGATTCAACGCCTTCACCGCCAGCGGATCGGCGAAGTCGATGCCCGCATCGCCATGCGCGTTTGGTTTCACAAACGCCGCCAGCGCCGGACTGCCCGCGATGAGCTGCAGGAAGTCATAGCGCGTGCGGAAGCGATTTCGCGGATGCATGCCTTCTTTGAGAGCGCTGTTCATGTCAGCATCAGAGATGAGGTTGGCCGCAAAGAAACGCAAGGACCGCAAAAAAGGGACAGGCTAGAGACCTTCTTCTCAGAAGGTTTCATTCGATGATGGATTGAAGCAGGATCAGCCAATCCCAACTTTTGCGCCTTTTGCGTCTTTTTGCGGCCATTCATTCCTACCTTCCTCCTCCCGGCGGCGTACGATCATCGCCGAAGTACTTCTCACTGCGATAGCGCAGCCACACCCGCAGCTCCTGCGGCACCTTCTCGCGTTCCGCCTCGCTCAGCGATTCATAGAGCGCCATCGCCTTCTCCCGCTCGCCACGGCAGGCGCGGTTGTTGTGCGCAT
>DNXB01000176.1 GCA_003506995.1 Verrucomicrobiales bacterium
GCTTGCGGAAAGCCCGGACAAGCGCTGCTGCATCGACACCGAGGCCGACAGCCTCCATCACTATCATGAAAAGCTCTGCCTCCTGCAGGTGAACTGCGCCGGGCGCTTCGCTTTGGTTGACCCGCTTGCGATTGCTGATGTTTCCCCATTGCTGGAGTTGCTCGACGCACACGAGCTGTGGTTCCACGGCGCAGATTACGATCTCACCATGCTTCGCCGCAGCTACGGCTGGAGTCCTCGGGTGATCCGTGACACTCAAATCGCCGCCCGCCTGCTTGGCGCGCGTCAGTTCGGCCTCGCCGCCCTGGTGAAGAACAACTTCGAGATCGAACTCTGCAAAGCCTCGCAGAAGGCCGACTGGAGCCGCCGCCCGCTGCCGCCGAACATGCTGTCCTACGCTGTCGATGACGTGCGCTACTTGCTGCCGCTGGCAGACAAGTTTGTCGCGCAATTGCGTGAGAAGGGCAGGGAAGACTGGTTTCATCAGAGCTGTCTCACCTTGCAGGAAGACGTCGCTGCGCGTGACAATGCCGCGCGTGAAGATCCATGGCGTGTGCAGGGCTGCGGGCGCTTGCAGCCGCGTGGCCTGGCCATTTTGAAGGGCATGTGGGAATGGCGTGAGGGCATCGCGAAGGAGCGGGACACGCCGTGCTTCAAAATCATGTCCAACAAGCAGATGGCTGCCTATGCCGAGCAGTTTGAGGCCGGTCAGCCGCTGAATCCGCCCAACGGCTGGCGTCCGCGTTGGAAAAAAGAGTTTCAAGACATCGTTGCCGCCGTCACATCCTCCGATCCCTCCTCCTGGCCGGCGCGGCCGAAAAAGACCAAGGGCCGCCTCAGCGAGACGCAGCGTGACCAGATCGACAAACTCTGCGCTCATCGCGAAAAAGTGGCGCTGGAGCTGGAGATTGAGCCTTCGCTGCTCGGCTCACGCAGCACCATTGAAGAACTCGTCATCGAGGGGAATCCTGCGAATCACCTCATGAGCTGGCAGCACGACTTGATGGCGAGCGGCCTGGAGCAGGTTCTCCGACCTGAGTAATCTGCGGTCTGCGCTATTTCTGCTTTAGCCAGTCAGGCAGCACGATCTCCGCGCTTTGCACCGGCGTTGAGTCGCCTTTCCACACAAATCCGGCTTCCTCAAAGCTGGCCCGGTTCTGGCGCAAGAAGTTCAGCAGCCGCCTGCCCATCAGTTTGTTCGGCGAATCATGCCGCACTGCAAAAGGCTGCACCGCCTTCGACTTGTCGGCAGGCAGCGGCACCGCTTCAAAATGCTCTTTGGCAGACTGAATGTTGATCAGATAGACCACCGCCGCGTCGAGCGATCCTGTCCGCATCTGGTTCACCAGGAAGTCTCCCGTGGGCACCTGTGACGAGGCGTTCTTGCTCACGCTTTCCCACAGGTTCATCGATTTCAGCATCGAGCTGGTCAGAAAGCCCAGTGTGGACTGCTCCGCGTTGCAAAGTCCCACGCGCAGGCCAGGACGCGCCAGATCGGCCAGCGTGCGGATGCCCTGCGGGTTGCCCTTCGGCACCGCGATCACGATCTCCGCCTCCGTCAGCATCACCGCCTCCGGGAAATGCTCCGCCACCGGCGGCACGAAGCAGACGTCGCAGGCATAATACACATCCGGAAACTTCGGGTTGCTGCTGTCGCCCATCGTCTTCATCGTCGCGCACAGGATGCCGCACCCGTTGTAGGTCGTCGTCACGCTGATGCCCTCACGGCTGGCAAACTTTTGCAGCACCTTCTCGATCGCCGGGCGGTTCACACCGCCGCTGTACAGGATCAAATCAGGCCGCAAAGCCCATTCGTCTCCTGGAACCGCCTTGAAGCCGTGCTTCTCAAATGCCTTGGCTCCCTTTTCAGGAGCTGAAAGGTAACGTGCAAAACGCATCGCCTCAGCCGGAAGAGCGGAGGAATCCAGCACCGCAGCGGTGGCAAACTCTTCGTGTTTCGCCAGCTCTGGCAGTTCCACCGCCTCCAGACCGGCAAACTGCGGCACCGTCGAATCCCACACGACCGCCGCATCCACCGCTCCCAGCTTCAGGTCCGCCGCAATTTCAGTCACCGTAGGTTTCATGACGGACGCTTTGGCTGCCAGCGAGTCCCAGTCGTTTCCGAGCAGTTGCTTCGTCACTCGTCCACAGCTCGCTGCCTCGGGATTCGGCAGCGCCAGTTTGATGCCATCCGCTTTCAGCGCTGCCAGGCTGTCGATGTGTTTGGGGTTGCCCTTGGCGACGGCGATCACAGGCTTCTGCTTCACGAGTTGAAATTCCTCGCGCGTCACGCCCAGCTTCTTCGCATCCTCCAGTGCCCCGTCGTCAGCGGCGATGAATAGATCCCCCTGCTTCGCGATCCTGATCTGGCTCAGCAGCGTCCCGGTGCCGCCATATTGCAGCCTTACTTCCGTTCCGGTTTCCTTCTGATACGCCAGTGAGATCTCCTCCACCGGTTTCTTCAGCCCTGCGGCGCAAAACACCGTGAGCGGCACGCTGCCACCTTGTTTTGGCTTCAAGGCAACCCATGCAGCTCCGGCGAACGCTCCCAGGCACAATACAACGGCAAATTTCTTCATCATGACAGACCATGAACGTGCTAAACCGTCACTGTCGCTCATTTTTTAGGCGATCAGCTTCTCAATCACCTGCCCGCCGATCTGCGAGAGCTGCTTGAAGCGACCGCCGTGGTAAAACGTGAGCTTGTTGTCATCCAGCCCGAGCAAGCGCAGCAGCGTCACATGCACATCGCGCACATGACGCACCTCCTCGATGGCCTCCATGCCGCGATCATCCGTCGCGCCGATGGTGTGCCCGGCTTTGCAACCGCCACCGGCAAACCACATCGTCATCGCCTTCGGGTTGTGATCGCGACCATACGCCGTGCCGCCGCGCACGCCATTGTCCGGCGTGCGGCCAAATTCACCGCACCAGACGATCAACGTGTCATCCAGCAGCCCGCGTTGTTTCAAATCAGCGATCAATGCCGCAATCGGCTGGTCCACCTGGCGGATGAGATTGCCATGCGCGCGCTCGATGTAGTCGTGGCTGTCCCAGGTGCCCGCGTAGAGCTGCACAAAGCGCACGCCTTTCTCCACGAGCTTCCGCGCCAGCAGGCACTTCCGGCCAAAAGCATCCGTGTCGTCCTTGCCGATGCCGTACAGCTCCTTCGTCTTCGCGTCCTCCTGTTCGAGGTCGATCACCTCCGGCACTTGCATCTGCATGCGAAAGGCCAGCTCATAGTTGTTCATGCGCGCCTTCAATTCGTCATGCCACGGGTGATCCTTGGCATGTTTGGCGTTCAGCTTGCCCAGGAGATCCAGATTCGCCCGCTGATGCTCCGGTGTGATGCCCGGTGGAGGTCGCAGATCAAGAATGGGCGATCCTTTGGCCCGCAGCGGCGTGCCTTGGAACTGCGCAGGCAGGTAGCCATTGCCCCAGTTCGCGCTCCCGCCCTGCGGATAGCTGATCTCCGGCAGTACGATGAAGCCCGGCAGATCCTGATTCACCGAACCCAGCCCATACGTCACCCAAGAGCCAATAGCCGGATCACCGCCGAAGCGATTCCCGCAATTCATCTGATACATCGCAGTGGGATG
>DNXB01000277.1:0-4112 GCA_003506995.1 Verrucomicrobiales bacterium
GCGAGCTGCTCCATGAAGAACTGGTTCACCGCCAGCCAGTCTTCGCCGTCGCTGTGGCTGAGCAGGTGGTGGATCATGTAGTCGATGCCGTGCCCGACCTGCTGCACGCTGGGCAGATTCGGGAAGCGCAGGGCACTGTGATCGTTGTTGAGCTTCAGCGTGGTGATGCGCGTGGTGTCGGTCTGAAAACCAAGCACGAGCAGGTCGATCATCAGTCGCATGTGCTCGCCGATGTCCTGCGGGATGCCGTCGGCAGGGCGTTGGATGTTCGGCTTGTCCAAAGTGGGCCGCCAGCCTTGCAGCTCGCCACGTTTGCCCGCGTTTTCGATGCGCTTCTCCACCTCGCGCACGCTGTCGAGGTATTCGTCGAGCTTCCGCTGGTCGCTGGTGCTGATGTCGCGGCGCAAATCCTGCGCATCGGCCAGCACGGCATCAAGGACGCTCTTGTCGGCTGGTGAAGCGTCGTCTTTGAAAAGCCGGTCAAAGGCCAGCGNNCTCCACGAGATGTGCGAGCTGTAGAGCATCGAGTAATTTTTATGCACCGAGGGGTTCGACTTCTCACACGCCAGCACGAGGCTCGGCACCTTCGTGCTGCGGCCATAGGTCTGCGCCAGCATCTGATCAAAGCTCGTGCCTGACCGGATCTCACCACCGCTCGCGATGGGCGCACCGGAGAGCATGTTTCCCGTTTGTGAGGAGTGGATGTTGCCCTTGCGAGCCTCTTCGTGATACAAGCCGCGAACAAAGAGCATCTTTTCGCGAAACTCGGTCAGCGGCTTCAACACCTTGCCCAGTTCCATCCCCTTCCCCTCGCCCTTCGCCCACCATTCCTTCGAGTGGAAGCCGTTTCCAGAAAACGTCACGCACAGCCGCAGCGGCGCTTCGCTGGCCGGTTTGTTCTTTTTTGGCTCATCGCCCCAGACATTGAAAGACTCCATCCACGGCAGCGCCATGGTGACGCCTGTCCCGCGCAGGAAGGATCGACGGTTGAAACGATGGGTATTCATGAGGTTTTGCTGTGGGTTGAGGTCACCAGATTCGCGATGCTCCCAAGGATGAAAGCGGTGTGTCTGGGGAAAGGAGGGTCATGCCTGACTCAATGGCTTGGGCAGCTAGCAGTCGATCAAAGGGGTCTGAGTGAACTCGAGGCAACTCACCACTGAGATAGATGGCGGATTGTTCGAGCTGAAGCCTCTCGATTTGATGGAACTGTGTCTGCTGTGGGATCCAACCTCTCGGCTGATCAGGCAAGCTCAATTTCCCCAACGAATGCTTGAGAGACATCTCCCAGATGCTCACATCACTGAGAAACAGCTTGGTTCTGGGGTCGTTGATGAGCCGTGTAGCTTCCGGCGAAAGCATCCCTTGCGGCATAGCGAGCCAAATAAAGGCGCAGGTGTCGAGCAAGAGGTTCATAGGCCCCATTCTTTGAGTTCATCATCAGTAAGCGGAGCGAATGCAGAGGCGGGAATCTCAATGATTGCACCGATACACTCCCCAACCTTCGGGCGTGGCTTCTGCTTCGGCTTCTTCATGGGCACCAGCATGGCAACGGCCGACTTGCCACGCGCAATGATGAACTCCTGGCCCTTCTCGACCTCCGCAAGGTAGCGAGAGAGATGTGTCTTGGCTTCGTGAGTGGTGATTGTGGTCATGGCTTTCAGGATAACGTCCGAGCCAAAGTTAGTCAACTTAGTCCGTTTTGTGATTCCTACCCCGCGCCTCCCTGAACTGCGGGCTGCGCACGATCAGATCGACGAGTGTGCGGATGCGGAGATCACTCTTCATCATCTGCTCGATCAGCGGCTTGTCGGAAAGCTGTACGCTCCGACCGAGGGCGTAGCCGAGCAGTTTGCGGTTGAATTGGCGCAGAAAGTCGTCACAGCGCTTGGTGAGCAGGTAGTCGCGCAAGTCGTTGAGGCCATCGACCTGCGTGCCGTCTGGCAGTGTGGTCTTGGTATCGGCTTTGCGGGCGCGACCGATGGCGTCGAAGCCTTCGAGGGCGAAACCAAAGGGGTCGATGCGTTTGTGGCAGCCGATGCAGTTTGCGTCGCTGCTGTGGCGCTCGATGAGCTGCCGCTCGGTGAGGTTCGCAGGCGCTTCTTCGGGCAAGACGGGCACGCCTTTCGGCGGAATCGGCAGCTTTTCACCAAGCACGACCTCTGTAAGCCATGTGCCGCGCAGGATGGCGCTGTTGCGCGAGGCTCCGGCTTGCTTGGCGAGCGTTGCGGCGAAACCGAGGATGCCGCCGCGGCCATGGGCGTGGAGGCCGTCGATGCGTTTCCAAGAGTTAATCTCCCGCAGATTCAGAGAACCCGCAGATTGTTTCTCTGAGTTCTGAATCTGTGGGTTATCTGAATCTGCGGGAAAACTCATCTCATAGTGCTTCGCCAACTCCGCGTTCACGAAAGTATGATCCGCATCAAGCAGCGTGAGCACGCTGCGGTTGTTTTGAATGAGGTCGATGAAGAAGCGGGTGACTTCCTCCTGCATGTCGTCGCGGAGATCGAGGAAGGTGGGGAAGTGGCGTTCGCTCTTTTCTTCGAGGGTGGCGACATCGCGCACATGCAGCCACTGGCAGCCGAATTCGGTCGCGAGACGACGCACTTTGTCGCTCTTGAGCATGCGCTGGGCCTGCGCGGCGAGGGTGGCAGAGTCGTGGATATTCGCGGAACGCAGCTCGTCATCCGGCAGCGAAGACCAAAGAAAGTAGCTGAGGCGGGTGGCGAGTTCCTGCGGGCTCACCGGGCCGGTTTTGGCGAGGGCTTTTTCTCCGCGATACAAAAAAGCGGGTGAGGTGAGCACACGCACGAGCATCAGACGCGGCGAGAAGGCTTTCAACGCGGTGATTTCCTCCTCGTTGAGCGGACGCCGCCAGGCTTTTTCGGCGAAGTCGATCACGGCTTGACGCTGCACGGCATCCGCAGACTTTTGCTGCTCTTTGAACTTCGCGGCGGCATTCATGATGGGCAAACGCATCGGCTCGAAGGCGCTAGGCTTTGCATCCTGCGTGGCGAACTGCCAGAGCTGCTCGAAGGCATCGACTTGCTTCAGCGGAGCTTCGCTGACGAAGAGGAGTTCGTCCCAGAGGTGGTCGAGTTCACGGGATTCTGCGTCGGTGAGCATGAGACGCTTCAAAGCCTCGTCCTCACGATAGAACAACGTGAGTGTGACCACTTCATCCACCGGCACGATGCGTGTGTAAGACAGCGCGATGGGGAAAAGGGCGCGGAAGTCGTCGAACGTTGTCTCCAAGCGCGTCCGGGCCTCACTGCCCTCGTTGACGAGGATCGGTGCGCTGTGCTGCGTGACTAGATTGTTGTCACTCCACTGGCCGCTTTTCTGCGCGGACTCCGATTTGCCCGCGACGAGGCTCGTGGTGGCCTGCGGCTTTTCGGTGAGCACCTGCATTTGCACACTGCCGCTCGTCGAGGAGGCCAGCTTACCGGTGACGACGAATTCGGTGCCGCTTGCGAGAGCTGCGGGAATTTTCACTTCGACGATAGAGGGCGCTTTGGCCTTGATGTCAGACTTGTCGGACGAGTCGGACCTGTCCGACAAAAACGGTCTCAGCAACGGGCTGGTCAGCGGAAACTCCTTTTCCAAAAACTGCCTCACCTTCACCGCAAGCTCCGCCGATGGCTTCTTCCGCCACTCGGCGATGGGCGCAGGCACATCTGGCGCGGCTTCGAGAGTGGCTGGCTGGCTGAGGAAGTACCACGCGCCGTGCGGATTGCCTTTCAGGATGTTCGGCGAGACATCCTTCGCGAGGTCCCATGTCGTCTTGCCATCGCTGAGCGTGAGATTGACTGCGGTGAGGTCGCAGACATGGCTGCCATCACGCGGACCGATGACGAACGCGATGACCTGGCCGGGCTCGACACGCACGTTTTCAAATGGTCCCATCGGCAAAACTCCCGCGCCTTTCGTCACGCCGCTGGCGAGCACTTCGCTGGTGTGGCCGCGTCGCACTTCGAGCGCCCAGGTGACGCCGTTGCCGCATTCGGGATGCGCATCAGAAACATCGCCGTGAATGCGGAGCGTGCCGGCCCGTTCACAACGCCATGCGATGACCGATGCACGCGTCGGCGAAGGATGCGTGGCGATGCTGT
>DNXB01000277.1:4169-7435 GCA_003506995.1 Verrucomicrobiales bacterium
GCCACGCGGTCATCAAAGCGGGATCGGCATCGTCTTTGCCGCTGGCAAAGGCATTGAGACACTGCTCGGTGCTAGCGATGATCTTCGTGCGTTGCGCTTCGAGATGCTTCACGAGCGCCGGAAGACCGCTGATCGGCAAATCGGGCCGACCGGGAGCGACGAGCCGCGCATTCTGCCAGATCACCTCGTCATCCGCGCTGCCATCGCCTGCGTCGGTGGAGCTCAAATACAGCGTCACATCGCGATCCGAGGCGAGTTTCACCCGCATCTCATGCTGCGACACGAGCGGGGTCACTGGCTCCTGCCAGGCCTTCGGGCCGTTTTCTTTGCCGATGTGGCCCACGCTGGCGAATCGCCACAAAACCTGCTGCCAGGGTTCGATGTCGGCTGCGGTGAGCTTCTTCTCACGAAACTTCGCCCGCAGCGGATCGAGCAAAATCGACGGCTTCGTGCTCGTGAGTGCCTCGCGGAGGATTTGCAGGTATTTCGTGCTCAAACCATCCGCGCTGCCGCGTCCCTGAAGCGCATCGAGATACCTCGCCAGCGGCAAACGACCGCCGCCAGTGCCGGTATCGAGTTTGATGCCCTGGGCCTCCGTTTGCGTGCCCGTCGCTGTGGCTGTGTGGCGTGCGTAAATGGCGCGGATGGCCGCCAGCGCTTCATCCGTCCAATCCTGGGCCGAGGTGCTGGCCGACCAGTGCATGCCGTGCGGCGTGAAGACCGCGTGACTCGCGATGTCCTTCGCGGCGTCGAGATACTTCGTCAGCAACGCGGGCGACATGACGAGCGCCGCGCCTGCATTCGTGAATCCCTCACCCGCCGCTCCATCGACCGGAAATTCCTTCGCGGGATCAAGCGACTCGATGCCCGTTAGATCACGCAGCGTATAGGTGTATTCCATGTTCGACAGCCGACGCAGCACCACCGGCCCTGGATCACCCGCATTCGCGAGCGCGATCTCATCCAGCGTGCCTCGCGTCCAGTTTGTCAGCGTGGCTTTCTGCTCCGCAGTGAGTTGCTTCTCTTTCTTCGGCGGCATCTCGCCCATCTCGATCTGATCGAGCACGCTCTCCCAGACATGCGGCTCTTTGTGGATGTCTGAGGTTTCGAGATCGAGTTCTCCCTTCTGCTCCTTCGTGGAATGGCAGTTGAAGCAGTAGGTTTGAAGGATGGCGCGTGCCTCGGTGACCGCGCTCGCTCCCGAGCAAAAAAACATCCAAAGCACAAGCGACGTCACAATCCGAGGCACGACTCGATTGCAGAGTCTTGGTTGTTGTAGGAACATAAACGAGATCAGCGGTTATTCCGAAACCCAGTGTAGATTTTGATTTCCAACGTCACCGCGTCTCGGTCCAATCTCTCGAAATCGACGGAGAAGGTCTGCTCATCATGTGAATGAGAGGACGCAAACTGGTGCGATGTTGCAACGACGCCACCCGCTGCATCCAACCAGCGGGCTTCGGAGACGTTGGAGCCTCTCACAACAACACCGGTTGCTCGTTCGACCTCAATAGCGCACTCCGGCTCTTTGTGAACAATCCCACTGAGTCCAGACTTCCATGGCACTTTTACCACCCTGTAAAGTTTTTCAGCGGCAATCTGAAAATCGATGACAAAGGCGAGCAGCTTGTTCTTGGCATCAAAAACCCAATAGGCTGGATAGCCGCCATCTCCATACCCGCTCCCACTGACGACTGCCGTGTTCTGCGGCAAGTCACCGAGCTTAAGAAAGGTGAGATCGGGGGAGCCGGGGGCACGGGCTAGAGTCTTCTCAACCCACTCTTGATATTCGCGCTCGTGGTTTCTACGGGTGCGGCTCATATATGCCTGGCCATCACAAATCGCCACATTGCCGGCATCCACACCAATAATTGAGCTTCCTCCGTCCACAGTGACCGCCTGCCGATAAACGAACGGCTTCTGATCGGAACTGGCAAACAACACGCGCATCGCCGCAACTCTTCTCTCCAAAACGCATGCCTCCACTTCATACTCTCCAGGCTGCACTTTGAGGGAGAGCGGGCGGGCCTCCTCTGGCGAATATCCAAAATCCCGGGCGATGATCGTTCCGCTAGGAAGAGAAAGCTTTCCCACCTTGAGCACACGAATTTTCCCCTCCTTTTCCATCAAAGTTCCCTTCACCACTCTGACATCCTCGAACAGCACCTCGCAGTTCGGCTCGTCCCCTTTCTCAGGTGGAGACAGATCGGCTGCAAAACTCGCTTTCTCCAACAATGACCGAGTTTCGGCTTCATCAAATGCCTGCTTCTCTTCGCGATCATAAAAGCGCATCATGGATGCAATCCGCCAGTCTCCATTGTCGAGTTTGAGCTGGTATTCATAGAAGGTTGGGGAGCCTTGCTGAATGAGTTCGGTTTCCACTACAGCAGTATCTCCACGCACCTCATGCTTAACGACCTTTTCAGCCGCAGCATCGTGGTCAGGTGGATAGCCGAAATGCGAGGCGCTTTGGTCCGCATCCGGGGTCAACCAGTGTTTGCCTGCTAGACTTTGGACAGACTTCTCCCACTTTTCCATGGTGGTCATGAACGAAGCGCTCACAAAAGCGGCGCTCATTTGATTACTTCCTCCACAGTCTCTCCAGTACTGATGCCATTCTCGAATGTAGGATTGAACTCGTTCCTGTGGTGTTGTCATGATTGTTGACGGGGGCGTGTTTTGAGTTTGCGGCCGGGCTTCCGTGACGTGCTCCGTGGCACGATGGCAACCAGCGAACAAGACAATAAAAATGAGCCACTTGGGGCACATGTCAGCTATTGGAATACTCATGCCAGAATCTCCTTCACGACGTTGCCATAGACATCCGTTAGACGGAAATCACGGCCAAGATGCCGCCATGTCAGTTTTTCATGATCAAGACCGAGCTGATGCAGGATCGTGGCGTGCAGGTCATGCAGATGCACTTTGCCGGAGACAGGACGGAAGCCGAAGTCGTCGGTCTCGCCGAAGGTGAAGCCGGGTTTGATGCCGCCGCCGGCCATCCAGGTGCAAAAGCTCTCCGGTTGGTGCTCGCGACCATGTTTGTCGATGGGCGAGGTGCCGCTGAGATCCTGGCTCCACGGGGTGCGGCCAAACTCGCCGGACCAGACGACGAGTGTGTCGTCGAGCAGGCCGCGTGATTTCAAATCTTTGATCAGCGCGGCGCAGGGCTGGTCGGTTTCGGAGCAGCTCTTCGGCAGGGCATCGCGAATGTTGCCGTGATGATCCCAGCCGCCCATGGTGACCTGCACAAAGCGCACTCCGGC
>DNXB01000573.1 GCA_003506995.1 Verrucomicrobiales bacterium
CGATCTCACCATCGACTTCGGCTTCAGCGGCGGCGCGATCCCAAGTCTCATGAGCATTGGCAACCTCGTCTTCAATGACATCAATCAGAATGGCGTGGCCGATCTCGGCGAGGGCGTGCCCGGCGTCTGGATGCTGCTCTATGCGGGCACAAACACCTCCAGCGCCATCCGCAGCACCCACACCGACGCGAACGGTCGCTACCTCTTCACCAACCTCAGCCCCGGCACCTACACCGTTCACGTCGCCGCGGACAACTTCAAGGAGTCCGTCAGCATCAACAACGGCCCCGTCGGCCCAGGGCCTCTCTTCCGCTGCATTTCCATGCGCGGTCATCAGACCACCATGGCGGATGACAACTTTGGCGAGGACGGCATCGACGCGCAGCATCCCGAGCAGGTCGGCATCTCCGCGCCGCCGGTCACGTTGGTGGCGGGTGCCGCGCCTTCAGGCACGGATGAACTCGGCTTCCAGGGCACCAGCGATGACAGCAACGACGGCAACGTCAACCTGAGCATCGACTTCGGCTTCGCCACCCGTCTCGGCTTTGGCAATCTCGTCTTCCGTGATGTGAACGCGGACGGCAGCTTCCAGCCCGGCATCGACACCGGCATCCCAGGCATCACGGTTGACCTGGTGTATGTGGATGGTGTGACCAGTCAGGAGTCGGTGCTCGGCTCCACCGTGACAGACGCCAGCGGAGCCTTCCTGCTCCACGGTCCGCCGGTTTCCGCGCCGCACGGTTACAGGCTGCGCATTCCGGCCTCCGAGTTCCATGCCGCCGGGCCGCTGAATTTCCTCGTGCCCACCGTGCTCACCACCAGCGGCAGCGATGACAACGTGAATCAAAACGCCCTGCCAGCCGAGCAGCCGGAAATCACAGGCGTGACCACTGCGGTCTTCTCCCCTGTGTCCGGGGCGCTGCCCACCGACGCGGACGGTCGTGAAACCGGCTTCGACAAGACCAGTGACAACGCCTTCGACTCCGACACCGACCTCACCCTTGACATCGGCCTCAAGCCGAAGGCCATCATGGTCGGCAACCTCGTCTTCCGTGATGTGAACGACAACGGCACCTTCGAGTCCGGCATCGACCTTCCCGTGCCAGACGTCACCGTGCGCCTCTTCCAGCAGGCCCAGGTCGTGACAGACACGCCGGTCTCCGAGGCCGTCACCGCCGCCAACGGCACCTACCTGCTCCACGCCACCTCGCCGGCGGCCTATTACGTTCACATTCCTGCCTCCATGTTTGCCACCGGGGCGCCGCTCGATGGCCTGGCCACCGTGGCCGGCCTTGGCAACGTCTCCCTCACCACCACCGCTGACACCGCCAAGGACGATCGCTTTGATGAGAACGGCACCGATCCTTCCACGCCTGCTCTCGACGGTGTGTCCTCCGGCATCATCAATCTCACCCACGGCTCCATGCCGGTGAACTCCAGCCCCACCTCAAGCAGCGGGGAAAACGGCTATGAGTCCTTCATGGATGATGTGGCCGACGCCTCCGGCATCATGACCATCGACTTTGGTTTTGCCGCGCCCGCAGGCCAGCCGCTCAATCAGCGCATGACTCGTGATCTCGCGTCCGGTGCCACTGAGACTGCTGACTCGCCCGCCACCTTCACCTCCTGGCAGTCGCAGAACAACCTCGGGGGTCTCAACGATCCTGAGGACGATCCTGACGCCGATGGTCATACCAACCTGCTCGAATACGCCCTCGGCACCTCACCGGCCAGCGGTGCGCAGCTTTCCCGCTTCCGTCTCGTCACCAACGCCACCACCGGTGTCATTGAGGCGCTTCTCACACGTCCGGCCGCTGAGCATCGCGATCTGCGCTACATCCTCGAATCCAGCGCGGATCTCAAGACATGGACGCCGCTTTCCATCACTCCAGCCACCACCGTTGGCGCGGATCAGACGGAAACACTGCGCTTCGCCGATCTCGAAACCGCCACTGTGCTCGAACAAGGTTTCGTCCGCCTCAAAGTTCAACTCGACGCTGATCTCAACGGCACTGCGGAGGCCACCACCGTGACTCCGGCGCAGGGCTGGTCACGCCGCACCTTCACCGTCGGTCGTCAGACGCTCTCGATGCCGCTGCTGAAGCCTGCGGTCTTCATCGGCCGCGTGTCCAGCGTCAATGACACGCAGATCAGCCTGCCGGTGGCTGTGACCTTGCCGCCGGAGGCCGCGCATTACCTCGAAGTGCTCGACGGACCTCTCGCAGGCCAGACCTTCGACATCGGTTCAGACTTGAAGCTCGCCTCGGTGGCTGCGGTTGCCGGTGCGCGTGTCGCCATTCGTCCGCACTGGACGCTCGCCACATTGCTCCCTGCGTCCGCCTTCGAGCCTGGCAGCACTCCTGAAGAAGCCGACCGCGCTCTCACCTTCGACTCCGCCACCAACAGCTTCCAAACGCATCCGCTGGCAGATGAAGCCACCGCCACCCGCGTTGTTCCGCCGCAGGAGGGCTTGTTCGTCCAGGTCCGCACCACCGCTGTCACACTCGCTTTCCTTGGTGAGGTGCGTGCTGCGCCGCTCGCCCTGCCGCAGTCCGCAGGCACACGTTTCATCGGCACCGGCCTCGCCCTGCCGCTCGCCCCTGGTTCGCAGCCACACGCCACCGGCTCACGTCTCCGTCTCTGGAGCGGTGATGCCGATCCTGCCACCGCTGCTTATCACAACTATCTCCTCAACGACCAGTCCCGCTGGATCGACGAGACCACCGGCATCGACGTCACCACCCAGCCCGCCCTTGATGCCTGTCGCGCTCATTTCCTGGTGAAATGATCCCGTGCTTCAGGAGGCATGACACACCCTGGGAGAAGATCAGAGTTCTGCGGCCCACTTTTTTCTTGCCGAAGGGCGGTGGGGGCCGGTAGCATCAAACCATGAAACGTTTTTCTTCCTCGCGTCTCTGGGTGGTGGCTCTGGTGTCAGTGCTGGCGTTGTCAGCGGCTTGGGCGGCCAAAAAAGGCGCTCCTCCGGCGGTGGGTGAGGTGCTTGAACTGAAGTTCCACCCGGTCAAAGGCAAGAACGTGGACCTGGCGGCGATGAAAGGGAAGGTGGTGCTGATCGACTTCTGGGCGACTTTGTGTGGACCGTGTGTGGCGGAGATTCCCAACGTGGTGGCCACCTACAAAAAGCTGCATGACAAGGGCTTTGAGATCGTGGGCATCTCGCTTGATCAGGACAAGGGGGCGCTGACGAAGTTCATCAAAGACCATGAGATGCCGTGGCCGCAGTACTTTGACGGCAAGGGCTGGGACAATGAAATATCCTCCCGCTTCGGCATCAACAGCATCCCGGCGATGTGGCTGGTGGACAAGGAAGGCAAGCTCGTGAGCACGAACGTGCGCGGCCGGCTGGAGGCGGAAGTGGAGAAGCTGCTGGCGAAGTAGCCAGGGGCAGGGGCGCTACTTCGTGGCTTTACGCATGGTTTTGACGGTGGTTTTACGCTTCGGCGCGGTTTTCGCCGCAGGCTTGGCCTTGCGCGGGGTCGGCTGGACAAGCGAGGTGGAGAGCTGGTCGAGGGAGGCGGCGAAATTCTGCTCCAGGTGAGTGAGGGCTTTGGCGAAGCTGTCGGCCTTCTTGCGCACGAGCTTCAATGCCTGGGAGGTTTTCTTCCGCAGGCGGCTCTCACCCTTCTGCCGCCATTCATCCAGCACCTCGCGCGCCTGGCTGGCGTGGGTCGTGGTGGCCTGGAGTTTTTCTTCGAGGGTGGTGATCAACTGGTGGGCCTTTTCAAAGTTGATTTGCATGGTGGTGGGTTGGTTGAGGATGGAGAAGCAACACGTCGCGCATCGAAAGGACGACGCAATCCCAGTCTCAACTCACGAAGCACTCGCGCAAGAGGGCAGTTGGTGAAATCGGCGGTGGTTCACAGCATGACGAATGAGAGACCGGGGAGGGGAATCGGTGGTGTCCAGGTTCCGTTGTCGTCGGTATCGAGGTCGATGGCCGCAATCTGGACGCTTGGGTGGGGGCCAAAGTGCATCGGACGGTGACAATACGCTCATGCCGCCGAGACACCGTGGGCGGCGAGGACGCGGCCGATGCGGGCCGACTCGTCAGCGCTGAAGGCGGTGCCACGGCTGATCTTGCTGCTGAGGGTCTGAACACTGATGTCAGCGGCCTTGGCGATGGCAGAGAGATTGAGGAGCGGCTGCAGCGCGGTGATGCGGGCGAGCGTGGTATCCACAGCAGGCAGGGGTTTGCCGTCCTCTTCCATGACTTTCAGCATGGCGGCGGCGGCGGTTTTGACCTCTTTGACGGCTTTCTCAGGCGTCTCGCCAAAGGCGAGGCAGTAGCGCAGGGCAGGCACTCGGGCGACGTAGCCCTCGTCATCGGCGCTGTAGGAGACGGTGATCTGGTATGGGATGGCTTTCATGTTTGGATTTGGCTTCGGATTTGGGATTGGCCCCACCGTTATTTCGGCAGGTCTTGGATGGCTTCGCGGATGGTGCGGATATATTAACCCGGCAATAAAATAGAA
>DNXB01000208.1 GCA_003506995.1 Verrucomicrobiales bacterium
GGGGCCGCCACGCCCGCCGACGGCGCCGCCGCCACGCCACCACCGGCTCCCGAGCTGACGTTTGAGGATGTGGAAAAGCAACTGGAGCAACTGCTCACACCGCCCCAGGAGGCCATGAACGGCACCGCGCAGATGCGCATCCTGTTTGCGAAGACCTGGCTGGCCAGGACGATGAAGCTCACCGACAAGGCCGAGAAGTTCTTCAACATCATCATCGAGGTGGCCAAGCCGGACGATCTCAGCCCCATGCTGCTGGCCACCGTGGGCGACAGCGCCCGCAGAAAAGGTGACCTGGACAAGGCAAACGCCTGCTACATCCGCCTGCGCGACTTCTTCAAGGACAGCGAGTACGCCGACGGTGCGCCGGTGGGCCTGGCGGAAATCGCCTTTGAGAAGGGCGAGTTCGACAAGGCGCTGGACCTGTTCAAGGCCGCGTCCGAGTTCCAGGGCAGCTCGCGCATCCTGGAGGCCACGCAGGGCATCGCCAAGACGCAGTTCAAGCTCAAGCGGTATGATGATGCCAAGACGCTCTTCGAGCAGATCGCCAACACCAAGGAATGGCGCGGTGAGGCCACGGCCAACGCCCTGCGGATGCTGGGTGAGATCGATGCCGCCAACGGGAAGCACGAGGCGGCCATCGCCTATTTCCAGCGTGTCTTCATCGCCCATCAGAAATGGAAGAATGAGATGGCCAAGGCTTACCTGCTGTGCGCGAAGTCCTTCGTCACGCTGGGCAAGCGTGACGAGGCCAAAAAGCATCTGCAGGAGATGACCGGGCGCAAAGATCTCCTGGAGCAGCCGGAGATGAAAGAGGCCCAGCAGCTTCTCGCCACCCTGTGATTTTCATGCGAACCCCCTTCACCCAGACTCTCATGCGCCCGTTCGCCTGCCTCACCGCCCTCCTGTTCAGCGCCGCCGGCGCCGCTTTCGGCCAGGCCATCGTGCTGAAGGGCGGGGACCGCATCTTTTCCTCCGAGTTCACCATTCAGCAGGGCAAGATCATCCGCACCATCAAGATCGGCGAGAACACCGCCACCAGCGTCATTGACAAGAAGAACATCGACATGCTGGAGTGGCCGTATCCGGCGGAGCTCACGGAGGCCTCCGACCTCCTGGCCAAGGGCAAGACCGAGGAGGCCATCGCGGTGCTCAAGAAGGGGCGTGAATTCTTTGAGAACTTCGAGGGCATCGAGGGCAACTGGTTTGTCGATGTCTATTTCGCCTACATCGAGGCCCTGAACCAGGGCGGCAAGTTTGACGACGTGGTCAAGTCCCTCCCCGCGCTGCGCGCCCTGAAGCTCACGGACGCCCAGAAAATGCGCCTGCGCATCATCCAGCTCGACATCGAGCGCCAGACCTCCTCCGACTACCTTTCCATCATCGGAGAGGCGCAGAGCATCTTGAAGGAGACGGATGACTCCGCCATTGGCGCGTCTTTGTGGGGCATCATCGCGGACGTCCACACGCGGAAGAAGGAATGGGAGAAGGCGCTGCTGGCCTACCTGCGCATTCCGGTGTTTTACGGCACGCAGATGCAGCGCGTGCCCGAGGCGGAGCTGAACGCGGCCCGTACTCTTATCAAAATGAAGCGCTACGAGGACGCCGCGTCGTTCCTCGGCCGCATCATCGAGTCCTATCCAGGTTCTCCCGTCGCGGAGGCCGCCACGAAGGAAAAAGCCGCCATCAGCGGCATGAAAAATGTCGCCGAAGAGGAGGCCGCCGCCGAGAACAAGGACGGGGCGGACCAGCCCAAAACCGATGAAGCCGCGCCTGCCGCCGCCCCCAAAGCCTGATTTTCCCCCTGATCCATGCAAACCAACACTGCCACCACCATGACCCGCCACATCCCCAACGGCCCCGCCCGCGCGTTCCTCTGCGTCCTGCTGGCGTTTGGCCTCTTTGCTTCCGCCAACCTTTTCGCCCAGGAGGCCGCGCCTGCCGACGCTGCTCCTGCGGTGGAACAGCATCACACGATGATCGACCGCTTCATTGAAGGCGGCTGGGTCATGTACCCCATCACCGCCTGCTCCATCGCCCTCGTCTGGCTCACGGTGGATCTCTGGATGCGCACCGGCATCAAGAGGATGGCGCCGGTGGCCCAGGTGGCGCAGACCCAGGACTTGTTCCGGGCGGGTGACTACGTCGGCGCCTACCAGTTCTGCAAAGGCAACCCCTCGCCGTTCTCCAACATCACACGCGTTTCTCTCAGCTTCGTCGGTGAGGGGCACGAGGCGACGGAGGCCGCCTTGTTCACCGAGCTCAACAAGGTGAACTCCGCCATCCAGACCCGCATCAACTACCTCTCCGTGATCGGCGTCTGCACGCCCATGATCGGCCTGACCGGCACGGTGACGGGGATGATGAGCGCTTTCTCCACCCTGAGCACCAGCGGCGCGGGCGACCCTGCCAAGCTCTCCGGCGCCATCGGTGAGGTGCTCATCGCCACCGCATCCGGCCTGTTCATCGCCGTCCCCGCGTTCATGTTCTTCTACTTCCTGCGCAACCGCCTCCAGGTCGGGATCAGTGCTCTGCAGGAGATCGTCAACTCGCTGTTCCGCAAGATGCCCTACCAGCACCTCAAGGACGCCCACGTCGGCGAGGAGGAGTTCTACGCGGCCATTCCGAACTGGGTGGCCGGCGGCGAGGAGCCTGCGGCGGTGGCCGTGGCCGCCTGAGTTTTGTTTCAGACACTTCAACCCTTGACCCTTTTCTAACACTATGGGCGGCGGCGGCGGCGGTGGTGATGGTGAACCGGAGTTTCAGATTGCTCCGATGATTGACGTGCTGTTGGTGTTGCTCATTTTCTTCATGAGCATCACCTCGGCGCAGGTGTTGCGTATCGACAAGGAGATCCAGCTCCCTGTCGCCGGCGATGCCAAGAAAAAAGAAAAGAACGTCATGAACGAGGCCGCGCTCAATGTGCGCTGGGCCAACAGCAAGGCGCTCATCACGTTCGAGGACCGCAAATACGATGTGATCGAGCCGCTCATCGAGCTGCTCGACCAGCGTAAAAAGTCGAATCCCACCTACCGGGTCGTCATCCGCGGGGACAAACGGCTCCCGGCCGTCGAAATCCAGCGGGTGATGACCATCGTCGCCCAGGCGGGCATTGATGACATCTCCTTCTCCGCCCTGAACAAAGAATAACCCCCCCCCGCACATCATGTCAGCCCCAGGCCAGAAAAAACACCGCGAGGTCGAGAGCGAGCAGCCCGCCGTCGGTTTCCAGATCGCCCCGATGATTGACGTGGTGTTCGTCATCATGCTCTTCTTCATGGTCATGGTCGGCTCCGTGAAAGTGGAGCGCGAGCTGAAAAGCCAGCTCCCCGGCCTCGCCCCGCCCAACGCAGACGCCCCGAAGGAAATGCCTGACGAGATCATCGTCGGGGTGGAGGAAACGGGCTCGGTGACACTCAATGAGGAGGAGTTTGACGGTCCCACGGACAAAAAACTGCCCAACTTCACCTCCACGCTCATGCGGCTCAAGCAGGAGGCGGACAACCGCAACGCCAAGGTCATCGTCACCATTCAGGCGGAAGAGCAGGCGACCTACGAGCGTGTGATCGATGTGCTGAACGCGCTTGCCGTCGCCAAGGTGGCCAACGTGACCTTCACGGTTGGCAGTGATGTGGGTTTCTGATGCCCGCGTTCGTGTTTTTTCATCCGGTGCCCAAGAAAGCCTAGCTTGGGACGTCCTGTTAAAGTCCGGGGTGCCGTTTTGTCCACCGTATTACTCCTTTTAGCCCACCATTCGCCATGAACCCGTCGCAGCCAGGAAGCCAGCCGTCCGATCCGCAGCA
>DNXB01000521.1 GCA_003506995.1 Verrucomicrobiales bacterium
ACAGTTTTTGCATGTGCCCCGGCGGACTTGTTGTCGCGGCCACTTCAGAGCCGGGCATGGTGGTGACGAACGGCATGAGCAGCTACGCGCGTGAGGAAGCGAACGCGAACAGCGGCTTCATGGTCGATGTGCGGCCCGAGGACATGCCTGCGGGCGATGTGTTGAGCGGGATCGAGTTTCAGCGCAATCTTGAGCGCCGGGCCTTTGAACTCGGCGGCGGCAATTATCACGCCCCAGCGCAGCTTTTGGGCGATTTCTTGGCCGGTCGCGCCTCCACCGGCCCCGGCAAGGTGCTGCCATCCTATGAACCCGGAGTGGTGTGGACCGATCTGCGCGAATGTTTGCCCGAATACACGATTGAGACGATCCAGGAGGCGATTCCGCGCATCAACAAGAGCCTGCCCGGTTTTGCGCTCGAAGACGCGGTGCTCACCGGCGTCGAAACGCGCAGTTCCTCGCCCACCCGCATCCCGCGTGATTCGCAGACGCTCGAATGCGTCAGCGTGCGGCATTTTTATCCTGCCGGTGAAGGCGCAGGTTATGCGGGCGGCATCATTTCCGCCGCCGCAGACGGCATGCGCGTGGCGGAGGCGATTTTACGCGAGGCTTGAGCGGATATGGCGCAAAACGCCCCGGCAGCCGTCTTCGAGGAGATCGAGCACGAGTTCAAAACCCTGCTCGCCGCCGTAGTAGGGATCCGGCACCTCGGTTTCCGCATGATGGGTGCAGAATTCGCAGAACAGACGGACTTTGTCACTGAATCGCGATTCGCGGTCATAGGACCGGATGTCGCGCAGGTTTTGCTGGTCCATGACGAGCACGAGGTCGTAGTCGCGCAGATGGTCCTCGCTCACCTGCCGGGCGCGGCTGCTGAGGTCGTAGCCACGATTTTGCCCGGCGCTGCGCATGCGTTGGTCAGGCAGTTTGCCCGCATGCCAGCCAGCGGTGCCGGCGGAACGGATGGCGACGCGGTCTGCCAGCCCTTCCGCAGCGACGAGGGCGCGCATGACGCCCTCGGCCGCCGGGGAGCGGCAGATGTTGCCCAGGCAGACGAAGAGGAGACGAAAAGGCTCGGCCATGGTTGCTGCTAGGCCGTTCTGTGCCCTGGCTCAAGGCAAAGTTTTGTGGCGAAAAGCGCGACGGTTGGCGCTCCGAGGGATGTTTTTCTTTGTCTGTAACTGACTCTTTGGTTGAGCCGTAGTTTGAGCACGCTATCTGCTCTAAGAACACCCAAACCCACGCCCCCACACGCCATGTCTGTCGTCTCCAAAGGTCTTGAAGGAATCGTTGCCGCTGAAACCCGTCTTGGCGAGGTCAAGGGTGCGGAGGGTGTGCTGTTTTATTGCGGCTACGACATCAACGAGCTCGTCAAGGTCAGCTACGAGGAGGTCGTCCACCTGCTTTACTACAACAAGCTGCCGAACCGCTCCGAACTGGAAAAACTGACCACCGCGCTGCGCGCCGAGCGTGAGCTGCCCCAGGGCGTGATCGACTTCCTCAAGCACGCGCCCAAAACCGCCCGTCCGATCGACGTCATGCGCACGGCGGTCTCAATGCTGGGCTGCTACGATTTGACGCGTCATGACATCGACGTGGGCGAAAACCTCGCCACCGCCATCCGTCTCACCTCGCAGATCGGCGTCATCGCCGCCTACTTCCACCGCTCCCGTCAGGGGCTCGAACTCCCGCCCGTGCGCAAGGATCTGAGCGAGGCCGCCCACTTCCTTTACCTGATGAACGGCGAGGTGCCGAGCAAGGAGGCCGAGAAGACCCTCGACATCGCCTACATCCTGCACGCCGAGCACGGCTTCAATGCCAGCACCTTCACCGCCCGCGTCGTCGCCTCGACACTGAGCGACATGTACTCCGCCATCAGCGCCGCCATCGGCGCGCTCAAAGGCCCGCTGCATGGCGGTGCGAACGAAGGCGTGATCCACATGCTCGAAGAGATTGGCAGCCCTGACAAGGTGGATGCCTGGCTTGAGGACGCCCTGGCGCAGAAGAAGAAGATCATGGGCATCGGCCACCGTGTGTACAAGGTGCTCGACCCGCGCGCCCCGCATCTCCGCGAGATGGCCGTCAAGCTCACCGCCGAGCTGGGTGAGTCGAAGTGGATCCAGATGTCCGAGCGCATCGCCGAGGTCATGCGCGAGCGCAAAGGCCTCAACGCGAACGTCGATTTCTACAGCGCCACCGTCTATTACAGCCTCGGCATTCCGACCGATCTGTTCACGCCGATCTTCGCCATCGCCCGCATGAGCGGCTGGACCGCCCATGTGCTGGAGCAGTGGAGCGAAAACCGCCTGTTCCGTCCGCTGAGCGCCTATGTCGGCAAGCCCTACGGCCAGAAGGTCGTGCCGATCGACGAGCGTTGATTTTTCCCGCCCGATCAAGATTTTGCGTCTGCCAAAGTGGCAAATCATGCGGCCCTTCCGTATCCTGGAGGCTTTCATGCGTCTCCTTCCAACCATCGGAGCCGTCGCCGTGATGCTTGGCACGCAGGCGATGGCGCAGCCCGGCACCCGTCTCGTGTGGCAGCCGGTGCAGGAGTACTTCATCCATCGCGATGAGACGCAGCAGGTGAAGGCCGGCACGAAAAGGCTGAACTCGTTCACCGCCTACACCCATCTCGGCAGCGATTTCGGCTTCCACGGCCCGGCGGAGCACGAGCTGGACTGGCTCACGGATGAAATCGCCGCGCACCTCGGCCAGCAGCCGGACGGGTGGGCGGGCATGTGGCACAGCCTGGCCGGGCAGCTTCGCAACGAGAAGCGTGTGATGGACTTTACCCGTGCTTATCCCGAACCGATCACGGCGAAGCATCAGCCGCGAGTGAGCGCGGTGATGATCGAGGCCGCCGGACGCGGCAAGATCAAGCTGGAGATCAAATCGCCCGCGCAGGAACTCCGCTGGACGCAGATGATCGAGCTGAACGAGCCGCAGTACCGCATGTTCGTGCATCCCGTCGCGCCGGAGGCGGTGCGTGATGGCAAGACCCTCATCTGGACGGCGGAACCCGGCTCCGAGGTGAAAGTCTCCGGCCTCTATCTCGGCGTCGAGATGCCGCAGATGTCCTGGGATGCGTACGCGTTCCTCGCCTCGTATGCGAAGATCGCGCGCAGCTATTCCATCGAGACCGGCTTCGTGCGCGACCGTGCGCACATTGAGGAAGGCGCGTTTGAGTCCGTCTCCGCCACCGGCCTGTACGTCCTGGCCTCCGCCGCCGCGGCGCAGGAGTCGCTCGGTGTGGTGACGCCCGACTACGCCCGCTGGGTGCTCACGCAGACGCATGAGGCGGTGAAGAGGCTCAAAACCGCGCGCGGCCTGCTGCCGCACTTCGTGCAGCGGCGGGACAACGCGTATCACATCCACCCCGACACCGAGTACAGCACGGTGGACACCGCGATCTACGCGCAGTCGATGCTGCTCGCGGCCACGATGCTGGGCGTGCCTGCCGTGGCGGAGGACGTGGTCCTGCAAATGCAGCGCATCGAGTACGACCTGCTGCGCCTGCCGGACGGCCACCTCTCACATGGCCTCGCGGAAGATGGCATCACGCTTTTGCCGCATGGCTGGCAGGACTGGGGCGGTGAGACGGCGCTGGTCATGCTCATGGAGGGGATCGCCAGTCCGCAGCATCGCCCGCCACCGATGCGCACACCCGGCAAGGCCTGGCAGGGCAGCGGTTTCATCACCGAGGTGCAGAGCCTGTTTCATCCCGACTTTGACAGCGACGAGCCCGACGCCCATGACGGTGTGCGGTGGCATAGCGTGCGCCGCGCCATGCTCGGGGCGCAGCGCGCCTACATCCCCAAGCGCTGGCCGCACTCGCAGGCCGCGCGTCATGGCCTCTACGGCTTGTCCGCCGGTGAAAACCAGGCGGGCAACGGCTACCACGTCGGCGGCGTCGATCTGCCGGACCAGAAGCTCATCCATCCGCACTACATCCTCATGTCCGCCGCGCTGCATCCGCAGGCCTCGGACATTTACGGCCTGCTCGAACGCATGGAAAAGGCCGCCTACTTCCCGCCGTGGGGCATGGTCGAAAACATCGAGGTCGATGGCCGCAGCTACCTGCCCATGGAAGGCGCGCTCAATGCCGGCTTCGAGGCGCTGGGGGCCTATCACCTGCTCGCCAAACACCAGCGCATTCCCGACGCGATTTACCAGGCCAGCCAGCAAAGCCCGCCCATCCGCCGCGCCATGCAGTTGTTCTACCCGCAGGAGCCCCCCGTGGAGGAGGCCGCCGGGAGGTGAAGCAAAGCCTTGCTCCCCGGCCCATCCCCGGCTAACTCGGCGGTCATGTTTGTCGATCAGATCAAAGTTCACGCGCGCGCCGGCAAGGGCGGCGATGGCAGCGCCCATTTCCATCGGGGCAAGTTTCGTCCCAAAGGCGGCCCGGACGGCGGCGACGGCG
>DNXB01000471.1 GCA_003506995.1 Verrucomicrobiales bacterium
CTTGTAATCGCCGCTGACGACGGCGACCTGGCCTTTGTGTTCGATCCGCACCTGGGCGGAGCCGAGAACGTGCCCGGCGGGATGCAGCGAGACGCGTACGGCGTTGACGTCGATCGATCGGCCGTAAGCGAGCGTGTCGATGCGTGCATCAGGTCTCATGCGAGCCCGCAGAACTTCCGCGCCCTCGGTCGACGTGAGGTACCGGCGATGGCCCCAGCGGGCATGGTCGGCATGGGCGTGAGTGATGACGGCACGATCCACGGGTCGCCAGGGATCGACGAAAAAGTCGCCGGGCGGACAATAGAAACCTCGGTCGGTCATTTGCAGGAGCGGCGTCATGAATTCCCGATCGATCAGGTTCGTCCGGGCGACACATATCGCAATTTCAGCCCGGTTTAGCCTTCTGGCAGATTATATCCGTCCTACGGCTTCGGCATCATCGGATTGGCCGAATCGGGTCGATTCGGAAATTGACTTGCCAAGTTACGCGAATTTGGGGCATAATCTCTGAATCTGCAACAACCCCAACGGACCACGGCACGCGATCGTGGCGTGGGTGATTTCCATCGTGGGCTGAGCGAACGCACGGCTCCACGTTTCCCAGGTGATTCATGGCACACAAAAAAGGTCAGGGTTCAAGTCGCAACGGTCGTGATTCGAACGCACAGCGTCGCGGCATCAAAAAGTACGGCGGCGAATTCGCCACCACCGGTTCGATCCTGTGCCGCCAGGTCGGCACGCGCTGGGTTCCCGGTCGCAATGTCGGCGTCGGTCGCGATTACACGCTGTTCGCCCTGAAGGACGGCATCGTCAGCTACGACCAGCAAGGCCGTCGGATCAACGTCCTGACCGAACTGCCGAACTGAGAGCCGCACTCTCGCGGTTCGTCGCGACGTGACCAGAACAAGTGACCGGCGGGGCCCGTTCATGTGCCCGGCCGGTCGTTTTTTCATTTCCGCTTCCGACTCCGTAGGGCCTGACCGCCACCAGATTTGAGACGACACCATGTTCGTGGATCGTGTGACTATCTATGTCAAAGGCGGCGACGGCGGCAACGGCTGTCTGAGCTTTCGGCGCGAAAAATATGCCCCTAAGGGCGGCCCGGACGGCGGCGACGGCGGCAACGGCGGCAGTTTGATCCTGCTCGTCGATCCCAGCACTGACAGCCTGCGCAATTATGTCTTCAACAACCGCCTCCTCGCCGAGGACGGGGCCAAAGGCGGCGCCACGCAATGCACCGGCCGCAGCGGCAAGGACGTGACCTACAAGGTGCCGCCCGGCACGCTCGTCAGCCGCATCACGCAGGAATACGACAACGCCACCCACGAGCTCGTCACACGCTACGAGCCCGTGGCCGATCTCACTCAGACCAACGCCACCTACGTCCTCTGCAAAGGCGGCAAAGGCGGGAAGGGGAACGTGCATTTCAAGACCTCCACGCATCAGGCCCCGCGTGAGTTTGTCCCCGGCACGCCCGGTGAGGAAGGCGACTTCCACTTTGAACTGCGCAGCATTGCCGACGCCGGATTCGTCGGCGCTCCGAACGCGGGCAAGTCCACGCTGCTCTCCAAGCTCAGCGCCGCCAAGCCCAAGATCGCGAACTACCCCTTCACCACGCTGCAGCCGATGGTCGGCGTCATCGAGTTCGGCCCCAACCGCCGTGGCACGCTCGCGGACATCCCCGGACTCATCGAAGGTGCGCACGAAAACATCGGCCTCGGCCATGATTTCCTGCGCCACATCATGCGCTGCCGCGTCCTGCTCTTTGTCGTCGATACGGCGGGCACCGAGGGCCGCAATCCCGTCGCCGACCTCGAAGTCGTGCGCACCGAGGTCGCGCTCTACTCCAAGGAGCTCTCCAAACGCCCCTGGTGCATCATCGCCAACAAGATCGACCTGCCCGAGAGCGTCGAGCACCTCGCCGTGCTGAAGGACCGCTTCAAACGCATCAAAATCCACCCCGTCTCCGCCGAAACCGGCGAAGGTCTCGACAAGCTCCGCAAGTGGCTCGACGAGAAGATCGGGCAGGATGTGGATTGGTGAGTTTTCCAGCAGAGAGGAGCGCGAGTGCCCGTCTGCTTCAATCCAGACGTTGTGACTGCTCACACATGTCCCGGCGGCGGATGCCTGCCGAGCAGGCTTTCAAAGGAGCGAATGATCTGGTGCTCCGGGCTGTTGAGCGCCAGTGCCTCCAGCGTTGCCCTGCCGATGGCGGTGATGCCCACCAGTTCGTTGCCAGCCCAGCGAAAATGATGATTCCACTGTTGCTCGCGTGGATGAAACAGCCTCACGGACCGTCCTGTTTTTGGATCGGGTGCCACCTGTCGCGCCCCTTTTCGCAGCGAGCAGTGGATGCAGGCCAGCGCGAGGTTGTCCAACGCCGTCGCACCTCCGGCAACGACGGGCACCACATGATCCAGATGAAAGGTCGCCGCTTGTCCGAGCTGCGACAGGCCGCAGTATTCACAGCGGTGTTTCGCGCGCAGCGTCACCCGGCGGCGGAGACTGGCGGGCACGGCCATGATGTCACGCCTTCCGGGCCTTCACCTGCGCTCCCAGTTTCAGGATGGAGAGCATGCTGGCCATCTGCGTCAGCGCCTCGGCCTCCTTGCGCTCGGCGGCGGTCAGCCGGCCTCTGCGGCCCTGCTCATCCAGGAGGTGATGCAGCCGGTCATCCAGCGCCTTCGGGAAACGCAGCTTTGCCAGCCTGGCAGGCATCGGCACGGTGAGTTGGACAGTCTGGCTCATGGTGAAACGAGGCTAGCCCATCGCCAGCACGGCGGCAAGAATTTCATGGCCGCCGCTCACGTCGAACAGGCGGCATCATCACCCGAAACCGGCGAAGGTCTCGCCAAGCTCCGCCAGTGGCCCGACGAGAAGATCGGACAGGTTGTGGATGGGTGATCTTCGCAGGCGGCTCAACCGCTCCAACCTTTGCGGCTGGCTCTGGCGTTGATCACCGTAGGTTCTCACGTTTTCTGGGCGTTTCTTCTTGGAGCCGCGGCGTCTTGTTGCGTGCCTTCAAAAGGGCGGCTTACCCTGTCAAAACCATGCATGACGCGGAGCCGGGCGGTGTCATCTCCTGCAAGCCATCATGGAAACACACCTCGAACTGCTCTCCCGCTACCATCGCCATGGCGATGCGGCCGCGTTTTGCGCCCTGGTGAGGGATCATGCGGGCATGGTCTTCGCGACCGCGAATCGTGTCACGGGCGACGCTGCGCTCGCCGAGGACGTGGCCCAGGAAACGTTTCTCGAACTCGCCCGCAGCGGTCACGGCGCGGTGCGGTCGGTGGGCGCGTGGCTGCACCGTGTGGCATGGCGCAAAGCCTGCAACGCCATCCGTGGCGAGTCCAGGCGACGCAGGCATGAGCTGGCCGCCGCCGATGTCCTGCACGACTCCTCCGATGGCACCTGGGATGAACTCGAACCGTTGATCGACCAGGCTCTCAACGAACTGCCCGCGCGTTTTCGTGAGCCTCTGGTAGGGCACTATCTCGAAGGCCGCACCCAGCAGGAGCTGGCTTCAGCCATGGGGGTGAATCAATCCACCGTTTCACGCCTGCTGGATGCGGCGCTTCGAGAGCTGCGTTCCCATTTGCGCGGGAAGGGGGCGGTCTGCGGCGCGGGTCTGGCGACGCTGCTCCAGGCGCATGCGGCACAGGCGGCCCCGGCATCCTTGATGACATCGCTCGGCAAGCTCGCGCTCAGCGGTGCTGGTACGAGTCTCGCAGCCACCTCCACCCTCATCGCCATGACCGCCACCACCAAGGCCCTGCTCGCCATTGCCGCCGTCGCTGCCATCAGCGTTCCCATCGCGCTCCATCGCTCGCCGGACAGTCCTCCCACGGCAAAGGCGGCACAGGTTTCGGCGCAGCCACTCGTCAAAGAACAGCGTGGTTCAACGACGGAATCCACCACCGGCCCACGGCGTTATCGACCCGCGCCAGTGACGGGGCAGGTGCGGCAGACGGTGGAGGCCATCCTCCGGCGACACAACGGCATGACGAAGCAGCAACTCCAACGCAGCGCCGAGCTCAACCAGCTCATGAATCGCTACATCAACGCGATGAACACACCCGGGATGCAGACGAAGCTGGAGCAGCGCATCGCGGCCATCCCTCCCGTGAAAGGCTCCCAGCAGGGCATGCTAAGGATGGACTTTGAAATGCTCGATGACGCCCACGGCCGGGCCTGGCTGGAGGCCGCCGTTTCGGATGACCCGCAACGCATCCAGGACTGGATTCTCAACACGCTCGATGAGGCCATCTTCGAGTTCGCCTTCGATCCCGATCTTGAGAGGACGAGCAACGGCGTGAGCCTGCAGTCCACTGCTCCTGCGAAGTCGGGAACATCCCCCGATCCGAATCCAAACGACTGACGGGCTGCGGCCTCCATTCTGCTCCCTTCACGCCCCCCCTCCGCATTCAAAAGATCCCACCTCCGTTCTCTCCCCAGCTCCGAATCGGTGAAATCGGCGTCATCTGCGGACCCGGATCAGAAATCCTCACAGGAGATAACGAAGGCAACGAAGCCCGGAGAGAGGGAAAGGAGCGCGGACGCCCCCGTCCGCATCCATCCAGATGTGATCGAACGCGGTCTGGATGACGGCGGCCTCATCAACTTTTGCGATGCGAAAGAAGTGCTATTGAAGTTGTGCAGTTGGAAGGTGGCTTTTAGTTTGGCGGTTTCTGCTGCATGACCCTCAATCGCTCCAACCTCTGCTGGCTGGCCCTGGCCCTGATCACGGCGGGCTACCTGCTCTTTTGGGCCTTTTTGCTCGGGGCGACGGCGACTTACAGCACGCCGGACTCGTGGCTGAAGGTGCTGATGTCGCCGGAAATCCGGCATGCGACGTGGCTGAGTCTGGTGACCTGCTCGCTGGCGGCGGGGTTCGCGCTGCTGCTGGCGGTGCCGGTGGGGTATCTGATGTCGCGGCGGGAGTTTCGCGGCAAATCCTGGCTGGATGCGGCGCTGGACATCCCGATCATCCTGCCGCCGCTGGTGGTGGGGCTGTGCTTGCTGATCTTTTTCCAAACTTGGGGAGGGAAACTGATCGAGAATGGTTTCGATGTGGACTTGTCTCCAATCGAGGTGCCAGAGTCATGGCGTCCAGATCCGCCGCTTATCAGGGATGAGGAAAATGAGTTTACACATGAGTATAAGAAGCCATCGCAAATGGGCGACCACTGGAAACATCTTCTTCACGTCCCTGGTTTCCCGTTCACTTATCAAATCAGCGGTGTGATCTTGGCGCAGTTCGTCGTTGCCGCAGCGTTCGCGATCCGCACGATGCGCGGGACGTTTCAGCATCTCTCGGCGCGTCCCGAGGACGTGGCGCTGACGCTGGGCTGCACACGGTTTCAAGCGCTGTGGCATGTGGCGCTGCCGGCGGCGCGGCGCGGCATGGTGGCGGCGTTTTGCATCGCCTGGGCGCGGAGTCTGGGCGAGTTCGGGCCGATCCTCGTCTTCGCCGGGGCCACGCGCATGAAGACGGAGGTGCTGCCGACGACGGTGTGGCTGGAACTTAGCGTGGGAAATCTGGAGGCCGCCGTGGCGGTGAGTTTATTCATGGTGGCGCTGGCGGTGCTGGTGCTGGTGGCCGTGCGGGCGACGGGGGAAAAAGTATGATTCAGCTCGATCACATCACCTGGAAGACCGGCGACCGCGTGATCCTCGCGGACGTGACCATCGCCATTCCGGCGAACACTTACGCGGTGCTCATGGGATCGACCGGCTGCGGCAAGACGACGCTGCTGGAGATCCTCTGCGGCCTGCGGCAGCCGACCTCGGGTCGTGTCATTCTCGATGGCGTGGATGTCACGCATCTGGAGCCGCGTGAGCGCGGCATCGGCTATGTGCCGCAGGATCTGGCGCTGTTTCCCGGCCTGCGCGTGCGGGAGCAGATCGGTTTCGCCCCGAAACTGCGCGGCGTGCTGCCTGAGGAGCTGAATCAACGCGTGAACCGCCTTGCCGAGCAGTTTGGCATCGTCCCGCTGCTGGATCGGCTGCCGGACATGCTCTCCGGCGGCGAGAAGCAGCGTGTAGCCCTGGCCCGTGCGCTGGCAGCGCAGCCGAAGCTGCTGCTGCTGGATGAACCGCTCTCCGCGCTGGATGAAAGCATGCGCGCCGAGGCTGTTTCGCTGCTCCAGCGCGTGCAGTCCGAACATTCGCTCACCGTGTTGCACGTCACGCACTCCAGCAGCGAGGCGGCGGCGCTGGGGCACCTGCATCTGCGGATGGCGGGCGGTCGGCTGGAGGTTGAATGAGTGGCAAAAGGCTCTAATCTCCACCCATGCCAGCGACTCTTGCCAAACCCAATGCCCGCAGTGTGTTGAACCAGTTGGACGCGCTCTCCTTTGCATCGCTGGAGAAATTGATGCCGCAAATCGCCGCCTTGCGAGCGAAGAAGCATCCGCTGGTGATGTCAAAGCGCGAGGCATGGCTCAAGAAGAAAGTCGAAGCCGGGCTGCCAGCGGGGACATGGGATGAATATCGCCGTCTGATTGACAGGCGTGATCAAAGCGGTCTCACCGCCCAGCAACAGCAGCGGGTGGAGGCGCTGGCAGACGCCATGGAGCAGCACCGGGTCGAGTGGCTTGGCTGGGCCACGGAACTGGCGCGGTTGCGGCGCATGACCTTGCAGTGGCTGATGCGCAGTCTGAACATTCAACGCCCTGTGCATGGCTGAGCCGCGAGTCAGCGCCGCGTCAGACGGCTCGTTGCGGACCGGGCGATGCGACGTTGTGAATACTGCCTCGCGTTGGAAGCTTTTTCTCCGGGTGGTTACTGCATTGAGCATGTGCTGCCGGTTGCCGCCGGAGGTGATTCTGATCCTGAAAACCTGGCATTCGCGTGCGCAGGCTGCAACGCGCACAAGTCTGACAAGACTGCCGCTGTTGATCCCGTGACCAGGCGTTCTTTCCGTTTGTTTCATCCGCGTCGTGACCGTTGGGCGCGCCATTTCGCCTGGAGCGCTGACACGTTTCATGTCGATGGCATCACGGGCATCGGCAGGGCCAGCGTTCTGGCCTTGAAGCTGAATCGTCCGGCTCTGGTGAATCTGCGCCGGCTGCTGCTGCGCGAGGGATTGCATCCGCCGGTGCCGTGAGTTTCAGCAGATGATGAATTGGCATCCGCCCGAAGCCGCGTTTAGTGTGCGCAAAACAACCCCCGCATGGATTGGAAAGACTGGCAGCGCGTGCTGAAATGGCGCGCACTTGAAGAAGGCGATGCCGATGGCGTTCTCGTCAACGCGGAGCGTCGTCGTGAGGCCACGGCGCACACGCGGGCCGGTCTGGCCTCCGAGGAGATCAAGGGCGACTCGTTGGACGAGCGCTCGGAGTCGTTTCTGGACAAACGGGCCGAATGGCTGGAGCGCGAGGCCATCGGCTGGCGCGGGGAGTTGAT
>DNXB01000535.1 GCA_003506995.1 Verrucomicrobiales bacterium
TGCTCCATTGCTCTATTGCTCCATTGCTCCATTGCTCCACTGCTCCACTGATCCACTACTCCATTGCTCCATTGCTCCAGTGCTCCACTGCTCTATTGCTCCATTGCTCTATTTCTCCACTGCTACACTGCTCCATTGCTCCATTGCTCCATCGGCTGATTTCACAATAAATGGTGACGTGCGGCATAGATTCGACTGGTCGTCGAATTCGTTGCGCCAGGAGGCTTCGATTGCCAATCGAAGCTACTTCGCAAACATCGCGTGCTCCTTGTTTCCGCCGCTGAGGACGTAGGCGAGGAGGTCGAGGATCTCGTCTTTCTTGAGCATGGCGAGGAGCATCGGGGGCATGGGGGAGACTTTGCTGAGTTCGATGCTCTTCACTTCTTTGCGATCGACGTTTACGCGCTGGTTGGGGTCGGTGAGGTCGGTGTTGAGGGTGACGCCGTCGCCGCTGAGGTTGACGACGACACCGGTCATGATGCTGCCGTCGTTTTTGGTGACGACGATGGGGGCGAACTGCTCGTTGATGACGTTGCTGGGGTTGATGATTTGATCGAGCAGATCGTGCGGGCTGTAGCGTCCGCCAGCGCCGGTCAGATCGGGGCCGGTCATGCCGCCGGCGTTGCCGAAGCGGTGGCAGGTGTAGCAGGCGGCGGCGCTGAACATCTTGCGGCCGTTGTCATAGCTGCGGCCTTTCATGCCGGTCTTGGCGGCGGCGCTGAGCTCGTCGAGCGTCCACATGGTCGGCGTGCGGCCCACGAACATCGCGCCGACGTTTTCGATGGCGGATTTCATCTCGGGCTTCTTGGCGATGAGTTCGGCAAATTGCGTGGTCTCTTCCGGTGTGAAGGTGGCGAGGCTGTCCTTGCGGATGAAGTCGATGAAGATGGCGAAGCTGCTGCCACCCTTGTAGTTCGCGGCTTTGAGGAAGAACTCGAGCTGCTGCTTGCGCAGTTCGGGCGTCCAGCCGGTCTTCAGAAAGCGCAGGCTACGGGCGTATTCGACCTGCGGCTCCTGGCTTTCGGCGGCGGCGATGAGGGCCATGCCTTTGGCAGCGGTGTTCGGCGCTTGCAGGTAAGCAAGTGTCTCGGTGAGCAGCCAGTTCAGTTCAAAATTGTCGGCGGGATACGCGGGATCGAGCATGGCGATGATCGCGGCGATGTTGATTTCGTCGGGATTGCCAAAGCGGTGCAACACGATCTGGATGAGGCGCACATAGGCCATGCGCTGGTCGTTGGTGAGCTTGGAGAAGTCTCGCTGGAGCAGCGCGGCGAGGATTTGACGGCGCTTCTCAGTGTTCACGACGTGATCAGCAGCGCGATGCGTGGGGCACACGCCGGTGACACGCGTGAGGGCGAGCAGGGCTTCGAGCTGCGCGGTGATGTTCGTTTCAGCGAGGGCTTTGGCTTCCCATTCGGCGAGGGGCTGGTGCTCCAGCGCGGTGCGTGCGGCAGCGCGGATGTAGCGGTCGGTGCTGCTGAGATGCGGCCAGGCAGTGGAGACGGCGTTGGGGTCTTGTTTGCCGTGAAAGGCTTCGAGGGAACGGCGTGTTTTGCGACCAGATTCATGAATATTCATTCCCATGCCAAAGCCCTCCAGCACGGGATCAGCGCTCTCTTTACCTACATAACTCACCCGATACAGCCCGCTCTGCACCCGACGCCCACCAATCGTGAAATACATCGCGCCATCGCTGCCGATGATCGCATCACTCACAGGCAGCGGGCCGCCAGTGACGAATTCTTCCTTCGTGGCGGTGTAGGTGCTGCCGCTGGGCTTCAGGTGAACGGCGTAGATTTTGCCCCAGCTCCAGTCGAGCACATAAAAGGCCTCCTGGTATTTCGCGGGGAACTTTGCTCCGTAACCAAAGGTGGTGCCGGTGGGCGAGCCGGGGCCGATGTTCAGCGTGGCGGGCAGGTTGTCGAAGTAGAACTCGGGATACTTGCCTGCGCCGTTGCGCCAGCCGTATTCGCCGCCGCTGACGACGTGATTCACACGCGTGGGGCGATACCAGGAGGTGTTGAAGTCATACTCCATGTCCGCGTCATACACGAACAGCTCGCCGTCGCGGTTCACGCCGCCGTCGAAGATGTTGCGGAAGCCGCTGGCGAAGATCTCGAAGGTCTTTCCATCCGGCGTGAAGCGATACACGATGCCTCCGGGAGCCATGACGTGGCGGTTGTGGCCGCGACCGTCCGGCATGCGCGGCAGCAGGTGGTCATCACCCCAGAGCTTCGCCACGGGCGAGCTTTCCGGCGAGCCGGCCTTCGTGCCTTCTTTGAGCACGGCGTTGTTGCCGCTGATGAGATACAAGCCCTTGCCGTCCGGCGTTTTCAAAATGGCATGCACGCCGTGGTCGCTGCCCGCGTCGAACTCCCGCAGCATCTCGACCTTGTCCGGCATGTCGTCGCTGTTGCTGTCGGTGATGCGATACACGCCACTCGGGATCTTCTTCTCGTAATCGTTCACGCCCACATACAGCGCCCCGAAGGCAAAGAGCATCCCGTTCACGCCGCGGATTTCGGCAGGCACTTTTTCGATGTCTGCCAAACTCAGCGTCTGACCTGCGGCGGGCGCTTTGAAGCGATAGAGCATGCCATACTGGTCGCTGGCATAGATGCGGCCCTGGTCATCGCTCGTCAGATTCACCCACGAACCCTGCTCTCCGCCCGGCACGCTGTAAATGAGCTCCACCTTGAAATCCTTCAGCGCCTTGATGTTCGACACTGGCGTGGCCACATTAGCGCCGATGGCGGGACCGACAGCCTGCGGACGGTTCGCCTTCTTTTTAGCTTTGTCGGCGTCTTTGCCCTTCGCGGGGGCTTTGGGAGCTGCGGGAGCCTTCGCCTTGCCTTTGCCTTTCCCAGGCGCTTTGGCCTCGATGATCTGCGCGTCGCTGGGAATCGCGGACTTCTCAAACGACACCACGCCGCCTTCCGGCAGCTCTTTGAGCATCACATCCTTGATCTGCACTTTCATCGCAGGGCCGCGATGAATCTGGAAGGCGATCAGGCCCTCCAGCGAGCGCTTCGCCAGCTCGAAGTCGAGCAGGTCGATGGTCACCTGGCCGTCGATCTTGTGAATGAGGTGATTTCCCTGCGCGATGACGGTGTACTCGTGCCATTCGGCGATATCGACCTTCACCGGATCATGCTCGGAAGCGAGCCATCGCTTGCCTTCGGGATCAATAACGACGCCTTGGCCGTTTTGCACGATGATGCCACGTCCCTTTTCCTCATAGACCATCGCGTTGTTCGGATGCGCCGGATGAATGTCGCACTGGTAGCCGCCGATGGACCACTTGCCGTTCTC
>DNXB01000198.1 GCA_003506995.1 Verrucomicrobiales bacterium
CGGGCGTGGTTTTGTCGCGAAGGAAGTCTTCGATCAAGGCGCGGCGGGCCGCCTCGTGCTGAAGGCGCTTTTGCCGGTAGCGTGTCTCGAGCAGATCGAGCAGATCGGTTGAATCCGCCGACGCGGCTGCGGGCGACGGCGCATTGTCTGCCGCCGAGGCAGGCCGCGCTTCATCCGACGAGAGACAAACGCCCTCGAACACCTGGGAAACGATGAGGCAGAGCGAGCGCTGGAGATCGGCGGAAAAGGTAAAGCAGGTCCAGCCGGAATCCTGCCGCCGTCGGCTGCCAAACACACCAGGAGCGAGGTGCGTGGCGGCGATGTCCCCCAGCTCGCGGCCGTCCTCGCTGAAGCTGCGCATGCCGCTGCCGCGCAGGCCCACACGTTTCACGTTCTGCGTGCCGCTGAGCGCCCACTGCCGGCCGGTCGCGGCGCGCAGGAAGGTATTCTTCTGCTCTTCCACCCGGCTGGGATGCGGGACGCGGCCCTGCTTGAGCAGGTCATTCTCCTGCCGGGCCATCGCATGGCGGGCCTCCAGCCCGGCCTGGAGCCGTGGGTCATCCCCCTTGGCCGCCGCCTGCTGGCGGGAGCCCAGCTCGGAAAGAAGAATCTGCTGCACGGGCAAAAGCAGCCGCGCCTGCGTTTTTTCAAAAGCCTCCTGCTCCTTTCGCCAGTCCCCGCCTTCCTGCGCAGAAGCCGCGAGGACAGCGAAGAACATCAGCAGCATGGAAAAGGTGAAACGACAGCGCCGGAACATGTGAATGGAGACGCAGGCTACTCGGAGACGTGAGCCGCCGTCAATGCCGCAGTGTCGGGCACTCCCAACCTCTGATCTCTAACTTCTCACCGCTCCCATCAAAAACACTCAGCACCGCCAGCCGCAGGCAATCTCAAATTGCCCGGCGTTCACATCTCGCTAGCCTCGCGGGCACATGTTTCCGCGCATTTTTGACCGCTACCTCGGCCGCCAGGTTGGATCTGCCACGCTCATCGGCGTGGCGCTGCTCAGCGGTGTGATGGTGCTGGGGAATGTGTACAAGAAGCTCGACGAGCTGCTGGGCAACACGGAGCTGCCGCTGTCGGTGATTTTGGAGTTCGTCACGCTGGTCATCCCCTTCTCGCTCATCTTCACCATTCCCTGGGCCTTTCTCACCGCGATCCTGCTGGTGTTCGGCCGACTCTCGGCGGACAACGAGCTGGTGTCCCTGCGCATGACGGGCATGTCCATGAAGCGCATCTGCGCGCCGATCTTTGTCCTAGCGCTGCTGCTCAGCGGCCTGTGCCTGTGGGTGAACGTCAGCCTGGCCCCCGCCGCGAAGGACCGCATGAAGCGGCTGTTTTACGAGGTAGCCGTGCAGAATCCCGAGACGCTCTTCCAGGAGGGCCAGGTGCTGGAGCGCGTGCCCGGCTACCGCATCTACACCGGCAAGCGCGATGACAAAGCACTCGGCGACCTCCACATCATCAAGCTGGACAACGGCGTGAGCGCGGGCAGCTACATCCGCGCCAAGAGCGGCCTGATCGAGACGCTGCCGGGCAAGCTGGACTTCAACATCCTGCTCAAGGACGCGAGCATCGAGCATCTTCAGGCCGCGAACGCCGACGGCACCCCGGCGGCGCCGAAACCGCTCGGGCTGGCCGAGTTTCCCATCGAGTTCCCGCTCTCCGAGATGCAGAAGGACGCCGTGCGGGTGAATGCCAGCATGAAAAGCACCAGCGCCCTGGCCGAGGAGGTGCGCACCTGGAAGGACACCTTCACCGGCGAGCCGCTCAATGATGTGACGCGCTCACTCTCGCTCACCGAGCTGAGCAAGCGCTACAGTTTCTCGCTGGCCTGCTTCACCTTCGCCCTCGTGGGCATCCCGCTCGGCGTCACGGCCCAGCGCCGCGAGACATCCTCGGGCTTCGCGCTCAGCCTGATCACCGCCACGGTGTACATCGTCTTCATCATCCTGGCGGACACGCTCAATGACAAACCGGCGGCCATGCCGCATCTGATCATGTGGCTGCCGAACGTGATCTTCCTCGGCATCGGCGGCTGGCTGTTTTACAAGCTGAGCCGCAAGTAGCGGGGCCGTCCCAGTTGCCGTTGGGAGCGCGCTCAAGACACGGCATCGACAGAATTGTTTCCTACAATCTAATTATGACTGAAGACTGGGATCACTATCGGCGCGTGCTTGTGGATGCGTCCAAGACAGTATTGCGGCGTTTCTACGAGAGGCGAGCCAAAGAGGAAGTTATCGCCATCGGCTATGTGTTTGAGTTGTGGAATGCCTCCCCACAGTTCGATCTCTGCGCGAATGTCGGCGCTCGTCATGACGAGCGAGAGGAAGTGAGATGGAACAGCGGAGATTACAAGTTCCCGGCTGGCCTGTTGAGTTCTGTTGACGAGTTGGGAACCAACTGGACACAGATTAGTGAACGCCTGCATCAGGCTGCTGCGGATCAGGACGGAGATGGCGAGGTCTATCAAGGTTTGATTGGCATAGCTTGTCGCGCATTGGTCGATTTAGCTAGATCTGGCCTTTTTGGTGATCCAACTCGATTGGACTTCAACGTGTCTGAGGTCAGCGATTCTACCGATGTTGTAGTCGCTCGAAATCGCTCCATTCATGAGCAGCTTAAGACAGTATAGTAATTCGCTTTGGCGAATAGCGGTGAGTTGTCGCTGATGCAATCGCCGCATCTCGTAACCGCTCTCACTGAGCTTCGGTTTCCACTCCCTAACTCCGGAAAAAACGAGGCGGTCGTTGCCGACCGCCTCGAGATTTGAATTCAACCCAAACAGCCGGGCTTCCCCGTTGCTGAGCGTAATGTGTGGCTCAGAGGTACTCGTTCACCAAGTTCTCAAGCATCTCCTGGCGACCGCTGCCGAGCAACGGCTCGCCGTTGGCGAGGACGTGGGCTTCGAGTTCTTCAAAGCCGACCTCGCCTTTCTCGATCTTCGCGCCGATGCCGGTGTCGTAGGTGCTGTAGCGCTGCTTGATGAAGGTGTTGATGCGACCGTCTTCGATCATCGCGTGGGCGACCTTGAGGCCGCGGGCGAAGGCGTCCATCCCGCCGATGTGGGCGTGGAAGAGATCNNGACTTCGAGCATGATCTCGGTGGTGAGATAGATGTTCGTCGGGAACTGGTCGGTGTCCCAGCCGATGAGCGTGTCGCCGGTGTTCGCATCGACGGAGCCGAGCGCGTTCGCAGCGATGGCGACCTGCATCTCATGACGCATGCTGTGGCCGGCAAGTGTGGCGTGATTGGTTTCGAGGTTGAGCTTGAAGTGGTCGAGCAGGTTGTGCTCGCGCAGGAAGTTCAGGCAGGCGGCGGCGTCGGAGTCGTACTGATGCGTGGAGGGCTCACGCGGCTTCGGCTCGATGTAGAACTGGCCTTTGAAGCCGATCTTCTGCTTGTAATCGACGGCCATGTGCAGCAGGCGGGCGAGGTGGTCGATCTCGCGCTTCATGTCGGTGTTCCACAGCGTGGCGTAGCCTTCGCGGCCACCCCAGAAGGTGTAGCCTTCACCGCCGAGGCGATGCGTGACATCCATCGCCTTCTTCACCTGCGCCGCAGCGTAAGCGAAGACACCAGCGTTCGGGCTGGTGAAGGCACCCTGACAGTAACGGGCGTGGGAGAAGAGGCAGGCGGTGCCCCAGAGGAGCTTCTTGCCGGTCTGCTGCTGCGCTTTTTCGAGTTCGTCGGCGACGGCGTCGAAGGCGGCGTTGCTTTCGGCCAGTGTGTCGAGCTCAGGCGCAACATCGCGATCATGGAAGCAATAGTAATCCACGCCGAGCTTGTCCATGAACTCGAAGCAGGCCCACACGCGGCGCTGCGCGTTGGCGACGGAGTTGCTGCCGTCATCCCACGGACGCTGGGCGGTGCCGCCGCCGAAGGGATCGGAGAGCGAGTTGCGCATGGCGTGCCAGTAGGCGACGCCGAAGCGCAGGTGGTCGCGCATCTTTTTGCCGCCCACGATTTCGTCGGCGTTGTAATGCTTGAAGGCGAGCGGGTTGCGGCTCTTCGGTCCTTCGAACTGGATTTTCTGAATGTCTGGGAAGGCTTCGTTCATGGTAGGGCGTGCAAGGGAGGCGGAACAGGGCGGCGTGCAACTGGTTCGTCAGGGGCGATTGGACAGGTTTTGGGCGGAATTGGACGGCCGCTGACGCGGAATGACGAATGTCGAATGCAGAATGACGAATG
>DNXB01000305.1 GCA_003506995.1 Verrucomicrobiales bacterium
TTGGCCGGGGCGCGGTTGATTTCATCCGCCAGCAGCAAATTGGCGAAGACCGGGCCGCGGCGTACGCGGAAGGTGCTGCTGCTCATGTCGAACAAGGTGTGGCCGCAGACATCGGAGGGCATCAAATCGGGCGTGAACTGGATGCGCCGGAAGCTGCCGCCAAACGTGCGTGAGAGGGCGAGCACGAGATGCGTCTTGCCGAGGCCGGGCTTGCCCTCCAGCAGCACATGGCCGCCAGCGAGTAATGCGGCGAGCACCTGATGCAGCACTTCTTCCTGGCCCACGAAGACCTGGCCGACGGCGGCGTGGATGCTTTGAAAAATCGTCGTGCTTTTCGGCGACGATGGCGGCGCGTAAGCGCTGGGCGTTTCAGTGGGGATCGGGTTCATGGGTGTGTTGATTGGATGAGTTAAAGCGCACGACGGATGGTCTGGAGATCGCGCATGAGGGTGACGAGGTTGTGGGCGCTGTCGGGCGGGGCAACGTCGAAGGCGGCGGTGACGCGTTCGGCTGGCAGATGAGTGCGTTTGGCGATTTCTGCGGCGAGGACATCGCTCATCTGGCGGCTGCTGTTATGCAGGGATGGGTGGCGCTCACGCACGCGCTCCCACACGGCCTCGCGGGCGGCGGTCACGAGCAGCGGCCCACGGCGCATGCGCCAGAAGAATTCCCCCAGCGCGCCGATGTGGCTGGCAAAGTGGCGCGTGGAGTCGAGCTCGACCTCGGCGAGCGGGCCAAAGCGCGGCATCTGCCACCACAGCCAGAAAATGAGGCACACAGCCAGCGCCACGAGCGCCATCCAGCCGTGCTGCCAGAGCAAGGCGAGGAAGCTGCCGGAGGAACTGGCCACAAAGAGCACTTCCTTGGTTCCATGCTCGCCAACGAGCGCGGAGAGCCAGCGTGCGTGATCGCGCTCGCCGATCCAGTGGTTGCGGAAGGGGCGCGCGTGCGCCAGCAGCGTCACGCGGCCCATGCCATGCTGCAAATGCAGCGCCAGGGCCGCGTCTTTGGGCCCGGCGGCGAATTCGCCCGACTTCAGGGATCGATCCAGCATCAACTGCTGATGGCCGCCGAGGCTGAGGCGGTAGCTTTGACCGTTCCACTTCACTTCCTGTGCTGATTCGAGCCAGGACTCGTCTTCCTCATCCTCCTTGGATTCCTTCTTCTTTTTCTCGTCCTTCTTCGCGGGTGGTTCGGCTTTTTTCGATTCGTCTTTGACGACATCGTTGAGGACTCCTTTGACCATGCCTTCAATCTCCTCCAACGGCACGCGCTTCTGGGCGCTGACACCGAGTTGAGTCAGGATCGGGTCTTTTTCCTCCTCCTTGAGCATGGCGGCGATGAAGGAGCCGAACTGCGTTTGGAAGTCGTTGTAGGCGCGGGTGCCGCCGAGGCAGTAGATGAGGTGCCCGCCGCTGTAAGTCCAGCGCAGCAGTTGTTTGGCGCGGCCTTCCGGCAGGCCGTTTTCTCCCGAGATGAGGATGACGCTGTCATGCGAGGGCATTTTCGTGAGCGACTTCGCGCCGCGTGCCTGGTGCCCGAGATCGTTCAGCAGACGTTCGGCGGCGAGGAAGGGGTTCACTCGCGCCTTGCCACGATAGCCGGTGGTTTTCTCAACGTCCTCCCAGCGGCCCTTGCAGCCGCAGAGCAGGGCGCAAAGCGCGAGCAGGAAATGACGAATGACGAATTTCCGAATGACGAACGAATGACGAAGCACGAATGACGAACCTGCGCCGACTTCTGAGAAGCGGTGCCGGGTTTTGATATTCGTCATTGGGATTTCCTTCGTCATTCGGATTTACTCCTTCGTCATTTTTGAGGTCTCAAACGGCCATTGATCACACAGCAAGTTCATCTCAGTGTTTGAAACGGGCAGAACCGCATAAGCCACCTGCACCCATGCGCCGGTGAGGTGCTTGAAGTAAGCGGCCTCGGTTTTTTCTCCGGCGGCGATGACGTGGATGAGGCAGTCCTCCTCGGTGTCGCTGTCAGAGATCGGCACACGGCGGCGGGTGACGAGCCAGGACAAGGAGCCGCGATAGAGCAGGCTGAGCGCTTCCTTGGCGTCTCCAGCGGCCCAGGCGGCGCGGGCGGCGGCCACGATGTCGTCCGGCAGGCTCTCGCGGGTGATGTTCATGCCCATGATGACCTTCGGCGCTGCCACGGCCTTCTTGCCGACACCGCGTGAGATGAAGACATGGCGGTTTTTCACGAGGTACACGACCAGCCACGTCACCAATCCGATGAGAAGACCCCAAAACAGGATTTCACCGATCAAGCCGATGATTTCGAGGTGCGGCTTCTTCTTTTCGTCTTCCTCCTCGGCTTCAAATTCAGGCACCCACTCCTTGGTCTTGACCTTGTGAATCTCGAAGTCGGGATGTTCGAGCACTTCTTCGATGGTTTGAGCGGCTTTGTCACCTGGAGCGGCCTGCACGGGCATGCTCAGGAAAGTGAAGCTGATCAACAACAGAGCTGCGGCGGCGGTCAGGCGCGATGCCATGCGGCGGAAGGCCAGTTCCACGTCCCAGCCTTCAATGCGCGTGCGGCAGTTCAAATAAAGCGCGAAGCCCGCGCCGACATAAAACGGCTCGATCAAGGTGACGATGATCATGTGGCAGACCGCGCCCCACCACAGGAAGGCATCGGGAATGGTGTTTTCATAGTCGAACGACTGAATCATGCCCTGCCAGTCGGGCGTGGCGGATTCTGGCAGCAAACCGTAGGTGCCCCACATCAGGCCGAGCCAGCAAAGCAGCTCGATCTTCGAGAACGCATAGGACAGGGAGAAGCCGGAGCCGCCGCCATCCATGGCGAGTGTCTTGATGCGCCGCTTTACCGCCGCTCCGCGCAAACCTTCCAGCATCTGCGCCGGGAGCGCGAAACTGCGGATGAAGGAAAACCGCCGCCACAGCAGCGCTGGCAGAAAATTCGTGAGCCAGAGTCGCGGCCAAGCCTTCCAGGTCTCGACAAAGCCGGGCCGTACACCGAAGGCGGCGCGGCTCAGGAAAAACAGCGGCACGCGGTCGTAGAGCGGCTTCAGCCACCACACGACGAGCGGAATCCAAACGGGCGCGTCACGCAGCAGCACGCAAATGATCGCCCAAAGCGGAAACACGGTGCAGGCCCACAAGGCCATCAATCGACCGAAATCACGCCGCACCATCGCGCAGCCGAGATCCACCGCTTCCCAAGGCTGGCGCGGGCGCAGGGCCACGGTCATGTCCTCAAGACGCATTCGCCTGCCTCCTTCCGCTGAAGATGAAGAAAGCCGCCACCAGCAGCCAGCACACGCCGCCTGCGGTGAATTTCATGGCCGGTGGCAGATCGAGAGGCGACCAGAAGCCTTCCAGCACCGCTGCGATGCTGGTCAGCGCCGCCGCGCCGATGAGCAGCGGCAGCGCTTGTCGTCCAGCGAGTACAAGAGCCGCTCGACGCTCCAACCGGCCAGGTTTGAGCACGGAGAGACCGACGCGCAGGCCGGCCATCGCCGAGATCACGATGCCGGTGAGTTCGGGAGCGCCATGGGCGATGACCCAGGTGTAAAGCGTGAGCGGATTGCCGGAGTAATGCACATAGCCGAACACCGCGCCGAGATAGATCGAGTTGAACAGCAGCACGAACAACGAGCCGATGCCGCCCACGATGCCACCGGCGAAGGTTTTGAAGTCGATGCTGACATTGTTCCAGATGTAGTAGCAAAACGCGGCGAAGCCGGAGCCGAAATTGTCGCGCACATAGTCGGATGGCGTGCTTTTTTCTCCATACATGCTCTCGATCGTCATCATGCCGTCGGGGCCGAGGAGGGACATGGCCCACTCGGGATAAAACGGTGTGATGACCGCCATCAGCACCGCCGGGCCGTAAAACAGCGCGGTGCAGAACCAGAACAGCCGCCACTCCGCGCGAACGGCTTGTGGAAACTCCACCGCCAGCAGGCGGATGAGACTTTCCCAGCCACCGGCGCTGCGGCGCTCCAGCACGCGATAGGCGCGGATGGCCAGCGCGTTGAGCCGCTGCGTCACGCGCTGCGGGCTCATGCGATGCTGCGCTACGCTCAGATCGTGGCAGACCTGGCGGAAGGTGGCGGGCAGCTCGATGATGTTTTCGCGCGGCTTTGCATGCTCCACGTCGGTGAGCAGTTGCTCCAGCTTCTGCCAGCGCGGTTCGATGTTTTTTTCAAACTGGGCCGGAGTCATGCGGGCAGCGGTGGTGCTCCTTTCAGCGGTGGCGGTTTGCCGTTTTTCTCCTCGGGTTCCTGCAACCACAGGCCCATGCCGCACAGACGGCGCAGACCTTCCGCACCTGGCGCGCCGGTGAGCGGCTCCGTCAGGCTGGAGAGTTCCAGACGGCGCTCGTCCGCCCATTGCGGGGCGCGTTCCATGAACTGGAGCAGCGCGGCCTGTTCCTCGCGTGTGAGAACCTGCGGCGGGGCGCGGCGCTCGGCGCGGAGTTCACTGTGAGCGGTGCGGACGGGCGGTGGATCGACATAAGTGACGACGGTGTTCGCCACGAGGTCGCCGAGTCGTTGGAAGCGCTTGGTGAAGAGCATGCACAAGATGCCGGTGAGGTAGAGGCCTGGCATGAAATCCACCACGCGCAAAAAATTGCGCAACACCGCCTGCGCCAGCGTCACCGGGCCGCCTGTGGCGCTCATGACGCGCAGTTTCATCGTGCGCTGGCCCGGCGTGGCACCGCGAGGCCCGGCCTCGAAGATCACGTTGTAAAACCACTCCATGAAAAACATGAACAGCAGCATCAGGCCCGTCGTCAGCTCCATGCCAATCGCTTTCACCAGCAGAAACAGCGCCGCGATCCACACCACGATGTAAATGGCCACCCGCAGCAGCAGGTCGATGGTGAAAGCCATGCTGCGAGCCGCCGGACCCGCGACACGGAGCTGGATCTCCACGCCGTCGGCGAGTTCGACTGATTGCAAGGTGTCCGCGCGTGCCTCCGCCATTGTGTTTAATCAAGCGGTGGCGTTTGGTTTTGACAACCACCGAATTTTTAACGTAGCCTCCAAAAATGCCGGAGATAATGCCGGTTTGGGCAGCGAACACTCATCATCACATCCTATGGAAGCCAATCCTTACTCCACCCCGTCCGCCAACCTCTACGGCGCCGCCAGCGGCGCAGGCGGGGACGCCGTCTCCCCCAGCACCATTGCCCAGCTCACCGGCACCAAGCCGTGGGTGCGGTTTATGTCCGTGCTGACCTGGATTGGCGCGATCATCATGGTCGTGGTCGCGTTGTTCATGCTGCTTGCCGGGTCGAGCGGCGTGGCGCAAATGGGCGAGAACAGTGCCTACGGCGCGGGGGCGGTGGCTGGCATGGCCTTGTATTTCGGCGTCATAGCCTTCATTATCATTTATCCTGCCATGAAAATGTGGAAGTATGCGAACAGCATCGGTCGTCTCGCTGCTTCGCACTCCGTGGCTGATCTGGACGCCGCTCTTGCCGAGCAGCGCCGCTATTGGAAGTTTAATGGCATTCTGGTGATCATCGGCCTTTGCCTGGCCGTGGTGGGTATCATCGCCGGGCTTGCCCTGGGCCTCACCGCCATGTCCATGAAAGCCGGCGGCGCGGGGCTCTGATCCGGCGCATCTGCTTCTGGATTCTGTTGGAAGGCTGCGATAGGCTCCGGGCGCATGCCCAAGCCTCGCAGCCTTTTTTTTGCCATCCTCGTCCTGTTTCCCACCGCTGGTTTTTCAGCGGGCCTGGATGATGCGCCGGAGTTTGCTGCCGCGCGGCAGGCGCTGTCCGACGGACTGCCGGGTGTGGCGGGGGTGAAGGCGGAACGGTTGATGAAACAGAAGGGGTGGACGCGTGCCGAGACACGCCTTCTGGCCACCTTTGCCGCCGAAGCCTGGGCGCGTGGGGAGGACGCGGAACGTGTGCTGGCGTTGGCGGAGGCGCATGATCTCGATGACGAGGTGTTTTGGCGGGCCCAGGCGCTCGCTCTGAAGGGGGCGCTTGCGGCGGCCCGCAAGGTGATCTCGGAGGATGATCAAACGCCGCGCCAGCCGCGCACGAGTCTGCTGCTGGCGCAGATCCTGGCCTCTCTGGGGGAGAACACGGATGCGCGCAGGGAGATCGAGCCATTGGCCGCCGGAGATGGGCCGCTGCGTGACGAGGCCCGGCGACTGCAAACGGAAATGGACCTGAGCGATGGCAAACCCGGTGCTGCGCTGGCCGATGCTTCACAGGATGCCGCCGCCAGCTATCTTCGCGCCCGTGCGCTGCTGCTGCAGGGGCAGAGCGCCGCAGCAAGGCAGTTGCTGGAAACCATGCCGGATGCCGCTGGTGGCGGGGAGCGTGTGAGGCATGCCGCCATTCTTTTGCAGGCCGAAATTTTGCTGCAACAGCGGCAGTTTGCCGGCGCGCACGAGCATCTGCTGAAGTTTCTCGACACGACGGTGGAGACCGGCCTGTGGACCGAGGCATTCGATCTGCTGGATCATGCGCATCAGCGTCTCCAGGAGCCGCGTGAGCTGCCAGAGGCGGTGCTGCGCTGGATTTCCAGCGGCAACACCGCGCAGCAGAAGCCGGAGCCGTCGCTGGCGCTCGTCAAAGCCACCGAAGAGTTGCGCGGACATGCGCTTTTCATCCTCGCGAAATGGCTTGCCTCCGCGCAGCGGGGCATGGAGGCCGTCAGTTTGCTGGAGGCCATGCTGCAAATGCAGGACGCTCACCCTCGCCGTGCGGATGCCCTGCGTCTGGCGATGGAACTTCACGCGGCCCAGGGCGCTGATGAACGTGCGCTCGCGCTGGCCGATGCCTGGCGGCAGTTGTCGGGCGGCGCGTCTGCCACGGTCGATTTCACCGCAGGCGGCATGCTGTTTCGGCGCGGGGATCATCTTCAGGCGCTGCGGTTGTTTCAAAACGCCGCCAACATCGCCACCACGCTCACCGAACGTCGGCGCGCGTTGTTCAATGCGGCTGTCACGGCCGTGTCTGCGGGGAATTTCACCTTGTATCAAAGCCTCCTCGGCCAGCTTGAGGTGGTGACCAGTGCCGCCGGGGCGGGGCAGGGGGCGGAAGACAGCGCCGCCACCCTGGAATTGGAAAAAGCCTTGTTTGCCGCCGCCAAACGCCAGCCGGAGGCAGAGCTGGCGCTGCGCGCCTTCATCCGCGCCCATCCCGGGCATCCGCGTTTTGCGGATGCCTGCGTCGCGCTGGCGGAATGGCTGCTCATGGCCGTGCCGCCACGCATCCAGGACGCGCGGATCACCTTGGACGCCACCACTGCGGCGACCACGCTCAGCCAGACGCAGATGCAACGCATCGACCTCACGCGGTTGTGGCTGTATGACGCCGAGGGGAATTTGAAGGCGGTGGTTGCTGAAGGCGCCGCCTTTCTCAAGGCCTGGCCGAAGAGCACGTTCGTGCCGGAGGTGCGGATGAAAATCGCCGGAGCGCACTACCGGCTGGAGGATTTTGCCAGCGCGCGCACGGAGTTTGAAATCATCGCCCGCGATTATCCCGACACTGCGAATGCCGACACCGCTCTCTATTTTGCGGCCATGTCCGCCTCCTCGGTCATGAGCGCCGAGGGCCGCGTCCGGGCGCTCGCCACCTGGGAGGAGCTGGCGCAGAAAGGCGGCCCGCTCGCCGTCGCTGCGCGCAGACAGCAGGCGCTGTCTGAACGCGCCCAGGGCCGCCTGACCGAGGCGCTCGCCGCGCTGGACAAGCTGCTTGCCTCGAAAACTCTCGACGTGGAGCAGCGCCGCCTGACCTCCTGCGAAAAAGCCGAGGTGCTGCTGCTGCTCGGCAAAACCGAGCCCGAACGACTGGCCGCCGCCATCAGCCTGCTCGACACGTTTCTTGCGGACAAAGCACTGTCGTTTTTCTGGAAGGCCCGCGCCGGGTTCACCCTCGCCACGGCGCATCACGATGCCAAACGCGACACCGAGGCGCTGGAGGCCTGCTACAACGTGCTGCGGGCGGCGGACATCACGCCTCCTGCCAGCCCGGCGGACTATGTGTGGTTTGCCAAAACAGGCTTCTTCGGCATCGACCTGCTGGAGGCGGCGCACCAATGGGAGGCCGCCGCGCGTCTTGCCGAGCAGGTGGCGCAGCGCCGTGGGGACCGCGAGCAGGAGGCGCGCGAACGGGCCACCAAGATTCGTCTGGAGCATTTCCTGTGGGACGGCCCCGCGCCCACACCGCCGAAAGTGCTGAAGTTGGACGAGAAAATCGAAAAAAAGCCCGTCGAGTCTGAGAATCCGGCTCCCAAAAAAAGCAAAAAGATGGTGCGTTAAGCGATCAATCCGTGCTTCACCTCGCCATACACATCCGTGAGCCGGAAATCGCGGCCCGCGTAGCGATACGTGAGTTTTTCGTGATTCAGCCCGAGTAGATGAAGCATCGTCGCATGCAGATCATGCAGATGCACCTTGTCCTGCTCCGCCTTCGCGCCCGTTTCGTCCGTGCTGCCAAACCGGATGCCCGGCTTCACTCCACCACCGGCCATCCACATCGTGAAACCCACGTTGTTGTGATCGCGCCCCTTGTTTTTGTTTAGCAGCGGCGGACGGCCAAACTCACCGCCCCAGAGCACCAGCGTGTCTTCCAGCAGACCGCGTTGCTTCAAATCGGTGAGCAGCGCCGCGACCGGTTGATCCGTCTCCAGTGCATGCTTCGGATGACCGGTGAAAATGTCCGTGTGATCATCCCAGAACTCGTGATTCACCTGGATGAAGCGCACGCCCGCCTCGCAAAAGCGCCGTGTCATCAAGCACGCGCGTCCGATCTGGTCTGTCGGCTTTCCATCACCGATTCCATACATTTCCTGCGTTGCCACACTCTCCTGGTTGAGGTTTATCACCTCGGGCATCTCGCGCTGCATGTTGAAGGCCAGTTCCGCCGAAGTGATCAAGCCCTCCAGCGCCTCATTGCTGCCATCCTGGACCAGTTTCTGCCGGTTCAATGCCTGGACCAAATCAAGCTGCCGTCGCTGCACGGTGGCATCCATCCGCGCATTCTTCATGAACGGCAGTTGGATGTCTTTGAGTGATGTCGCGGGTGCAATCGGACTCGCACCATTGCCGCTGTCCTGCCCGATCGGCGTGCCTGCGCACACGGATGGCAAAAACGCGCTGCCAAACTTCACCGGCCCGCCACCAGAGAAGGACGGATTGATCGTCACAAAGCCCGGCAGGTTTTGATTCTCCGTGCCCAACCCATACACGCACCACGCCCCCACACTGGGTCGCGTAAAGGCAAAGCTGCCCGTGTTCATCTGCAAAATCGCCTGCGGATGCGCATTGTGGTCTGTGTGCATCGAATTGATCACGCACAGGTCGTCCGCATGGCGCGCGATGTTCGGCAGCAGGTCCGAAACCAGCATCCCACTCTGCCCGCGTGGCTTGAACTCCCACGGCGACTGGTAAAACACCGTCGGACTGTCCTTCGCCACCGGCTTGCCATGCTGCTTGGTCAGCACCGGCTTGAAATCAAACGTGTCCACCTGCGACGGCCNNCGCTTCGCCTTCGCCGGGAAATGCGTTCGCCTCGCCACCAGCGGACTCTCCGCGCCGAACAATCCACGTAGCGCCAGCATGCCAAACCCCGCGCTGGAAGCGCTGAGCAGATGACGGCGGGTGAACGACGGGTGCATCGGTATCAATCTACGGTTTGAAACTCCCCGCTTTGCATCAACGCATGGCAAAGCCGCGCCCAATCGCCTTTGACGCGCAAAAACTCGCGCATGGAGTTGATCTCGCCTGCTCGTGGCTCGCGGCAGAAGGCCATTCTCCAGGCATTGATGAGTTTTTCGTCATCGGTGGTTCCAGGGAGCCGTTTGGCAAAGTTTTCGGCCTGCAGCATCACCAGGTCGCTGTTCATGAGGAGCAGCGATTGCACCGGCGTGATGCTGGCGGAACGAGCGCCAATGACCTGGCCGGGATCGGCGGCGTTGAAGCACTGCATCATCGGCATTTGCGCTCCGCGCACGATGGGCAGGTAAATGCTGCGGTGAGTTGTGTCGTCTGGCAGATCGTTGAGGAAGTGCTTCCGGCCCACTTCGCGTCCTTGCGGCGTGATGTCCTTCGCCTTGTCAGCGACGGGCGAGCCCTCGCGTGGCGCGAGGTTCAGCGAGCCACCGATAAAAAGCATGGCATCGCGCAGCGGCTCGGCTTCGAGGCGCTTTTTGTTCGCGCGCACCAGCAGTTCATTCGTCGGATCGTCGGCGCGTGAGGCGGAACTGAGCTGATAGGCGCGTGAGAGCATCAGTTCGCGAATCAAGGCTTTGATCGACCATCCATCGCGCACAAAACGCGCGGCGAGGTCGTCGAGAAGTTCCGGGTGACTTGGCTTGCCGCCCATGCGGCCGAAATCATCGGGTGTTTCGACCAATCCACGGCCGAACACATGCTGCCACACGCGATTCACGATCACTCGCGCGGTGAGCGGATTCTGCGGGCTCGCGATCCAGTCAGCAAGTTGCCGACGCCCGCTCTCTTTTGGGCCGATGGCGGCGAGTTTCACCGGGATGGCCGACAAAGCACCGCGCTTCACCGGTGCGAGCGGTTTTTTGATCTCGCCCTTCTCATACACAGGGCAGTCGATGAGCGTTTCGGCCTCCTTCACCGACATGCCGAGCGGCGGCGGCACGGGCGCGGTTTTTTGCTTCTCGGCGAGCTTTTTCTGCCAGGCGCTCACGTCCTGATCGAGGGTTCCCAGCGTGCTCATCTTCTCCGCCATCTCTTTGGGCATCGTCACGGGCTTCCGGGCTGGGTCAAAACCCGCTTTGACGATTTCCTCGCGCATCGTGTTCCGCTTCTTCGCCACCTCGACATAGTCTTTCTGCATGTCGGCGAGGTCTTTCTCGTGCTGTTTCATCTCGGCGAGCCGCTGCATGCCATCAGGACCCAGCGGCATGGCGTCGGCTTCCTTCGTGACATTGTTGGTCTGCACGCCGGACAGGTTTTGCGTGCTGCGGAAGATGCCCGCGAGCGCATGGTAGTCCTGCGTCGGGATGGGATCGAACTTGTGATCATGGCAGCGAGCGCAGTTCGCGCTGAGAGCGAGAAAGGCATGGCAGGTCGCGTCGATCTGATCATCGGCCACGTTCATGTCGTAGAGGTCCTTGTCCTGCTCTCCGAGGGATTTGGTGCCCACATTGAGAAAGCCGGTGGCCAGCAGTTGGTCATCACGCCGCGCTGGATCATTCGCCGGTGGCAACAAATCACCGGCGATCTGCTCGCGGATGAACTCATCAAACGGTGTGTCGCGATTGAAGGCGCGCACGACATAGTTCCGGTAACGCCACGCCAGCACATAGGCCATGTTGCGTGTGTTGCCGCTTGTCTCGGCGTAGCGCGCCACATCGAGCCAATGCCTCCCCCAGCGCGCACCAAACTCTGGCGATGCCAGCAGCGCATCCACCACGGCGGGAAATTGGTCCTTCGTGAAGCCTTCCAGCACCTCCAGCGGCGGCGGCAGGCCGATGAGATCAAAATACGCCCGCCGCAGCAGCGTCAGCGACTCCGCGTCGCCATTCGGCGTGAGGTTTTCCTTTTCCAGTCGCGAGAGGATGAAGTAATCCACACGCGAACGCGGCCATGCCTTGTCCTTCACTGCCGGTTGTGTCTGCATCCCAAACGGATGGAGCGACCACAGCGGCTCCGCGGGCGGCGGGGATTCTGCCTGCGCCACTACAGCCAGGCAGATCCATGGGATGAGACGAGGAATCACCACCCGAATACGCTCCCCCTTGATCAATCTTGAATCCCTTCGAGAAAAACCTCTTGCCAGATCGCCATGCCGCCCGCACACTTGCCGCCGTTCCAGGTTCTCTCAACTTGGTGAACACTTGGTGATGTTCCCGGCAGGCATGCCGATGTTTCCCCAGCCCTCGCGCTGATGAAACGTGACCCCGCACTCGTTGCGTGGCCGTCATTCCTCCCGGAACACACCGCGGCGATGCCGCTTATTCCATTCCCCCCGACATTTCCCAACAACCCACGCACGGATGGCCGCCGTCACGGCCTCTCCGCATGCGTTATTCTTAACCGACATCGTTCCCAAACATGGCAGGCCACAATAAATGGTCCAAGATCAAGCGTGGCAAAGCCATCACGGATGCCAAGCGCGGCAATGCCTTCAGCAAGCTGGCGAAGGAAATCACGCTCGCGGCCAAATCCGGTGGTGGCAGCCCCGACATGAACGCCCGCCTGCGCAGCGCGATCTTGGCTGCTCGCGCCGCGAATGTCCCGAATGACAACATCGACCGCGCCATCAAAAAAGGCACCGGCGAGATCGCGGGAGCGGCTTTGGAAGAAATTCTTTACGAGGCCTACGGCCCAGGCGGCGTCGCGATGATGATCGAAATCGTCACCGACAACCGCAACCGCAGCGCCAACGACATCCGCGTCCTGCTTTCCAAGAACAACGGCACCTTCGCCGACTCCGGCAGCGTGGCTTACATGTTCCAGCGTCGTGGCGAGATCCGGCTCGACAAATCTGCCACCACCGAGGACCAGATCATGGAGGCCGCGCTGGAGGCGGGTGCCGAGGACATCCAGGAGGACGGTGAGGACTGGGTCGTTTACACGGCCACCGACCAGCTCTTCCAGGTGGCCAATGCGCTGCGCGAAAAGAACCTCGCCTCCCGCAGCCAAAAACTCATCTACCAGCCGCAGACCACCGTCACCATCAGCGACGTGGACAACGCGAAGTCCCTCATCCGTCTCTACGACGTCCTCGACGACTACGACGACTCCCAAAACGTCCACGCCAATTTCGAGATCGACGACGCCATCGCCGAACAGCTCGGCTAACCCTTTTTTTAATTCCCTATGCCCGAAGAACTCACTGCCGAAGCCGTTGAAACGAAGCCCAAGCGCAAAGCCCCGGCCAAAAAAGTGGCCGCCAAGAAAGTCGCTGCCACAAAAGTGGCCGCCAAGAAGGCTCCGGCCAAAGTGGCCCGTAAAACCGCGAAAAAGAAACCAGCCGACTCTGAGGAAGAACTGCCCTTGCAGGAGGCTGCCGCTCCATCTGAGGTCGAAAAGCCTGCCGAACCGACGCCCATAGCCGCCACGCCTGAGGTCGTTGAAGTGGTCGTGCCTGTCACACCCGCCGCGCCGCCGGTGGTGGAAGCTTCTGCTCCGGCTACCGAAACTAATGGGGCTGGGGATGCCGGTGTTGACGAGGCTTCAGAAGCCTCTGCCGACGGCGATCCCAACACGCCGCGCAACATGATCATGGACGCCAACGGCCAGTTGCGTCCGATGACCGCCAAGGAGCGCCGCAAAATGAAGTTTGAGCGCTGGAAGCAGCGCCGGGCCGAGCGCGACTCCCAACGCCGCGGTGATCGCGGCGGTGAGCGTCCTGAACGTGGCGGCGAAGGCCCGCGCAGCCAGGAGCCGCGCCCCCAGTTCACCCAGGAGCGAGAACCCGAGCCGGAAAAGCCGCTCGGACCGCCGGAGCCTGCCAACGGCATTCTCGAAATGTCCCCCAAAGGCTACGGCTTCCTGCGTCAGCGTGATCGCAACTATGCCCAGCATCCGCTGGACGCCTTCATCGCGCCCGAGTTCATCCGCAAATACGGTCTGCGCGAGGGCATGCAGGTCGTCGGCGTGCAGTGCAAGGGGCAGCGTGGCCCGCAGATCACCGAGGTCACCGAGGTCAACGGCCGCAATCCGTTCGTCATGCGCGATCTGCCGTTGTTCGAGGAACTCAAGGCGGTGAACCCGAACAAGCGCTACCAGCTTGAGACCGTCAAAGACCGCCTCACCACGCGTGTCATCGACATGATGACGCCCGTCGGACGCGGCCAGCGCGGTTTGATCGTCGCCCCGCCGCGCGCGGGCAAGACCACGATGCTCCAGCACATCGCCGAGGCCGTCGTCGAGAACCATCCCGGCGTGCATCTCATGATTTTGCTTGTCGATGAGCGCCCGGAAGAAGTCACCGAGTTCAAGCGCATCCTGCCGCAGGCCGAAATCTTCTCCAGCAACAACGACCAGGACGTGAAGAGCCACACGCGCATCGCCACCTTCGCCATCGAGCGCGCCAAGCGCCTCGTGGAGTGCGGGGAGCATGTCTTCATGCTCATGGACTCCATCACGCGCATGGCCCGTGCCTTCAACAACACCGCCAAAAGCGGCGCCACCATGAGCGGTGGTGTCGGTGTCGGCGCCTTGGAGATTCCGCGCCGTCTGTTCGCCGCCGCGCGCAACACGCGCACCGCAGGCTCTCTCACCATCCTCGGCACCGCGCTCATCGAGACCGGCAGCCGCATGGATGACCTCATCTTCCAGGAGTTCAAAGGCACCGGCAACATGGAGCTCGTGCTCGACCGCCGCATCGCCGAGCAGTTTGTGTTCCCTGCCGTGAACATCTTCAAATCCGGCACGCGCCGCGAGGAGCTGCTGCTGCAGACCTTCCAGCTCGACAAGATTCACATGCTGCGCCGAGGACTCGCCGGTCACAAGCCGGTCGAGGCCATCCAGCGCGTCATCTCGCTGCTGGAGCGCTATCCCAGCAACGCGCAGATGCTCGTCGATCTGCCCAGCAAGAGCTAGTGACTGTTGAATTCGTCATTCATCATTCTGGTTTCGTCATTTTCTCTCCGCCATGCCGCTCCCGACTCCAGAACTCAAAGTGGATGAGGTGGTGCCGCCGCCGATCAACCCCATCGCCGCCAGGCTGGCCGCGAGCAAAGACCCCACCGAGCGTGCCACCGCCCGCATTCTGGCAAAGTATCTCGACGAGCTGCTGCGTGTCCCCGGCACGAATTTCAGATTCGGCCTCGATCCGATTCTGGCGCTGATTCCCGGCGTGGGTGATACCGTGGCCTCAGGCGCGGGCGTGATCATTCTCTTGGATGCCCTGCGCAGCGGCATCTCGATCCCGGTGTTTCTGCGCATGGCGCTGAACATGGGCATCAACTTCCTCATCGGCCTCGTTCCCGGCTTCGGCGCGGCGGCGTCCATGTTCTTCAAATCCAACACACGCAACCTGCGTCTCCTCACCGCCTGGCAGGCCGGCAACAAGGACGGCGTGAAGCGCAGCACGCTGCACTTTTACCTCGGCATCTTCCTATTGTTCGCCATCATCATCGGCATGCTCCTCATTGCCTGGGCGTTCTACACCTGGCTGTTTTACCACTTCATCCAGATCATCGGCCACGCCCTCGGGCTGGTGTGAGGGTGACGGCTTCTCCTCAATACCCCGATCGTTTCACCAGGGGCAGATGGTCCCCCGCGCGAGCGGCGGGCCTGGGCATCGGCAGCGGCTCGATGCCGGATTCTTCGACCTTGGGCAGCGCGGCCATGCCACGCGGCGGGGGCGGCTTCCGAGAGTCATCAGGCGCGCCGTTGGGGTCGATGATGATGAAGACACAGTCCACGATGCCGAAACGAATGCAGTCGCCGCTATTGAGCACCATGTGTTGAACTTTGACGCCGTTCACAAAGGTGCCGCAGCTTGATCCGAGGTCGAACAATTCAAACGTGCCGCCGCCAGTGCCGGCCAGACGCGCATGGCGGCCGGACACATGCTCCTCGGCGATGATCAGGTCATTGCCAGGCACCCGGCCGATGCTGATCTGCCCGCCCGAGGGCACGTCGCGGCTCTTTTCATCATCGGTGAGCACCGTGAGCAGGCCGTGACGCGGAGATTTGACCGTGGCGGCCAGCCTGCGGGCCACATCGGCCTTGGACTGCACCAGCGTGCCGCCGATGTCGTCAGTCTCATCAAGCTGGTCTCCCGCGATGTAACGAAACGTGGCCTGGACGGTGGCGAAGTCGATCCGGTCGCCATTTTTGAGCGCGCACCGCTCAATCCGCTCGTCATTGACGAATGTGCCGCCGCTGGAGCCGAGATCCACCACCTCAAACACGCCGTCTTTTCGCGCCACCAGCTTCGCGTGCTGGCTGGAGACGTGCAGGTCACGGATGACGAGGTCGTTGCTCTTGTTGCGGCCGATGGTGAAGGGATCACGCACTGTGACGACGGCCTGCTGCCCGCCCTCCACTTCCAGTGTGAGAGTGGCGAGGCTCTGCGGGTTGAACACGAGGGCGTTGGCAGCCGCGGCAGGTGGCGGCGGGTAAACAGCGGACGGGTCTTGCTGGAGCGGTGTGGTGCGCGGCAACTCGACCACCTTGGCCTGCTGCGCGGCGAGCTGTTGCTGCTCCAGCATTTCCGCTTTCATGCGGGCCATCTCCGCCTCCATCTTCACGCGCTCCAGTTCCAGGCGGAGACGCTCCTGCTCCAGTGCCGCGTCCGCTGCCACGGCGGGTGCCGCTGGTGCTGCATGCTGCGCAGGCGTGACCTCCACTGCGGCGGAGCGGGCTGCTTTCACCACTGCGCTGGAAGGCGCTGGAGTGGACTCGAACTGGCCCCAGTACATGTCCTCCCAAGTGGCGGCGACGTTTTCTTTTTGCGACA
>DNXB01000125.1 GCA_003506995.1 Verrucomicrobiales bacterium
GGCGACCAGATCATCATCAACGCCAAGATCACCAAAGTCCGCGGCGACAAGCTCGCCGCCGCCGAGTGCAACTGCACGGTGGACGGTCAGGTCGTTTCCTCGGCCGAGCTGATGTTCGCCATGGTAGGCGCGGGCGAGGAGTAAGCCGTCATGTCCGCCCGCATCCATCCCTCCGCGGTGGTTGAATCCGGCGCCGAACTCGGCGACGACGTGGAAATCGGTCCGTTTGCCTATGTCGGCAGCGAGGTCTGGCTGGGCGAGGGCACGCGGCTGCATCACCACGCTTCGGTCGAGGGCAACACCGTCCTCGGCGCCGGCTGCGAGGTTTTCCCCTACGCCTGCATCGGCGGCAAGACGCAGGACCTGAAGTTCAAGGGCGGCCGGCCGGGGCTGCGCGCGGGCGCGCGCAATGTCTTTCGCGAATACGTGACCGTGCACGCCGCGACCAACGACGGCGATTTCACCGTTCTCGGTTCCGACAACACCGTCCTCGCTTACAGCCACATTGCGCACGACTGCGTGCTCGGCAGCCACATCGTGATCAGCAACGCCGTTTCGATGGCCGGCCACGTGTCGGTCGATGATCATGTCGTGATCGGCGGCGCCGCGGGCATCCACCAGTTTTGCCGCATCGGCGCCTACGCCATGCTCTCCGCCATGGCCAAGCTCGTGCACGACCTGCCGCCGTATTTCATCGCCGACGGCACGCCCGCCGAGGTGCGCGCGATCAACAAGGTCGGCCTCGAGCGCAACGGCTTCGGCCCCGCGCAGGTCGAGCGCGTGAAGCATATCTTCCGCATTCTCTATCGCGACCGGCTCAACCGCTCGCAGGCGCTGGCCAAACTCGCCGCGCACGCCGAGGCCGCCTCCCCGGAGTTTCAGCGCATCATCGCCTTCTCCGACGCCAGCAAACGCGGCCTCGCCCCCGGCGGCAGCTGAGGGTCGGGATTGTCCGGTAGAGAAGGGCGGCCCGCCCGTCCGTAATCAAGATGTTGGCCGGGGTCGCTGACCCCGGTGCGACCGTCCTCCGATTTTTCACCGCAGATGAACACGGATGAACACAGATCCGGCCTTTCAGCTGTAGGGCGGGTACTCCGCTCTCCGCCGCATGTATTGAATTGCGCGTATTGCACTGACGGAAATGGTGGAGCGCCTTGCCCTCAAGGCGCTGGTTTTTATGGGAGAGCCGAACAACGCATTGAGGGCAATGCGTTCCACCCAAAGTCAGACTGCTATGCGGCCCTCAATGGGCTTGCCTCCATTTCTGGGTTTCTCCTTCCGCGCAATTTGTGCCTTGCTGTGGCTTCAAACCCATGAACGCCCCGTTCCTTCTTTCCGCCACCGGCAGCGGCCGGGCCACGGCCTACATCGAGTCGCCCAAGATCATCACCTGCCGCGGCAAGACGCATGTCACCTGGCTCGACACCCCGCCCGAGGGCTTTCGCATCAAGATCCGCACGCTCGATCATGCAACGGGGCGGTGGGGCGAGGCGGTCACGGTGGGCGAGGCCGTGGACAATCACGGCGGCCCGGCGCTGACTGTCGATGCCGAGGGTTACCTGCACATCGTATATTATTCGCATCATCATCCCTTCCGCTACCACCGCTCGGTGCGGCCCAACGACGCCTCGGCGTGGTCGCCGATGGAACAGTTCGGCACCGACCTGACGTATCCGACCTTGGTGTGCGCGCAGGACGGTACGCTGATCCTGACCGCGCGGCGTTCCTACGAAAAGGACCCGTGGGAACTCGAGCTCTGGCGCAAGCCGCCGGGCGGTGCATGGACGCGCCAGGGCGCGATCCTCAAGTCGGAGCGCATCAATTACAGCCAATACGCCGCCTCGATGAGCTGGGCGCCGGATCATCGCGGCCTGGTGCTCACGTTCCGCGTTTACGAACAGCCGTCCTACGACAGCCCGCCGGTTTCCTACACGTGGATCGGCTGCATGCGCAGTCCTGACGAAGGCCGCACCTGGCAAAAACTCGACGGCACCCCGATTCCGCTGCCCGCGACGATTGCCACCGCCGACGTGGTCTTCCGCACGCAGTCCGCCGACGGCCGTCGCGCCGAAGCCGGTGCCACCGTGCTCGATGCCAACGGCCAACCGTACTTCGCCTACAGCGAAATGCTCGCGCACAGCGCCCAGGGCTACCTCGCCACGCGATCGAACGACGGTTGGGAGCACCTGCACCTGAATCCGTTTTTGCCCGCTGCACTGCGCGACCACGCGCTCCTCCTGACCGGCGGCATGGTCAGCACCGGCGATGGTCGGCTGCTTATCCTCGGCCTGGCGGTGGACATGTCCGACGGCGGCGAATACTGGGGCCACCCGAGCACGCGGCTGGTGCGGTTCGACTCCAACGACGGCGGCCGCACTTTCACCACCGCCTTGTTCGGCGATGGCACGCCCGGCGAACCGCAGTGGATGCCCAGCGTGGAACGGGCCACGGGTTACAACGAAATGCCCGCCGCCCCCGGTGTGCTCTACACCGAAGGCGGCCGAGGCGCGGGTCTCGGCGATGTGCTGTCCAACAAGGTTATCTGGCGCACCTTGACCTGAGCGCAATTCCCCGACCGGCCGGTCGACGGAGCACGACAACCTTCAGTCGGCTGCGCAGTCGTTTCGGTTTCCATTCCCGAGGATGGGGTCGAGATCAGCAGCAGACCACAGCGTCTGCTCAGCCCGTTTTTTCAAGCGCCTTTCGAGTCCAGTGCGGGTCTCGCCTGCAATCCAGCACCCGAAACACAACTGCTTCGCCAGAATTCACACGATAATAGACCGCAAAGGGAAACCGCTTCGCGAGCATACGATGGAAGCCGAACTGAACGCGGTGAATGCCTGCGTAGAGAACCAAAGAGTCGATCTCAGAAAACAGACTGTCGAAAAAATAGCCGCCAACGCCTTCTGCTCGCCTGTCGTAAAACCGACGCCCGGCCGCCAGATCCTGAAGCGCAGACCGGAGAATCCTGACTTTCATTCGAACTGCTTCCTCAACTCCTTCTTCGCGTCTTCCCAGTCTAGAATCTCAACCCGACCGGCGGCAAAATCTGCTTCGGTCTTTCGCAGTTCGTCTTCGTGCCACGCCGGGCTGGCGAACGCCGCGTCATCGGCCGCCAGATCGCCCCACAGTGCCTCGATAATCTTCAACTTCTCGTCGGCCGGAAGCTTGTGGAGTTCAGCGATGCTCATGTGGAGATAGGCTGGCCGGGATCTGTTTTCGCGGCAAGCGGGTTTTCTTGGCTGGATCGATCAAAGATCAGCCACTCAGTCCTCGCTCGATACGGGCTTGGTCAAGCGGGGCCCGCTGCGTGCTGCTGAGCAGCAGAACTCTCAGAGATCGTCCTTGTTATGACGATCTATCAGGGGGCTTCACCTGCATTCCTCGGGATCACCTGCTCTCGCGATAACTGATTCTGCTGGATCCAGCGGCTTCGAATGTAGCTTTCCTCGTCTAGACGCTTTTGAAGCGCAGCGATTTCGCGCCGAGCCTCTTTCAATTCATCATCGAGACGAGCCACAAACCAGATCTGGAAAATCGCCACGACGCATAAAAGCGTCGTGAGGACACCATGAAATGGAAAGGGGCGCCTCATCTTTATTTTACCTAACATCAGAGATGGCCACGCGTGCGCTTGGTTCGGCTTTTTCTTCATTGGCGTTCGTGGCTCGCCTTCATCGCATCGTAGTGCGCTTTCATAGCGTCGTAGCTGACAGGTGTGCCTTCTCGTTCAGAAAGCCACCAATAACTCGCGATCCATACAGTGGCAGCGAGAACAAACAGCCAGCCCTTCTTCGCCACGATGTAGGCGTAGTCACCAACGCCATTCCAAGCCACGAAGATCAGCGGAGCGACAAAAGCTAGAACCCACAAAATCATGACCGGCCCCTTCACAACCCATACGCTTACCCACATCAAAAGAGGGTAGCTCAGCGTGAGCCCAGCAAATGCTACCTGCTGCAAAATCAGGCTCGTGGCAGTCCAACCATTTCGCTTCGAAGTAAACTTTACGGATGCCGCGCTCATCTTTTGCCTAAGCATTATAGCTGCGATGAAGCAGCGGAAAGAATGTGGAGTGCTTGTCCCCGGTGAACGCGGGTTTGTCTGTCCTTTGGCTCGAAGATGCTCGAAGTGCACCCATTCGCATGGGTGTGGCGTGTAACCGGAACAACTAAAACCAAGAACAAGCCCATGAAGTAGACCGATAGATATGTAGGCCTGGATGTCCATACAGTTTACCTGCCAAAGGTTGAGGCGCGGACCCTCCTTCGCCAAGCCTACGGAGGGCAGGCCCTCTGGAACTACAAGATTGGGCCGCAACTCCGCGGCTCTGCGTGAGGTGTGGCGGAAGTCAGGTGCCCGGCTGGCGGCCGGCTGGATTGTGCTCAACCCGTCGGGGTGAGTTTCAGCGTGGTGAGGCTGCCGGCGCGGAGATAGAGCGTGAGATCGCGGCCGCCTGGGGTGATGGTCTGGTCCGCGATCTTTTCGTGGTTGCGCCGGTCGTCGGTCTGATGGCGCTCCATGCGGTAGCGGGCGTCGGCCGGGAGGTTTTCCAGACGCAGTTCGTATTCGCGATCGATGCCGGTGTAGTTGCTGATGAGGATGACGAGGCGGCCGCTCTGCGGGTCGGTGGCGGCCAGGGCGTGCAGGCCGTTGGCATGGGTCGCGCAGGCGAGTTGTTGCAGGCCGTGGGCTTCGCTGAAGGCAAGGAGCGCGTAATACGGTTTCTCGGGCACACCGTGGGGGCTCCACGTGGCATCCCACACGCCGTTGTCGGTGCGGTAGAAATTGGCGATGGTGACGGTGGGCTGGTTCTGGAAGGTGATCAGCGCGCCGAGGATGTAGCTGGCGGCGCGGGCGGTGCGCATGGAGTCGAACAGCTCCTGCCGGAAGTGTTCGCCGTTGGGGTCGCCGAGTTTGGGCCAGATGTTTTCGAACTCCCAGATGTAGTTGTATTCGGTGCAGACCAGCTCGAGTCCGGCGCGACCGTGCTGCGCCAGTTGGGTGGTGATGTAGTTGACGCGGTTGACGATTTTTTCGGTGCTGTCGCCGTAGGCGTGGAGCGAGAGGAAATCGAGGGCGTGCGGGTGCGAGTCGAGATGGGCGAGAAAGCCCTCGAAGAAGACCCGTCGGCTGGGTTCATCGATGGCGCAACTGCCGTAGCCGCCGATTTTCAGGTGGGGATACTGGCGTTTGAGGAGGTCGGACGCGACGCTGTACAGCTCGTAGAATTGTGCGGGGGTGCCCGCCCACTGGCCCGCCATGGGCATGTCGGGGCGGCCGAGGTCGGCGTCGGGCTCGTTCCAGATTTCCCAGTATTCGATGCGGTGGTGAAAGCCATTCGCCCAGCCGTCGTTGTAGTGGGCGATGATCTGGGCGCAGATGCGGGCCCACTTGGCGCTGTCCTTGGGCGGCTGGTTGTGGAAGCGCACGGGGCCGCTCTCCATGCTATTGCCGAGGCGGTAGATGATGTCGGTGCCGCAGTCCTTGATCGACTGCACGTAGTGGTCGGTCAGGCGGAAATCGTAATTGGCCGGGTCGGTTTCGTCGGCGTCGAAGTCGGGGAAAATCGCGGGCACATCCACGCAGGCATGGTGTGCGAGGTAGGAGTCGTGCAGGCGGGAGTAGGGCAGCCGGGCCTGCTTGAAATACTTGGCGGTGGTGGCGGTGGGTGCGTTGCAGGTGCCGTTGACCGGTTTGATGGGGCCGACGATGCGGGCGGCGTCGATGACGAAATCAGGGGCCGCGTTGGGGTCGGTTTCCTTTTTGAGCAGGATGTCCATGTCGCCGGCAGCCTAAACCCACGGAACGGATTGCCGAGGCATTTTGCAGCCCTGCATTCACATCGGTGTGAATCTGTGTCGATCTGTGGTTCAACGAAATGAATCTGTGGCGGCGCGGCAGGGACACCGCGACTTACCGGATCTGGCGGCAACTCCGCGACTCTGCAGCGCGCGGCATATCTCACACGTATTTGGCGGGGCCGGTCATGACCTCGACCAGACGCGGGTCGGCGCCGGCGAGGATTTTGTCCATTGCCGGCGAGGAGCGCGCCACCTGGCAGCGGAACGCGAGGCTGTCGCCGCGGGCGTATTGCAGCTGCATGAGGTAGCGCGTTTTCGTGCCGGTGTTGGGGCGGCCGCGGTGCCAAGTCTGGTGGTTGAAAAGATAGATGTCGCCCGCGTGGCAAAAAATCGGCTCCACGCCGCGGCCTTCAAACACGAGGTTGTCCACCGGCGGCAGGCGGCCGGAGTAGTGACTGCCGGGCACGATCTCGGTGGGACCGTCGTCAAGCGTGAGGATGTCGGTGAGCGGCACCTGTACGCTCAGCCAGATGAGCGGCAGCCGCGCACTGGCGGGCCAGCGCGGGACATCGGGCGGGAGCGGATGCTCGAGCTTGTTGCAATCGTCGACGTGCCAGTTGGAGACGGCCTCGCCGGGCTTGTTGCGAATGACATTCTGGCCGCAGAACCGGCATTCCGGGCCGAGAATCTGCTGCACGAGCGAATAGATGGGTTCGCGGATGAAGAGCCGGGCGAAGGCGATGTCCTCCTTTTCCGGTTCGCGCACGACAAACCAGCCTTTGCTGGCCTCCTGCACGGAGGGGCGCGCGGCAATCTCGTCGGTCAGGGTGCGCAGGCGCGCGCATTCGTCGGCGCCCAGCACGTTGCGGATGACGGCATAACCGTCGCGGTGAAAGGTATC
>DNXB01000518.1 GCA_003506995.1 Verrucomicrobiales bacterium
ACTGCAGCTTGCCATCCTCGCGGCCAAACTGCTTCACGCCATCCACCACCACAAAGTTCTGCTCGCGGGTGCAGGCCTGCCGTTTCAGCGTCTCGTCGTGGGGCAGCACCCAGGCGCACTGGTTCACCTGCTTGGCGAATGTCCACCACTGCTGGGCGGCCAGATTAAAGTAGTGCGGATCCGTGGGCTCGGCATTGTTGCGCACGCCCTCGATGTGGATCCCGCGCAGGTTCAGCGCGGTGATGTAGCCGTGGCCGGTGCCATCCTCATCCCCGCGCAGGGTGTAGCCCTGTTCCTGCAACGGGCGCAGCGTGCGCTCAAACCGTTCGGTGATGCCCGCCTTGTTGCCGTCCGGCTTCCACTCGTCGGCAATGTCGATCTTGTTGCCGTCGCGCTTGGCGATGATGCACAGGTCCCCGCTGTCGGCAAAGTCGCAGAAGACCTGGCGGGTGACCGAGATCCAGCGCGGCGGGTTGGCCAAGCACCGCTCGTAGTCCTCGAAGGCCACCACCTTGCCGTTTTCCTTCCCCCGGGCGAACTTGCCCAGGATCATCGACCGGTAAATGTCCGAGTCCTCGCCATATTGCTCCTTCATGGCGGCGATGCGCTCGGCCGTGATGTGCGGGCAATCCTCGATGCTGATCTCGTGCTGCGCGAAACGCACGTTCTTGAACGCGTCGTGGAACCGTCCAAAATGCCCGCCGGGGCTGCTGATATACAGCAGCATGGTCGGGTTGCAGCGGTCGGCCGCCACAAAAATGTCATCCGCGATCGACTTGGCCTCATCCAGGATGATCAGCAGCGGCCGGCCCTCGTCAGCGTGAAATCCTTCGAACTTCGCCCCGCTGTCCGTCGCAAAGCCCAGGATCCGGCCCCCCTTGCCGTCCTCGATTTCCGTGTCCTTGAACGTCCAATGCGCAAACTTATCCTTGTCCTGCTCAAGCGCGGCAAAGATCTGGGTGCGCACCGCGCGAAACGTCGCGCTGGTCAGCACCACCGTGCTGCCGGGGTATTCGTGCAGGCACCATTCCGCCAGCGTGGCGATGATGATGCTCGTCTTGCCGGCCTCGTTCGGCGTCACCGCCGCCGTGGGCTTCCCGCTCGCCACGTCGGCCATGATGAAGGCCTGCCATTTGTAGAGGCGCTTCTTGCGCACCACCACGCCAAACTGGATCGGGCTCAGCCGGGGCTTTTCCGGCGTCGCTTCCGTGGTCGGCGTGTCCATCAGTTGCGGCCTCCCGCCATTTGCGGCATGCGCACCGGTACTCCGGCGGCCTCCAGCTGCATCAGGTGTTCGCGATCCTCGTCGGTTACCACGCTGAACTTCAGTTCCCCCTCGATCTTGATCTTCAGCTTGCCCAGCAGGGCCGCCAACAGCGTGCCCTCGGCCCGCGCCAGCCCGGAATACAGCTTTTCATCCCGTTGGGCGCGCGCGCGCAGCTGCTCGTATTTCGTGCGCTGCTTCGCGTTCTTGCCGTCCTCGTCGGAAAACTCCTTCGCCAGCCAGGTGTCGGCGTCGGCCCGTTCCTGCGCGGCGTTCTGCGCCTTCGCGTTGAAGACCACGTAACGTTCAAACGTCGTCCGCACCACCGTGCCCGCATCGTTGGCCAGCCCTTCGGTGCAGCGCCGGTAAAAGGCAAAAACCTTGGGTTTTCTTAGGAGAAACGAAGCCGTTGAATCCGCGCTCGTTTCGGAGTAGCCGGCCTCGATCGCGGCCCGCCGCTGTTGGCCGTGCTCCAGCAGGCGCTGCACAAACAGCATTTCCCGCCGGTTCAGCTCGGAAACCCCCTGCGGCAGTTCCTTGATCCCACAGGCCGCAAACCCCCGCTCGATCTCGGACAGCGTCAGCTGCTGGGGGCGGATGGTTTGGGTCTGGCTCACGCCCCTACCGTGGGGCGCCGGGTCATTCCGGCTCAATCGTCACACTATTCCCGTTTCTTCTCGTTTCGTCCCGAACTGTCAAAGCCCGCCGGATCAGGGCGAACTTTCGTTAGAGCCGACGCCTGCGGCGCGGCTCAACCTGGGCTGTTCTGCTGGTGACGTTCGCGACCGCCTTCGTTGGCGATTGCCAGCGCCCATTTTGATGAGGCCAGCATGAGTCGATGCACGCCGTCGTATGTCTTTGCGACACGCATTGCCGCTTCGGCCAGTTCGCAGCCTGCTTCCCTGAGCCGCTTGTTGTCGGCGATCAGCATGGATTCGAGAGAAGAGGCAGAACCCGCCAGTTGAGACAACGGCTGCGCCGTTGCCCTTTTCCACGGTCTGGTAGGTTGCACTTCCTTGTAGGGTTTCCTTGGCATCGTTAGCTTTCTGAGCGCAGCCGCGTCTCACTTTCATCGTTCGATTCCTCGGATCGTTCTGCGGCCCAGCATTGTGGGCACGCGCGCACACGTTCGTCTGGCGGGCACGGCTCATCCGACGCGCCATAGTCCGGCTGAAGGTATGGGTCATCGCGATAGGTGATGAGCACCATGCCGCTGATCGGCTGCGGGCCTTTCCCGCAGAGCACGCAGTAGTCGTCACCTTTGAGCTGCTTGTCTGCAGCGCGAAGCGCCTCCTCCTCTTCTGCATCAGGATCGAGGTCGCGGTAGCCGTGTTTGGTCTTCCACTCGGCGAGGCGGGATTCGTAGTTGTCAGGCATGTTATTTGGGAGTCAGAGAGAGCGGAATCGAACCACCGATTAGAGCACAACGCGGGTCAGCCGCCTTGAGAATGCGAACGGTTTTCCCCGCGTGGCTCACTCGGGCCGTTCGCCTTGGCTTCCTCGGCGGCATTGCAAAAGTCTATGCAAAAGCGTGGGCACTTCTGTCTGTCTGGCTCTGTGCATGTTTTCGCCCTGCGCGCAAAGCGCAGTTCAGCGGCCTGGGCCCGGGTAAAGTCCGGGTGATCGGCCAGCCATTGGTGGGCCTGCCGCATGCTGGCCCGGTCGCCGGGCATCTGGAAGCCGGCGCTCTTCATGTCGTAGACGTAGCTTGGCGCGCGTTTGATCGCCACGGCCAATCCCTTCACGTCGTGCAGTTCGTCCAGGTCAGTCATCGGCTTCGGTCCTCATGGCTGTGCTCACCTTGCCTTGCTCGTGCTGGATCTCTGTCCGGCGGGCCATGAGCTGGTTGTAGCGGTCGAGTTTTTTCCCTTCCGGCTTTACGTTGTAGGCCACGCCTCCGGGGCGCAGGATCTCGTCCAGCTCCTTCTCGATCGCGTCCAGTTCCCCGCGCAGCGACTTCGCGCGACGCTCGGGGGAGAACGTGCGTCGGCTGAACACCACGGGCGAAGCATCCGGCCCCCCGCTCGGCGGGGGGTTTGGGGGGATTTCTTTCTTTCTTTCTTTCCTCGGTTGGGGCGGCGGCTCGGGGTCGCCCAGATCCAGTTCCGGTTCGTCGTCCGGGGCCGGGTGTTGGG
>DNXB01000077.1 GCA_003506995.1 Verrucomicrobiales bacterium
TCCGATTGACGGACTACACTAGAACTGCTTGCGCCTGAGCTTCAGATATCCAATCCGCAGAGGCCGAGCGTGGTGCATGAACCACTTGAATCTGGAGGTCGCCATTCTGGTTTGCTGCGGTCAGGTGAATTCCATCCGCATCGTACACCAACTCACCGAGTAACTGCGCCAGATTGGGGCCGAAACGATAGCTGACGGTCAGTGTCCGCCTGGCGATGATTTGAAATGGTGGTGGCCGCTGTGGGTGACCGCCCAGGTGATAGAGCAGGCTGGCAGGGGCATCGCGGTGATTCCAAGCCAACTCAGCAAATGGCGCTGATCTGGCCCACAATAGGCAAGGACGGAGAGCATCGGTTTGCATCTGTTGCGGTTTGGCTTCGCAGACGGGTGGAAGCTGGCGGTCATCGCCCAGCATCGCTACCGGCACGTTGCCACGGAACAAAGTCAGAGCCTTGATCAGCGGGGTGTAGGCAGCTTCATCGAGAAAGATCTGCGCCAGTGGCGGCCGGTTGCCAGCCCAATGGCCGATGTAATGATCCAAGGTCAATCCAATGACCTGCACTTGGCGCAGCCTGACTTCCAGTGTCATCTGTTCGAGTTGATGGATACGCTGCTGCGTCTGCGTCATCTGCCGCTCGGTTTCGATGATGCCGAGTCCCCGAAGGTCCGCGTCTGGCTGCAAGGCATTCAACCGGGCTTGCGCCTGCGCCAAGAGTTCACTTGCACGACTAGATCGGGCTGTCGCGCCATAAGCGTCGTCTGTCACTTGTTGCAGGTACGGCTCCAGTTGAAGATTCGTCCGCCGCTGGTAGCCGCTTAACGCCCGCTGTGAGTCGATCCACAGCGAATTCACTCGAAGACGCTCCCCCTTCCGTGCCTCCAAGTTGTGATGATGGCGCGTCCATTGTTCAGTGATCTCCTGGTTCGCGCCCGTCAAGCCGCCCAGCAAGCGGTTGAAAACAGCGGAAGACCTTGCCTGCAAGCGGGCAATTGCTTGTAAATCCTCATCAATCAGGCGATCAAGCTCCAACTTGGCGTGAAGGTTTGTGGCGTAATCACTGAGCATCTGGCTGATGACTTTCATTTCCTGCACTTCACTCAAGCAGACAAGGTATGACCGATGCCGTTCAAGCCTTCTCATCCGCGTATGCGCAGCTTCAAGAGCGACCTGGATGCCTCTAACTTCGCATTGCTCTGGATACTGAGCTGCAAATACATGACCAGGTGTGCCGAGGCGGATGAACCGGTCCAGAGCTACGCCTACTCCGCGACACGACTCAATCAAACCTGTCATCGCCAAATCCAACGCGTTGTTTGTGGGAGCCAGCACCATGACGGTGTTGTTAGCACGTACATGGGCCACCACCGCTGCCGCGAGCACTTTTTTCGTCTTGCCAGTGCCAGGTGGCCCCCAGATGAAACTAACTGGTTGGCCGAGGATTGCGGAAACCGCTGCCGTTTGCTGACCTGTGAGATTGAAGTTGGCAGGTGGTTGAAGGCCAGCCGGATGCGCTGGCATCTGAAGCAGATTCCCGAAGTTGTGGAACCATTGCTCAACACGCGCCACGATGAACTTCATGTCACTTACAAGGACGATGCTATTCTGATGGGCGGTAACAAAGGCGGGCCAGGGGCCTGTGATCTTGATCAAGAGTACCTTGGTATCCGGGTCATATTCGACGGGCTTATAAAGAGCTGCATCTTGCAACTGACCGCCAATTCTGATGCGGACCTCATCCGCATTCCTCAACCCTTTGTTCAGCCGCAATTGCCAAACGTCTTCTCCGATATGCACTTTGCCCACCACATGATGCTCAATGACCCCTCTGTTGTTCTGGTCAAGAAAGTTCCAGTATGCTTGGGCGGCATCAATGCAGAGTTCGTTGAGCGGCATGCGAGTTCAAATCGGTAAAAGGGTTGCACGCTGGCTTAAGCGCACTGGGACCAACCTGCCGCATGTGGGTGGGCGCGGCAAGGGGCCTTGTCCTTGTCGAAGAAGGCGAGCACCGGTGCCCGGCTTATGGCCTGCGTTTTCTCCGCGACGGAGGCCTTCCAGCGCCACGGCTCGCACCGAGGCCAAAAAGAAAACGTCTTTTTGGGCCAAGATGGTTGGTCGGTTACATCCACGGCCCGGACTTTGACACCCTGCGCAGCGCCCAATTGCCGAAACGACCGATCTGGTGTATGGTTTCTCCCATGACAGCTACAAGCAATGGTTCACTAAAGCCGAGCGCATCGCCACCGGCGACGCCCGCCAAGCCGTTCGACTTCTCGACGCTGCCAGAATACATGCGCGAGCGCGAACGGCTCAACGAGATAATGAGCCAGCAAATGCAGGCCGAGTGCAAAGCCAAGGGAATCAAGACGCTCTAGCCGCCTCTAGACGCACTGCCAAACCCCAACCAAACAGTAGCTTTTTGGCTCCGCAGGGTGTAGAATGGGCACATGGAGAATCTCGGCTTATTCAAGGGTTCGCCCGAATTAAAACTGACAGCGGAGCAGCGCTTGGCCTTGTTCCGGGAGAATCAGAAAAACCGGAAACTTACACGCGTGCCGGGCGATCAATTCCGCCCTACACCGAACGCGCAGACCTCAACGACCTCGTCGCCGAAGAAGCAAGACTGATCGAACGCACCAACCCGCTCGAAGACCACCTCGGCGGAAGCCCTGGCACAAACGCTCCGAATCCACGACAACTCCCCGTCCAAGCCGTTTAGCACCTCGATTGGGCGCAGGAAAACGGAGGGATGATCATCGCTCACTACTGAAAAAGCTATCCGCTCTTGTTTGGGACGAGCCGACATAACCGGACACCCGGCGACGCGCTTTCAATCGAAGAAATTCCGTCGAATTCTCGGCTCCTCCACCAGTGCCTTGCTGAGGGTCTGCCCGAGTGGATGGGGAAGGAACTCCTCCAGGCCGAGGCGCAGCACGAGGCGGTTGGGAATCGCGAGGGGGCGGATCGCCAGCAGGCTGTCCGCTGCGCGGCGCACGAGCTCCGGGCCGCTGAGCGCAAAGAGACCTCCAAACCGCTCACAAAACTCCCGGCAGAAGTCGCCCTCCGTGCTATCTTTCCTCATGCCAACGACCCCTCCCAATGGACCCACTCCCATCTACCTGAACGCCGACCAAACACGGGAATACCTTGGGAGCGGGAGAATGCAGCCAACGACTTCGGCGGAGGCACGGCGGCTCGCCCAAATCGAGCGTTCTCAGAGGAACGAATCGCCGGCGACCAAAAAAGCCAACGAGCTGCTCTTTCAATGCTTCTTGAAGGGACGCAAGTCAGCGATGAAACGGATGCCCAACAAACCGTTGGCGAAAATCAATATGGAGGACACCTAGACTCCGGCGGCGAGCACGCCGTCTATATCTCCGACGACGGCCAGCACGTCACCAAGATCACTTTGCCCGGTCTACACGGCTATGTTCCCACCGAGGACGTGGCCTCCGACATCCAAGGTGACTTCTACCGCATCAAGCTCCGCCAGGCCACCCCGGCGGAGTATTTCCTGCGCACCGCCCTGTTTTCCCGCCTGACTGGCATCGACTCCGAGGCTGCTCAGACTGACGAGCGGGACGGCCCAGTCGCGTGCCCTTGAGGCAACAAGGGCTGCCCAAACATCAGCCGAAAGCGATTCCCGGGATGGAGCTGATCGAGCTGCCTCCTGGATGCCTTGCGCTCGCTGTCGGTTAAGGGCAGAACCATTTGCTCAAACTCTTCATCGGAACGGGGTTTCGCTGAAGAGTTCGCATTCAAATCTGGTTGTTCCTTGGTCTTCACAGCGCCGCGATGATCGCTTCGCCGATCTCCTTGGTGTTCACCTTCCGCGTGCCGGGGGCACCGCTGAAGATGTCTCCGGTGCGGAGGCCGGCGTCGATGACTTTTTTGACGGCGGTTTCGATCTGGAGGGCTTCCTTTTCCAAACCGAGGGAGAAACGCAGCAGGAGGGCGACGGAGAGGATCTGGGCGATGGGGTTGGCGACCCCCTGACCGGCGATATCCGGGGCGCTGCCNNCTGAGGATGTCGCCAAAGAGGTTTTCGGTGACGAGCACGTCGAAGCTGCGCGGGGCTTTGATGAGCTGCATGGCGGCGTTATCGACGTAGAGATGCGCGAGGGTGACGTCCGGGTATTCCTTGGCGACTTCGACCATCGTTTCGCGCCAGAGGACGGAGTTGGTGAG
>DNXB01000084.1 GCA_003506995.1 Verrucomicrobiales bacterium
GTTGAGGAAGGCGAAGTCGGAATCGATGAGGTGGGTGATGCTCAGATCACCGCGCAGCATCTCAGCGAAGTAGGTTCGCGTCTCTTGCAGCATGGATTCCTGCACCACGGCATCGAAGTCGCGGAACTGGCGGGTATCGGGGGTGGTGAAGTCAATTTGATTCAGCTTCAGCCACTGATCGGTGAAGCTCGCGATGAAGCGCTTCGCCTTTTCATGTGAAAGCAACCGCTCGACCTGCTGCGCGAACACTTCAGGCTCGTGGAGCTGCTTTTGGTTCGCGAGCTGAATGAGGTCGGGGTCCGGCATGGAGCACCACAAGGCGTAGCTGAGCCGCGAGGCGATGGCGTGGTCATCGAGCGGGCCTGGAGCCTCAATAAAAGTCAAAAAGCGCGGTGAGCACAAAATGGCGCGGTAGGCGGCGCGGAGGGCATCAGGCACGGGATCGCCTTCCGAGAGTGCTTTGGCGGCAATTTGGCGATACGGCGCGGTTTGCTCATCGGTGACGGGACGACGAAACGCGCGTGTGGCGAAGCGGGAGACGAGTTGATCGATGTTTTCGGCTTTCAAAGCCTCCAGGCCGTCGCCGCCGAAGAGCTTCTTCCGCACGCCATCGGCATTCGCCACGGGGTAGATGCGTTCAACGTCGATGCCACGATGCGCGATGCCAGAAAAGCCTTGTTTGGCGAGATCGCGGCCCGCGAAGCTGACATTGCCGCCTTTGGCTCCGGTGGGCGGACGCTTGAGCACACCGTCATTGGGGCGCAGCTCCAGACGATGCCCTTGCTCAATCCAGGCATCAAAAGTCATGTCGCGTGGCGTGGTCGTCGCTTCGACCAGACCGATCATGTAGAGCAGCGGCGCGTTGGATTCGCAGTGCCCGGAGCGCAGCGTGCCCCACACCGCGCCGTCGGCGGTGGGATGGATGCCGCGAACGCCGCGCAGCGTGATGCGATACCAGCCGCTCGCTGGCACCCAGGTCGGCGTGCGGCCAAAGAATTGCAGTCCGATGGGCCAGGTGATGCTTTCGCCATCCCGCAGCTCAGGGCCGCGATAGTTGCCACCGCGATTGTAGGTGAGCCCCTTCGGGTCGTGGTGCTTCGAGTAGGTCTTGTCGCCATTCAGAGCGCGGTCGAAGGCATCGCTCAGCGCGAGATCGGCCACATCAAGGTAACGCGCGAGCTGATGATGCGAGAGCTGCTGCCCATCGGCGACGGTTTCAAAGCCATGCGAGGCGCGATCCTCCGGCAGCAGCGTCTTGAGCGGGATGTCGATGCCGAGCAGATCATGCAGCGTGTGCTCATACTCGGTGCGCGTGAGCCTGCGGCTGCGCACACGACCGTTTGCGGCGATGTCAGCGGCATCAGCTTTGAGCAGCGGCTCCTTCAAGGCGACGAGGAAGAGGTCTTTCTCCGCCTTTTCCGGCTGCGGCTTCTTTTTCGGCGGCATCTCGCCATCGCGGACCCGCTCGAAGATGTGCTGCCAGGGCTTCAAGTTGGAGCGGTCAAAGGTCAAGGCCGTCAAATCGAGGCCGCCTTTCTTCACATCCGCGTCATGGCACTCGACGCAGTGCTGGTCGAGGAAGGTGGCGAGAGATTTGGGCGTCTCGGCCACGGCGGAGCCGCCAAGGCATGCCGAGAGCGCGAAAAGTCCTGAAAACGGGGCAAAACGCATAAATGGGGACTGGTTCAACGAGAGCGGTCCTCGCATCTATCGCGCCGTGTTTGCCTCAAGGCTTCCCTACCCACGCAGGCGTGCCGAACCAGTCGTGCATCTCTTTTTCAAAGGGGGCGATGATCTCCGGCGGCTCGGGGATGGCGCCGCGGTCGTCGGTTTCGATGATCCAGGTGTCGAGGGCGGCGCGGAGGCGGGTGAGGGCTTCGCGATGCTCGGGCTGCGTTGACTGCGAGAGATCGTGAATCTCGTGCGGATCGGCCTGGGTGTCGAAAAGCTCCTCGCTGGGGCCGGTGTGCTGCATGAGGGCGAGCGGCGGGCCGGTGAGTTTGCCCTCGGCGTGCAACTGGCGCATGAGCGGCTGGATGGGGAAGCATTTTTCTTTGTAGCGGTTCAGCGAGGCGAAGGTGGGGCCGCTGGTGAAGGTGCGGACGTAGTGAAAGCGCTCGTCGTGCGCGCTGCGGATGCGCTGCACGGTCTCGTCGATGCGGTCGCGTGCGGCAAAGGCGAAACGGCGTGGAGCATCGGCGCGATCTCCGAGAAAAACGCGGCCCTGCATGAGCGGCGGGCGCTCGAGGCCCGCGAGGGCGAGCGTGGTGGCGGTGACGTCGATGAGGCTGAGGATGCGGTCATCGACGCTGCCAGGCTTCAACTGCGGCGGCGCGGGATGATTCTTCGGCCATTGGATGATCATGGGCACGCGCAGGCCGTTGTCATAGCACCAATGGATACCGCGTGGCTCCAGGCGGCCGTTGTCGCCGAAGAAGATGATGATCGTGTCGTCCTCCAGGCCGTCGGCGCGGAGTTGGGCGAGCACTTTGCCGAAGCGCAGGTCCATGCCGGAGACGGAGTTCAGGTAACGCGCCCACTCCTGCCGCACCACCGGATGATCCGGGTAGTAAGGCGGCGGCGTGACGGTTTCCGGCTTGGCATGTTGCACATGGATGTCCTCGCCCACCCACTTCACGCGCTCCTTCTCGGCGCTTTTGCGGTCGTAGATGTCGTATTCGTTTTCCTCGGCATTCACGACGGCGAAGAAGGGCTGCCGCGACTTTAGCGTGCTCCAGTCCTGCGAGTTCTCGTCGTAGATGGGGCCTTCGTTGACGAAGTTGAGGTCGAGCTTGCCCGTGCCGACGCTTTCGCCGCCTGCGGTCTTGATGTTGGCCGTGAAGAAGCCCGCATCGCGCAATCGCTGCGTCACAGGTCGCACGCCTGGGGGAAGGCGGAAGTCATCGCTGCGATGCGAGCGCATGGGGTGCGTGTCCGTCGTGGTCTGATACATCCCGGTGAAAAAGGCCGAGCGACTCGGCGCACAGGCCGGATTCGTCGAAAACACCCGCGTGTAGCGCGTGCCCTGAGCGGCGAGCCGGTCGAGATGCGGCGTGTGGACATCCTTCGCGCCGTAGCAGCCGAGATCATGGCTCAAGTTTTCACCGATGAGCCAGAGGATGTTCGGTGGCTTCGCCGCCAACGACGAAACCATAACGGCGAGTGAGGACAAGATGAGTACACGCATGGAGGTCACGCTTTCCAGAGGTCTTCACCGTAGCTCCAGCCATCGCGCACGGGTTCTTTGACCAAGGTGTCGAATTCGGGGGCGTTTTTGACTTTCATGGCCGTGGCGTCCCATTCGATGGTTTTGCCGCTGCGGATGGCGAGAACGCCGACATTCACGAGTTCCGTCAAAGGGCACGCGTAGTCGAAGTGGGAGCCTGCGTGCGGGATTTCACCTCGGATGGCCGCAAAGAGCTCGCCGATGGGTTCGCCTGCTTTGGAGCGAGGCAGCGGCTTGCGGCGAAGAACGTCGATGAGCGGCGTCATGCGCTCGCGGGGCCAGAGTTGCGGGCTTTGGACGCGCATGCCGTCGGAGAAGAGCGTTTCCTTGCTGCCCTTCATGATCATGCCGTTGGTGGGCAGTCCTTTTTCCATGCCCGGCAGCGCCTCGGGCAGCAGACCACCCTCATACCAGTGAATCTTCACGGCGGGCAGTTCACCACGCGCGGCAAAGTGGAAGATGATGTGGGATGCCGGGGCGGTGTAGGCACGGTGATCCCACTTCTCCTGCTCCACGACCTCGATCTTCTCCGGCATANNAGCCGATGTCGCCCAGGCCACCGCAGCCGTAGTCCCACCAGCCGCGCCAGAACTGCGGCAGATACTCCGGGCTGTAGTCACGCGGGGCCACGGGCCCCTGCCAGAGATCCCACGAGAGCCCCTCCGGCACGGGCGCGGTCTTGGCGGGCTGAGCGGGCGGCGGATTGATGAACCCGACCTTGCCCTTGGGCCTGTCCGTCCAGCAGAACACTTCCTTCACCTCGCCGAGCACGCC
>DNXB01000332.1 GCA_003506995.1 Verrucomicrobiales bacterium
CCTCCGCACCCCATGCCTGACAACGACTTCGGCGCTCTCGCCAACTCCACCTTGATCCATGACCTCATGGATGACTTCACGCAGGATCTCGATCCGATCCTGTCGCTCGCCATGGACATCGGCGACACGCAGAGCGACGCGGGCATTGTCCGCACCTTGCGCCCCGGCCAGTCGGTGACGATCACCAACTACTTCGGCGAGGTTGATCCTTATGACGTGAACGCCGCCGGCGGCTACGTTGCGCAGCCCTACGAAGTCGGCGCTCCGGTTGTGGTCACCTGTCCCTCCGATCCGTGGGCACGCAGCGTGAAGCTCACCGCCGCTGAATGGCGTCTGCTCACTGGCGGCCCTCGCACTGGCGCGGCTTATGACGCGCTGCGCCGGAAGATCAATCTGGAGATGATGTATTCGATCAAGAAGAAGATGGTCGCGGATTTCATCGCGCTCATCACTGCCGCCAACTATCCCGACCACACCGTTTCCGGTGTCGGCACCTTTGCGCGGTCAACGGAGATCGACATCGAAACGGAGCTGTTCAAGCGCAACATCAAAGACCGCTCCAACGCCAAGCTCATCCTCAATCCCACTGCCTACGGTGAATGGGCCAAGGATCACGTCGCCATCAACACCAACGTGGGTGGTTCGAGCGCCCAGCCGCTGCTCAGCGGCGGCCAGCAGTCGCAGGTGACGAGCTTTCAGGTGTCACGTTCCAATGTCAGCATGCCGACGGATGCCGCCCGTGGTTTCGCCTACACCAAGACCGCCGCCTTGCTCATCAACCGCATTCCCGACGAGCCGGGTCTCGACGGCGTGCCGTCGGCGAATGGCAGCGATCAGTTCAATTCGCTCGCCACCGTCATCGACCCAGGCACTGGCTTCGCCTTCCTCATGCGCACCTGGAAGAACTGGGCCACAGGCGCGGTCCAGCTCGACATCGCCACCATCTGGAAGTTCGCCAAGCTCCAGGCCGAAGCGATTGAGCGCATCACCGCCGCGTGATCTCTTGACGGTTCCACCCTTGACCCCTTGACCGCATGTATCTCTCCGCTCTCACGGCCCTGAACCGCAAGGATGGCAAGCTTGTCATCCTTGCCTCAGTGGCCTATCCCGCCGCCGGCCGTGACACAGCCAAGGTTGCCGCCGCCTACAACGAGCTGGTGGCAGGCACCAAGGCCGGCGCGGAGAAACGCGCCAAATACAGTCACATCATGCTCATGATCGAGAACCAGGTGCGCAACACGCATCAGTTCCCCGATCTGGCGGCAGAAGCGGTAAAGCAAGAAGCACGCCTCAGCAAAACCGAGGCCGCTGAGAAGCTGGCCCGCGTGAAAACGATCTACGCCGAAACCGAACGGCTCAAGGCCGAGGTCGATGCGAAGTTCGAGAACGCACGTCAGCAGGCCCTCGAACTCGGCATCATTAAAGACGATGTCGAAGTCCTGGTCCCTGAAGTTATCGATCCCGTGATCGCCGCCGCCAAGGAACTGCGCCAGAAGGCCGCCGCCCTCCTGCAAACCGCGCAGGATGCGCAGATGGCCGCCGACGGTGCCATCGGCCAGGCCAATCATGATCATCTCGTGAAGACTGCCGCCGCTGCTCTCGAAGCCGCCGCGCAAGCCGACAACGATGCCACTCAAGCCGAATCCGCCCTCCAGTAAATCCCCTCACTCCACCTCTCCAGTCATGAAACTCCGCTTCGCATTCCTCTTCGCTCTCGCCCTCGTCACTTCGGTTTCTGCTCAGACCGACAAGATCACTGAAACCAAAGACTCTCTCACCATTGGCCGCGCCGCTGACAAGCTGGCCTTCTTCGGCGGCACCGCTGTCACTCAGCCTGAGAGCGCCAACCAGACCGCGCTCACCGATTCCACCGGTGGCAGCGTTGCCAACGCCACGCTGGCGGCCACAGCCGGGATTAGCACGCTGAGCATCCCGGTCCAGCTTACGGCGATGACCACCTCTGCCGCTGATCTCGTCACTGAATTCGTACCAGGCTACAAATTCAAGATCCTCGGAGTGAGTTTCGCGACAACCAAACTCGGCACCGGCTCCGGTGCCACGCAAACCATCAACTTGGAGATCGGCACAACAGACGTCACGGGTGGCGTCGTCAACCCCACGCTCGCTTCGACGGACACGCTGGGCGAGATCACCGCTGGAACTTCTATCACCGCTGCCAACACCGGCTCCGCCACCGATTCCATCTCCGTTGAAGTGGCGGCCTCCGGCACCGTTTTCACCGCTGGCGACGGCGTGCTACTCATCACCATCCAGAACATGGATGTGCAGGACAACACGGCAAAGACTGCCGAACTCGCCAACGCCTTGCGCGGCGCACTGGTCGATCTCAACGCCATCCTCGGCGCTGCGGAGTAACCATCTCCGGGCTTCTTTACCCGGCCTTCATGCGCAGTCAGCGGNNTTTTTTGTGCGGATTGACATCGCCCTCCCGGCATGACCCTGTCCGCCATCCTCAAAGCCAAGCAGCGCCGCCAGACCGGTGTCGTGGGGATCACTGGGAAGGAAGGTGGCAAGGAGCAGCTACAGCCAGGCACCATCGTCATCAGCGGCACGAGCTACCTGGCCGCCGTGCATCTCGGCAAGGTCGAGTATCGCATGGAAACCGCCAGCGGCCTGTGGAAGCGCCTGCAACCGCTCACGGCCACCGTCCGCAAGACTCTGCTCGCCACCGCGCCCGAGAAACAGAGCATCATCACCTTCGGCGGTCTGAAGTTTCAGATCGACGACGTCGCTGGCCACAACGCCAATGACCTCGTTTGGACGCTCAAGGCCGAGCGCAAGCTCCCCTCGCCGTCATGAGTGCCCTCGTCCCGCATGGCATCAAGGGCATGGACAGGCTGCAGCGGCAGCTCCGCGACTATCCGCGCTTCATCGTAACACAAACGCGCAATCTGCTGCACAAGCATGCCCGCTCATTGATCAGCAGCAGCGGTGAAAACATGGGCATGGTGCAATTCATTCCACCGGGCAGTCTGGACCGGAAGGTGACAGGCACGGCTGCAAAGAAGCAGGGCGAGGCAAAAGTGGAGGCGCAAATCTGGAAAGTTTACGGCACATGGAAGCAGGTCTATAAGATCATCAAGGCCAAGAATGCCGCCGCCGCCAAAGGCTATTGGGCTGCCTGCATGCGCAAAGACTGGGTGGCGGCCAATGGACTCGCCCGCCGCCTGGGAGTGCCGGTCTTACAGGACTTCACCCAAGATGACGGCGCGGAGCATAAGCGCCGTCGCGTCAACGGCCAGGTCAAAGGCAAAGATAAAACGCTCTACGTGACCGACGCCCGCTATGTGCGAGCCTACATCCGCATGAAGCAGCAGCTCGTCGGCCTTCTCGCCGCCTCGCTCGTGAACCATTACGATGGACGTTTCGGTGCCCTCAAAGGGGTGCCAGCATGGGTCTCCCGCCACAGTGGTTCCTGGGCCTCGGCGCAGATCGAGGAGTTTAATCAAGGCGACGGGCCTCGCGTGAGGATGGCCGTGAATGGAGGGTCGCTCAACAGCGAGCTGCAGCGCTGGTTCAACACCGCGCTGCGCTACCGCCTCAAGTTGATGAAGAAAGAAGCGCCTTACTTCATTCGCGGAGCCGCCAAGGCCGCCGGGATGCTCAAATAACGACCGTCAACAACGTCAACTCTTCTTCCATGACCACCCAGTTCGATCTTCTCTTCGTGGACATCTTCCACAGCTTCCTCGACACCGCCGCCAGCCGCGCCGTCGGCGTCCCGCCCGCCGCCGATTGCGCCCTGCTCAAGATGGACAGCGATGCCGACGATAAAGATCCGCGCATCTGCATCACGGCCGAGATGGAGGGCACCGGGCACTCCAAGAGCATCAACGTCATCGCTGTCTCGCGTGGCACGCAGCCGCGCTCCATCACCGGCCCCTGGCTGGCGAAGATCGGAGATCGAATGGCCGACGAGGCGGCACTCATGGCCCACCTCGCCTCGCTGCCGCTGGCGCAGCGCACCGGCTGGCAGTGCGAGCACCTGAGTCCGCCCATGCCAGCCCGCATTTTGCGCGAGGATGGCGGCATCTCGGAGAGTGGCATCGGCGTCCGCCTGCTCATCACCGTCGCGTGATTTGACACGCCCGCCGCTTTGTCAGCCACACCACTCAAGCTCTCCACCTACCCATGAAACACTTGTTCCGTTCTTTCCTCGTCGTCGCCACACTGGCCTTCACGTTTGTGATTCCGCCGGTCGCAAGCCAGGCCGCCGACGTTTCAGTCACCGCCGCCAATTTCAAGCCCGGCTCCGGGGCGTTGTTTCATACCGGCATCTGCGGCGCCACGGTCACCGCAGGGCAGCTCATCGCCATCTCGCCGTCCACCGGCAAGTTCGTGCTGGCCGACGCGAATGATGTCAGCCTGTGCAAGGTCATCGGCATCTCCGCGCATGCCGCCATCGACACCCAACCGCTGGCCGTCGTTTATCATGCCGACGATTGCACACTGGGAGCCACGTTGAGCATGACTGCGCCGGTCTATGTGTGCAGCGCCACAGCGGGCGGCATCGCGCCCGCCGCCGATCTCTCCGCCGGCGGTCTCTATCCCGTCGTGGGCATCATCGCCAAGAGCACGACGAAATGCATCGTGCGCTTTCCTGCCATCACGGGCAGCGCTGTCACTGTCACGGAATGATTCGGACACACTCTCATCTCTCACCTCTCACCTTCTGCGACTATGCCTGACGAAATCCCCGATCCCTTTGTTGAGCCACTCATCGAGCACGGCGTGAAAGTCTCCGGCATCGAGCATGAGGAGGGCGCGTTCATCCTCACGCTGGAGATCAACCCGATGCGCGATCAAGTCGTGCAACAAGGCGACAGCCGTGCCGATGAATATGAATACTGGCACAATCCGCGCATCGAGTTTGAGTTCACCCTGCGGCCGCGACGCGACGCGCTGGGCATGAACTACGGCCTGGGAGATGTGCATCCAGGCACCGCCGCCACCAGCCTCATCAATCTGCCGGTGAACAAGAGCATCCATGGCTTCCGCATCTCGGCCTCGGCGTCCATCATCATGGGCAATCCGAAGGATTCTCGCGGTGAGGACGGCCGCTCGATCACGCAGCCCGGCACCTACAAGCCCTTCACGAAGTCCGCCGCCGCCATCGCGGCGCTGCCTGCCTAAAGCTAACCCACACCGCATAGGCGAGCCGGATCGCCCAGAGCCGTAAGGCAAGGTCGCAAGACCATCCGGCAAACCTTCCATCCATCTCCTCATCATGTCTTGTGTTGCCTCATCGCCGCATGCTTCCGTCTCCGGGCGGGCATGCGGCGTTGTCGTTTTCATTCGTCATTTGTCATTCTGAATTCGTCATTCGCTTTTATGTGGTCCACCACCAACCGCCCCATTGCCGCTGCTTACGCAGGACTCGGCTTCCGCGTCGTCATCAACGAGACGGAAATCATCGAACTTGATCACTGGAAGAACCTCCGCTTCGAAGTCTCGGACACATCACTCACGAATCCGAAGCTGCCGCATCGCGATGATTTGTATCGCGGTTGGAGGGAGGGCACGCTGGAGAAGATGGACAATGATCACCCCTTCCTCTGCGGCATCTGGGCCGGACGCAACATGGAGAAGCTCATGAAGATGCAGGACAGCGGCGAGAGCTTCCGGCTGCAGCTTGAACCAGGTTCGCCGTTGTATCGCTACGAGCCAGGCGAGGAAGATCCCCGCCTCAAGCTCGCCGAAGTGCGTCACGCCACCGTCGATCTGCCGCTCGCCGCCGCCGTGGGCCTCGCGGGATTGCCGGTCACCAACTTTGACGGCGAAGCTGGCCGCCGCCGCTACCTGTTTCCAGACTTCACGCATGAGCATCTCATCGCCGCAGATGCAGCGGCGCTCGTGCCGGTGATTCAGTTCTTCCCCCGCATCGCACGCGGGAAGCCCGGCCTGCAGCTCGGACTCACGCATCCGCAGCACCCCGTCGTGCTCGGCTACAACGGCTCTCATGCTTACGGCGTGCTGCTCGGCAAGCTCAAGAGTCTGCAGAAGCGCCTGCTCGTCAAAGATCCCTACAGCGACCGCCGCGCCATCGTGCCGGAGAACCCATCGCACGCTCTCGAAGACGAGATGCGGCTTCACTTCAAAGTTCACGGTTGAACCATGAGCAGCATGTCACAACAAATCCGCGACAGCCTCATGATGTCGCCAGAAGAGCGGGAG
>DNXB01000174.1:0-3212 GCA_003506995.1 Verrucomicrobiales bacterium
GCCATCAACGACCAGATGCCGACCATCGAGGCCGCCACGAAGGATCTCAGCCTCGACAGCTACTACAGCCAGGCTTTGAACCTCATCAGCAGCGGTCGCGCCCGTGATGCCTTCGCGCTCGACCGCGAGCCTGAAAAACTCCGCGATCGCTACGGTCGCAACACCTTCGGCCAAAGCTGCCTGCTCGCCCGTCGCCTGCTCGAAGCTGGCACCCGCGTCGTCGAAGTCATCTGGCCCAAGGTCGCCAACTCCGACAATCACTCGTGGGACCATCACGCCGGCCTCACCACGCGCATGAAGACGCAGAGCGGCCCCATGCTCGACCAGGGTCTCAGCGCGCTGTTTGACGACCTCGACGCCTCCGGTTTGCTCGATGAGACGCTCGTCGTCGCGCTCGGTGAATTCGGCCGCAGCCCCGAAAAAGGAATCTCCACCTCCGGCAACAACAACAGCGCCGACGGTCGCGACCACTGGCCGTATTGCTACACCGCCGTCATCGGTGGCGCTGGCATCAAGCGCGGCTACGTCCACGGCAAATCCGACGCCACCGGCTCCGCTCCCGTCGAAGATGCCGTGCATCCGATGGAACTGCTCGCCACCATCTATCACAGCGTCGGCATCGACCCCGAGACGATCGTTTATAACCACCTCAACCAGCCACGCGAACTGGTGAAGGCCAAGCCGGTGACAAAGCTCTTCGCCTAAACCGGTTTCATCTCATGAACGTTTCTCGCGGCCATCTGCGCTTCCACGCGGATGGCCGCGAATCTTTTCAGGAGCAACGGCGGGATGAAATTCGCGAGGAACTGCTGCACAAACATGCCCGCGAGCTGCATGTAGCGAATTTTCTGCGCCGTTGGTGGCTTCGCTGGCAGATCGAGCGTGAGGCAACTCGTCGCGCATCTGCGGACGAGCCGTCAAACAAGACGTTGTTCGTGACGCAGCGCTGAAGGCTTCAATGCCAGCTTCTCAACCGCTCCTGCTTCAGCGTCTCATACGGCTACCCGAGAATCTCCAGATTCTCGGGTGTCCAGCCGCTTTTAAAATCCTCAATTGTGAAGGCGGGAGCCAGCACCTCCGGCTCCAGCGTCTGGCCGCGGCAGTGCAGATCGAGCATGTCCCCCGTGTCACTCTTGAGGACGAGCTCGAACTCCGTGCAAGGGAAACGCCGAGGGCTGCCGGACTCGTCAGGCTCGTATTCATACAACATCTGGCCGGAGATGAAGAGCACGCGACCGTCAGCGAGTTCGAGGAAGTAGTTGGAGCCTTCGTCCTCGGTCTCCTCCACTTGGAAGGCGCGACGAGAATGATAAACCTCGCGGCGGACGAGGTTTTTCGCCTCCAGTTCGGCGATGAATTCCTCCGTGCTTTTCCCCGCGTCACGCAGGTCCGGGTCTGTCGCAAACCAGAAGCGCAGCGCACCATAACCTGCGCCCACGAGCGTTCCGATCAAAAGCACGGCCGTCCACCAAGGCCAGTCCTTGTCGTTGGGATACCAGGTGTAAACCCTGTCCGCGACCAGGAACAGCGGGGCGAGAACGATCAGATTGGCGATGAACCAGCGGAGAAAGGTGGGCATGACGAGCCACTGTGCCCCAAACCAGCATGAACGGAACATTTTTCAGGCAGGCGATCATGGGCGCGAATTCAGGCGTATCATCTTCGCATGCCTGCCGCACCCACGCTCGAATCCCGTCTCGCCGTCCGCGAGCGTCCCTCGCGACCGCATGTGATGCTTCAGCGTTGGGAGAAGCTCATCTTCCTGCACTGGCGCTGGGACGCGGCGGACATCCAGCGCACACTGCCGCCGGGCTTGTTCGTGGACACGTTTCAAGGCGATGCCTGGCTCGCCATCGTGCCGTTTTACATGCGCGGCATCCGTCCGCGCTTCTGCCCGCCCGTGCCTGGCATCAGTGACTTTCTCGAACTCAACGTGCGCACCTATGTGCATGACGAACAAGGCCGCCCTGGCGTGTGGTTCTACTCGCTGGACTGCGATCAACCGCTCGCCGTCTGGACCGCGCGCACGTTTTTCCATCTGCCCTATCAGCACGCCCGCATGCAGGCACCGATTGCAGAGGGCTGGATCGACTATACCTGCCAGCGTCGTGGCGAACCATCTCTGTCACGCTTTCGCTATCAACTATCTGACGAAACACGCACTGCCGAACCCGGCACGCTCGAATTCTTCCTCGCCGAGCGCTACCTGCTCTTTTCGCAAAGCCCGCATGGCCTCCGCTGCGGCCAGGTGCATCACGTTCCTTATCCGCTCGCGGAGGCAAAGCTGGATGCTTGGGACGTGAAGCCGCTGCTTCAGGCCGGTTTTAAAGATCCCCGGCGTCCGCCCGATCACGTCATCGGCTCCTCCGGCGTGGATGTGCGAGTGTATCTGCTCACAGCGGGTGCGACGCCAGAATGAGGAGTCATGGCTACTTGCGCCAACGGCGCTCAACTCCTCAGCCCAGGATGAAATCCTGGGTTTGCCGTAGGCCAAGATTCGTCCCTCTGGCAGAGCCCTGAAACGGCGCCCCCTCGACGCTAACGTGCGCAACGGCTCATCCCAGGCGCGGAGTCGAGAAACGTCCTTTCAGGACTCTTCCAGAAATGGGGGACTCCGCCTCCATGAAGTCCCAGGGTTTCACCCTTGGGCTGAGGAGGGCCGCATCTTCGATGCTCAAACCCAAGACATCACACCCGCCAGCATCATACTGGCGACTCACCCTTCACGGCCTGATCACGACCACTCTTTGGAACAAACCCGCGTCTCGGGAACGTTGAATGGCGCTCAAGCCATGAAACTTGCTCTTCTCCCGTTCCTGCTCGCCGCGTCTCTTCACGCGCAAACACCGGCTCCCGCGCCAGCGCGCGCCCCCACCATCGCGAATGTGGCCTATGGCACGCATGAGCGGCAGGTGCTCGACTTTTACAAGGCGGAGTCCGCGAAGCCAACACCGCTGCTGTTCTTCATTCATGGCGGCGGCTGGGTGAACGGGGACAAATCAGGCGTCAGCCAAGGCGATCTCGAAGCCTGCCTCGCCGCCGGCATCTCCGTCGTGTCCATCAACTACCGCTACTCTTACCAGGCCCAGCTTGCCGGCGTGATGCCGCCCGTGCAATGGCCGCTGGAGGATGCCGCGCGCGCCTTGCAGTTCGTGCGCAGCAAAGCGGGGGAGTGGAACATCGACAAGCAGCGCATCGGCGCCAGCGGCGCA
>DNXB01000174.1:3220-5860 GCA_003506995.1 Verrucomicrobiales bacterium
TGGACGCCGAACAGCCGCTACGGCGGCCACGCCTTCGGCTTCATGGACCCGAACGACAAGAAGACCCGTGACACACGTTTCGCTGAGTTCCTGGAGAAGCGCGAGTCCGTGCTGAAGTGGATCAAGACGTACTCCCCCTACGAGCTCGTCAGCAAAGACGATCCGCCCGTCTATCTCATCTACAGTGGCGTTCCCGCCATCGGCCAGGAACAAAAAGACCCCACCCACACCGCCAACTACGGCGTCAAGCTCCAGGAACACTGCCAGGCCATCGGCAGTGAATGTGAACTCGTCTATCCCAACGCGCCGAACGTGAAGCACAAGACCATCGCGGAGTTTCTGATTGCGACGTTGAAGAAGTAACATCCATGTGACCTCGTATTTTAACGGGTGGGGCGGCGGGATGGGGCGTTTACATTGCGTTCTGGCTTGGACGTGACTTTCACGGTGGTCTTGAATCGGTGACCCAGCCGATTGTGGCGGGAATCGTCAGCGCTTTTTTTGTCGGAGTTTCTCTGCTGCTGGGATTGCCACTGCGGATTCCAGTTTTGGGCCGCTTGTGGAGCAGAATTGGACTATTTTCACCGCTGCTGACATTGGCGGGAATCGTTGCCATTTTTTATGCGGAAGACCTGGGGCTGACTCATGAGGTCATTCACCCTGAAACGGAAGAACCTGTTCAGGGAATGAACGGGTTCGCCTGCATGCTTTCGTTTTTGTTCGTTGTATTTCCTTGGGTGAACTGGCCTCAAAAGAGACCCGACATAGTAGGTTGATGATTGCAGCCAGATCGACTGTTTTGAGCGCGTTCTACCCACCCTCATGAAACTCATCCTTTCCCTCCTCCTGCTCACCAACCTCGCCTTCGCCGCCGAAACACCGGCGAAGAAGGCTGAAGCGCCCGCCAAGAAGGCTCCGGCCAAGAAAGTCTATCCGCAGAACCCGCCGAAGACGGTGGCTGATTTCAAGTATGGGCCGTTTGAGCGCAACGTGCTCGATTTCTGGCAGGCGAAGTCGGACAAGCCGACGCCGCTGCTGTTTTACATCCATGGCGGCGGCTGGATGGGCGGTGACAAGGCGGGAATCGCCGTGGAGCCGTTTTTGAAGGAGGGCATCTCCGTTGTTTCGATCAACTACCGCTACATCTCGCAGGCGCAGGACGTGGTGCCGCCGGTGAAGGCTCCGCTGCATGACGCGGCGCTCGCCTTGCAGACCGTGCGCAGCAAGGCGGCGGAGTGGAACATCGACAAGACACGCATCGGCGCCAGCGGCGGCTCCGCGGGCGCGTGTTCAAGCCTGTGGCTGGCCTTCCATCCCGACATGGCCGATCCGAAAAGCAGCGACCCCATCGCGCGTGAATCGACCCGTTTGTGGACCGCTGCCGTGAATGGCCCGCAGACCACGCTCGACCCCAAACAGATGCGTGAGTGGACGCCGAACAGCAAGTACGGCGGCCATGCCTTCTTGAAGAAGGAGGATTATCCGAACTTCGACGCCTTCATCGCCGCGCGGGAGAAAATCCTGCCGTGGATCGCCGAGTACTCGCCTTACGCGCTCGTGTCGTCCGACGATCCGCCGGTTTATTGCTCTTTCGGCGCCCCTCCTGCGATTGGGCAGGAGCAGAAAGACCCCACGCACACCGCCAACTTCGGCGTGAAGCTGCAGGAGCACTGCAAGGCCAACGGCGTGGCCTGCGAGTTGTTTTACCCAGGTGTGACCGACGTGAAGGCCAAATCCACGACGGAATACCTGATCGCGAAGCTCAAGGAGTAAGCATCACAATCATCTGAAAACAGGCTGCGGAAGGATGTGGGCCGGATGTGTTGGGCGAAAACGACGTCGTGGTTCTCTGCGTCAATATCGCCCAACTATCCGGCTGATAGCGTGATCGACACTCCCTGGACCACGAATGCCTCCAGACCAGCCGGATAGTTCGTCGAGGTTCGCTCTTCGTATTTGCGCTGCCGAACACCATCCGGCCTACGAGCCTTCTCACCCGCGTAAAATCACCTCCGCAGCTTTTTCTTCAAGCGCATCCAGGTCGGCACGTCGAGATCCTCGCCCTGCACGATGGAGGGTTCGGTGTCCTTGAATCGGCCGCGATCCTCTTCGCCAAGGCTGAAGGTCTGCTGGGGATCGCTGGCAGGCTTGCGGGAGACGATGGTGGTGGCGTGAATCGTCGTGGTTGGAGGCGGCGGTATGTTGTCGAAGGTGATCAGGTCATCCTGCGGAGGGGCGGATTCGGTTTGCAGAGTGACGCTGCGGGCGACGACGGTGGCCAGGGTGGACTCTTTGGAACGAGCGGCATCCGCGAGTTCCTTGGCGGCGGGAGTGCGCACCGGGATGCGGGCAGTTTCCGGCGAGGCTTCGATGACGGGAGCGGCAGGCTCTTCGGCCACCATGGGTTCCGGTTCATCCATGAACTCCGGTTCTTCGACTTCCACAGGCGCGCTTTCCCTCACGGTTTCGACAGCAGCGGGAGCTGGTGCAGAGGTGATGATCTCCTCGGTTTTGAAGAGCAGATCCGCCGCAGGCTCCGCAAACGCGGGAGGCGGTGGAATCACGGCTTTTTTCACCGGGGCTTCGCGCCTGGGCTCAGGCGGCGGCGCTTCGGCACGCGGTTGGAGCATTTCCGACGGT
>DNXB01000325.1 GCA_003506995.1 Verrucomicrobiales bacterium
GCGTGTCTGCGGCACACTGGGGCGTAAACTCGACGGTGGCGTGATCGACGGACGCGAGGGCATCGAAGGGCGGACCTCGGGCTTGGATTCCGGGGGCAGGGACGTTGGTGGGATGCCAGGGCGGGAGCCAAAGGGTGAGGACGGGAGCGCTGGGCGCACCTCATCAGCCTTCTTGAAGGTCGATCCGGGCATGGCAGGCCGCCCTTCAGCCGTCGCCGATGGATTGCGCGATGAGGAGGTGCCTCTCTCCGTGACGTCAGGACGCTGGCTGCCCGGCAGGGGCAGCGCGTCGGCCCGGCCAAAGCGGGAGCGTGGATCAGACGGAGTGCTTCCCGTCCGCATAGCGGGCGGCTGATTGGCGCTGTCCACAGGAGTGGCGCGGCGCACGTCCTCCGTCCTGTCGGGACTGCTGCGGGAAGAGTCCGGGCTGAAGCTGCGGCGCTCGCTGCTGGAGAGCGTACGGCCCACCGCAGGCGGCGGCGTGGTGCTGGTGGCGATCACCGGCCGGCGCTCCGGCAGATTCTTCGGCAGGTTGCGCACCTCCTGCTCACGCTGGCTGCGCAGCCGGCTGCTTTGATCGCTGTTGCCAGCAGACCTCCAGCCGCGGTCGATCTCCGGCCGCGCAAAGCTTTCCCGCACACGGGAGGGCAGGCCTGGGCGCTCGTCCCGGCGGATGCCTGGCGATGCCACGATCAACTGGTCGCGGTCCACGCGGGAGAGACTGCGCGGATCACGCCCGCCATCGCGGCTCAGCCAGTCGCGGCGCAGGCCCTCGTCATCACGCCGCAGCGAATAGCGCGGCACCCGGTCTCTGCCCATGCGGTCCATCTGGTTCACGTCCGGCCCGCCCACGAAGATGTTGTTCACCACCGTGTTGTTGTAAGAGATGTTCGTGATGTTCACCGACTGGTCGATGTACGTCACGTTGTTGAAGCGGTTCAGCACAAAGGGGCGCAGCGACGTGCGGCAGGCGAACGACTCATACGGCACAAAGCTGTAGTAGCTCGGGCCGATGTCATAGTAGCTGTCCGTCCATGTGCTGAAGCCCACGCTGACCGACCAGATGGCCTCCGGCGGCAGCGGCGCCCAGCCGATGTGCGCGCTGCTCTGCCGCCACGACACCCAGGCCGGGGCCCAGTCATAGCCCGGCACCCAGCACCAGCGCCCCGCGTTCATCATCCAGCGGCCATAGTGATACGTCGCCCAGCCAAACGGCTCGTCCGTCATCCATGTCCAGCCACCGTCCGTGTAAGCCCAGTAGCCATCCGTGTACGGCTGCCAGCCATCGCCCACCAGTTCTGGATACGGCTCCCAGCAGTAGCCGTAATTTTCGATGTACACCCAGTCGCCGTACGGCTGCAGCGCATCGTAAAAGAAATCGATCGAGACATCGACGTTCGCCTGCGCCCGCTGCACGGGTGCCATCAGGATCAACAGGGCGGTGGCCGCCAGGACAAGAGTTTTCATCATAAGAGTGGGTGGTTCCTCTACCTGACGCATTCCCCACCGGCTTATTCAGCCCGTCTCCTTCCATCCAGGTTCCCGCTTCTCCTCACCTCCCCCCAGATGGGCTTCAATCTGCGTCATCTGTGGATACATCCTAAAGTAGTGACTCCTTGTTCCACACGCCCGCCCGGCGTTCCGCTGCTCTGCGGTGTCATTCAATGTTTTCCTGGGGCAGGCGGAAGGATGAATGCCTGAAGCCGGGCTTTGGAGTGGCAGCGTCGCGGTTTCCTTGCTGCGCGTATAAACTGAACAACCCGCCGGTTTTGCTGCCTAAAGCGCACCCGCCTTGACATTCGGGGTGAAAGCATGCCCTAAGTAGCCCCCTTTTTTCTGACCCATCCCTGTTCACACGCACATGCCCAAAGCCCTGATCATTGCCGAAAAGCCCAGTGTCGCAGCCGATTTAGCGCGTGCGCTCGCCAAATCCCCCGGCATGAAGCCCTTTGTGAAGGAAAAGGACTGGTATGAGAACGAGACGCATGTGATCTCCTCCGCCGTCGGCCACCTGCTGGAGCTGGGCATGCCGATGGTGAACGGCAAAAAGGTCGGCTGGGGCTTCACCAGCCTGCCGATCATGCCGGAGCAGTTTGAGCTCAACCCCATCGAGCAGAGCGCCGACCGCTACAAGCTCCTGGCCAAGCTGCTCAAGCGCAAGGACATCGACAGCGTCATCAATGCCTGCGACGCCGGCCGTGAGGGGGAGCTGATCTTCCGTTACATCGTGGATGCCACCGGCACGAAGAAGCCGATCAAGCGCCTGTGGATGCAGTCCATGACCCAGGGCTCCATTCTCGACGCCTACAAACACCTCCGCACTGACGAGGAGATGATGCCGCTGGCCGATGCCGCGAAATGCCGCAGCGAAAGCGACTGGCTGGTCGGCATCAATGGCACGCGCGCCCTCACCGCGCTCAATTCCCGCCATGGTGGCTTCCGCCTCACCCCGGTGGGACGCGTGCAGACCCCGACGCTCTCGATTCTGGCCCGGCGCGAGCGTGAGATCGCCGCGTTTGTGCCGCGCACCTACTTTGAGGCCATCGCGCTGTTTGAAGTGCCGGCCGGCCACTACCAGGGCCGCTGGATCAACGAAGGCCATAAAAAGGACGAGACCGACGAGCACAAGAAGGCCGAGCGTCTGTGGGATGAAGGATCTGCCCAGGCCATCGCCGATCGTTGCAACGGCAAGCCGGGCATCGTCGAGCAGACCACCAAGCCCGCCCGGCAGGCCGCTCCCCTGCTCTACGATTTGACCAGCCTGCAACGCGAGGCCAGCAACCGCTTCGGTTTCTCCGCCCGCCGCA
>DNXB01000120.1:0-180 GCA_003506995.1 Verrucomicrobiales bacterium
GACGTGCTCCTGCTCGACGTGACCCCGCTCACGCTCTCCATCGAGACCGCAGGCGGTGTCGCCACGCCGATGATCCCGCGCAACACGACCATCCCGAAGAAGCACAGCCAGATCTTCTCCACCTACAGCGACAACCAGCCCGGCGTCGAAATCGTCGTCCTCCAGGGCGAGCGCCCGATG
>DNXB01000120.1:216-3328 GCA_003506995.1 Verrucomicrobiales bacterium
GACATCGACGCCAACGGCATCCTGCACGTCTCCGCGAAGGAAAAAGTGTCCGGCAAGGAGCAGAAAATCTCCATCCAGGGCAGCTCCGGCCTCAGCCAGGAAGAAATCGAAAAAGCCAAGCGCGACGCTGAAGAGCACGCCGAGGAAGACCTCAAGCGCAAGGAAGCCGTCGAAGTGAAGAACAAGGCCGAGGGCCTCAGCTTCGAGATCGAGAAACAGCTCAAGGACTGGGAAGAAAAAGTCCCCGCCGACCAGCTCGCCCCGATCAAGGACAAGCTCACCAGCCTCAAGTCCGCCGTCGAATCCGGCGACACCGACAAGATGAAGGCCCAGACCGAAGAACTCGAAAAACTCTTCGCCGCCGCCTACCAAGCCGCCGCTGCCGCAGGCGCGACCGCCGGAGCCCCTGGTGGCATGCCCGACATGGGCGGTATGGGCGGCGCAGGCCCCGATGTCGCCGCTTCGGAAACGAAGTCCCAGGACAAAGGCAAGGTCGTCGATGCTGACTTCGAAGTCGTGGACAAGGACAAGTAATCGCCGCTGGAATCTCACAAAATGGAAGAAATGGCAGCTAAGCAAAAGTCATCGCTTGAGGACATGGAGAATGAAATCTCCGAACTCGGCTATGACTATGCTTGGCGGTCTGTTGACCGAGCTACGGCACATTTTGACCGAACTGACTCAAAGATCAGCACTATGGGTGGTTCAGTTGGCGTAATGCTGTCGATCATTTCGACTCTGATCCCAACAGTTTTTCTCGGAGGACAGTTTGGATCTGGATTTGCTCTGGTTGCACAGATTCTCTTTGCCTTCGGCAGTTGTCTTTTAGCCGCTTCTCTTGTGTGCTGTGTCAGTAGCGCTTGGTTACGCGAGACTACCGAATGGCCGCTCACAAAAGAATTCATCAAACTTCATCTCAGTGTGCCAGAGGATAAAGCCAACAGTAAGTCTCTCCGCCAAGCGTTTATCGAATGTTTGTCACGTGTTGATGAGAGCTTTGTGAAAACCGCACGGCAGAAGCAAAAGCATCTTCGAGGCGCAGGCTATGCATTAATTCTGGGCGTGATAACTCTGATTTTATCCGGGTTCGCCTTCACCACACACATGATCGCTTCTAATTATGCAGCAAAATCAATCCAACAATCAAACTAGCGCCCCGCAGACCCAAGGTGCGGGAAGCTCTACGCAAACTACGGCATCTACAACTGCTGGCAGTGGTCAAACGGGCTATGGACTTGGTTCAATGGTTGCAATGCAGGTGCTCTGTAACAGTGCAGAACGAACACGAGCAAATATACTGATCGGCACCCAGCCTACTCGTCCTTTAACAATTATCACTGAATCTCAGAAGTAGTGACTGACACTTTCCAGTCGTTGCCATCCAGGCAACTGCATCCCCTCCCCGGATCGCCGCTCAACGGCGTCCTGGAAGGACGCGAGAGGGTAGCCGGTGGTGTTACGAAGTCGCGAAGCGAAACCACCGGTTCATGCGGCGTTCCCAGCGCTCTCTCCCGCCGCGCACCGACAGGTGCGCGAGAAGCGTGCGGTGGCTCTCAAAGTGGTCCGCACAGTCCTCTGTGCGGTGCCCCGAGCGCGAATGGCCATTCTCTGACAGCTCTTTCACCTCGTGCGGAGGACTACGAAGCTCGGGGGGCCAACGGAAACGCTCCGGCCTTCGACGCGCCGCACAGGGGACTGTGCGGACCACATTTCTCGCGCCCCTCCAGGGCGCTCCCGTCTTCCACGATGGGGAATCGCGTTGATCCGGTGGTTGCACCACCGGCTAATGTCTCTCGTGCCTCCGGCACGAACATGATCCCGAACCATTTTCCTGATCTCACGAAAATGGTGATGAACTCCAACCCCACCCCGCAACCCCGATGAGTCTGGAGGCGCTTAAGGAACTGTCAGCACTCGATGGAGAGGCCAAAAGCCTCCTCCATCGCCATGACGAGCTCCTGCTGGCCACCCGCCGTCGTTTCCTGAACCAGATCGTCGAATGCTTCACCGGGCTGACCGAGGCCGAGGGCTTCAAGATCAAGCGTGATCCGATGGGCGCGAGCGCCCGGCTGGATCAAACCGAGCTGGCGATCAGTTGCACCGATCCTTCCCACACGCTGGTGGATTCCCAGGCGAAGTATGTGGTGACCTGCTCCCTGGCCCCGAACAAGGCCTACGGCATCCTGCTGTGCCGCCAGCCGCTCGTTGAATTCACCAACCAGAGCGCCGACACCAACGATCAGATCACGAACAAGCGGCTGGAGATCCAGTATCTCAAATCACTGATCGAAACGCACGGCAACGACCAGTGGTTCGTCGTCGGCCGTCTGGAAAACACCGCCGATGGGCGCGGCATGACCGGGCAGCTCGGAGCGCCCTTCGAATCCTTCCCAACCTTCGACCAGGCCATGAAAACGGCCCTGCGCGAAATTTCCAACGCCGCCCTGGCCCCCCGCGCCGCATGAACACGCCCGCCCTCTCCATCGCGGTCGTGCTGGCCGTCACATGCCTCGCTTCCTGCGGCAAATCGACGCCGGAGGCTCCCAAGGCGGCCGCACCCGCGCCCGCGCCTGTTTCTGAGACCAGGATCGAGACCGAGATCGCCAACGCGCTCGCCGGCACCGCGCCAGCGCCGGTCGCGGCCAGCGCCAGTGAGTTGCAGCGCGAGGCGGAGGGCATCATCGCCCAATACCCCGGCAAAACCGCCGCCGACCTGCTCAACGTGCCCGAGGTGAGCGTGAAGCTGCGCAATCTTCTCAGCAAACTGGCGCAGGACAAGGCGCTGCAGCAGCGTATCAACTCCAGCGTCGATCTTGCGGCGCAGATCAAGGGCCTCGAAGGCGCCGCCCGGCTGGATCTCGACATCAAAGGCTACGACAAGGCCCGCACCAGCCGCATGCTGCAGGCCGCGCTCTCCGAAGACCCGAACCAGCTCGTGGCCTTCCTCGTCGGCGAGATCGGCGAGGCCGCGCCTGACATCAGCTTCGGCGGCATGGAACGCGCCCCCAACGGCGTCTCCATCGTCCCGAATCCTGCCGCCGCTACGACACCCAAGACCGAACAACCTGACTGACTGCGGCGGAATGACGAATGCCGAATTCAGAATGACGAA
>DNXB01000565.1 GCA_003506995.1 Verrucomicrobiales bacterium
GCTCCGGTTTTCACTCCGAGTATCGAGACAAGACGATCCGCTACCGGCCTGACGTGTGCGACGGCCAGCAGATCGTCATCCGCGAGTTCTACGACCACGCCATCAAGTCCGACTTCCTGCTCGGCAGGATCGGCAAGCGCAGCTTCCCGCGCCTGTGGTTCCCACGCGATTTGATCGCCGCCGCGCCGTGGGTGGTCCAGGAGTTGCGGGCGGAGCGCTTGAAGATCGTCAGCGTCAATGGCCGACGAGTGCAAAAATTCGTTCACGATAAGCAAAAGCACGGGCCGAATGACGCGCTCGATCTTGGCAAAAACCAGTATGTGATCTTCCAGGAGATCAAAGAAGACCTGAAGCAGCTTCGCGGAGGCCGGCCCGCCGCGTCTCGTCAGCCCGAAGCGGAGCTGGACTTGGAAACAGCAGAGCCGCCGCTGAGTGCCGACACCGTCAACACGGTCACTCCGAGCGTGACAATCGAGTTGTTCGGAGGCGATGCGGGGCCGCTGCTGGACCGCATCAAGCAGATCGATCCATCCGCCAGGCTGCGTCTCGGAAAAAATAATCAGGCTCATCTGCACGCCGAAAAACCGCTGCGCATCGCCTTCGAGCTATGGAAGGCAGGCACGATCAAACAAGTGATTCTGCCTGACAAATCGGGCAATTGACACACAACCCGCTTGCGTATGACAAACGATCCCATCCAGCAGTTTTTTGAGCGTGTCGCCGTCGAGGGCCGCGCCCTGGGAGCAATTGTGCGTTGCGAAGCCTACGGCGTCTTGAGTATGGTGCATCCGCGCCATGCCTCCGAAGAAGAAAAGCAGCCCGGTCTCCCGCTACCTGTCGAAAATCGGCAAGAAGGGCGGCATGACGGGGAAGGGAGCGGCCAAAGCACGCAGCAGTGAGCAGGCACGGGCGGCGATAAATGCCCGCTGGGAGAAGGCCCGCAAGGCCAAGGAAGCCGGGCCGGAACCGCCGCAGGATTGACACGCGCCGCCAGCACATGGCGGAACCCATCATCAACGCAATCGATCTGGCGAGCTGGCTGCGCAAGGCCCGCCGTGCGCCTGATCCCGTGGCCTACCTCGACGGCCTCAACAACCAGGCCACCGATGCCGTCGCCGCTGGCGATGAGTATGTGACCATCACCAGCGACGAAGGCGGCAGCAACACCGCCGAGCGCCGCGTCGATGCCCGCTTCCTGCAGCACGTCACCGAACTCTGCCTGCAACGCCTCGAGGCCGAGTCCGCCGCCGGCGGTGCCGACAAACTCCCACCGCCCGGAGCCGTCCGTTACGGTGACTTCTCATGAGCCGCAAAAAAAAGCGCTATCAGCCGCCGGTTCAAACGGCGGCCATCCTCCAGCCGCAGGCCGCCTGGGGCGGATACGAAGGCTCGCTCACTTCGCCGGAGCGCGGCTGGGTTTACATCCCCCGCATTGAATCCTCGGCAGAGGTGGATCATCTGTCACGCTCCGTGCTGCTGGACCGCATCGGTCATCTCTATCGCAACGGCGGCAAGCCGCGGCGCATCATCAACTGCATCACGCGCATGGTCACTGGCACCGGACTCACACCCGAGCCGATGACGAAAGACGTGGCCTACAATGATCGCGTGAAGGCGCTCTGGGCGCGGGATGCCGAGTCACCGAAGAGCTTCAGTCTCAGTGGCAAATTCGGCAGCAGCAGTGCCCAGCGTGCGCTCAAACGTGCGCAGCTCAAAACGGGCGATGCCTGCATGGTCGCGGCCCGTGACGACGATGGCCGCTTGAAGTTCCAGCTCTACGACGGCGCTCAAATCGGCAACGGCATGAAGCCGCCAGCGGGCATGCGCGATGGCGTGCTGCTCAATCAGCATGACCGTGCGCTCAGCTACCGCATCCTCGGACGCGACAGCAAAAACGCACTCACTCATGTGGATGTGGACGCGCGGAACGTCTTGTTCTTCGCTGCGCAGGAAGGCATCGGCTGGCATCGCGGCATCACCTGCTTGGCCCATGCGGCGAACAAGCTCAAGTCGCTCGATGAGATTGAGGCCGCCTTCACCATGGGCATCAAGATGAGCGCCTATCAGGCGTGGGCCATCGAGCAGCAGCTCGGCACCGCGCCGAATCCGGCGGGCAATCTCGGCCCCGGAGGCAGTCCGCCGCGTCCGCAGGTCATCGTGGAAGATCCGAAGACGCAGAAGCCGATCACGCTCGAAAAAATGCTTGGGAAGGGCCAGATCGAGGAGCTGAAGCCCGGCCAGTCGCTCAAGATCCTGCATGACCAGCGGCCGCATCCGAACGTCGCCGCCTACAATGACGAGCAGATCCGCGACATCGCCCTCGGCACCGATTACCCCTACGAAGTGCTGTGGAAGATCGAAGCCCTCGGCGGTGCGAACACCCGCTTCATCATGGCCGACTGCCAGGGCAAGATCGAAGTCGATCAGGAGGAATTGTGCGAGCAAGTGCTCGCGCCAGCCTACATCCTCAAGCTGCAAGACTGGGAGGCCGCCGGCGAGCTGCCGCCCTGCACCGATCCCGAGTGGTGGATGCACGAATGGCTCGCTCCTGCCCGTCTCACGGTGGACTTCGGTCGCGATGGCCGCGTTTACATCGACCAGTGGGTGCGCGGCCACATCACCCTGAAAAACATCTACGGCATGCGCGGCGAGGCATGGAAGCGCCAGACCACGCAATGGCTGGAGGAAATCGCCTGGCGCAAAAACGAAATGCAGCGCCTCGGCCTCGCCGCCGCCGATCTGCCAGCCACCAGCTCCAGCGCCAGCATCACCGTCGATCCCACCGCCGCCAGTGCG
>DNXB01000570.1 GCA_003506995.1 Verrucomicrobiales bacterium
TGCCACGCAGCAGGCCGAGCACAAAGAGAAGCGCGACGATGCCGAGCGAGACCCACACCAGGATGCGGCCAAACGAAGTGAGCTTTTGCTGAAGCGGCGTGTCTTCATCGGTCCCGGCTTCTTCGAGCAGGCCGGCGATGTGCCCCATCTCGGTCTGCATCGCTGTGGCGACGGCCACGGCCCGACCGCTGCCAGCGACCACGCTGGTGCCCATGAAGATCATGTTCTCGCGGTCCCCTAGTGGCACATCGGCCTGGCCGAGCGTGATGGCGTGTTTCTCGACGGCTTCGGATTCGCCTGTGAGCGCCGACTCCACGCATTTGAAGGACGCGGCAGACAGCAGGCGCGCGTCGGCGGCGACGAGATCGCCCGCTTCGAGTTCCATGACATCCCCGGTCACGATCTCCGCCGCAGGCACGGCCTTGATCGCGCCATCGCGCCACACCTTCGCCTGCGGCGCGGCCATTTTCTTGAGCGCGGCGATGGAGTTCTCCGCTTTGAACTCCTGATAAAAACCGATGACCGCGTTCAGCATGACGATGGCGAGAATGGCGATGGCATCGACCATCTCACCGAGCACGCCGGAGATGATGCCCGCGGAGATGAGAATCCACACGATGAGGCTCTTGAACTGCCCGAGGAAAATCTGCCATGGGCTGACGCGCTTTCCTTCCTTCAGTTCGTTCGGGCCGTTGGCGGTGAGACGTTGCGCGGCCTCCTGCGCCGAGAGTCCGGTCGCTGCGGAGCCAAGTTGGGCCAGCACTTCCTCGGCAGACAGGCTGTGCCAGGCTTTGCCCGGTGGTTGTGCCGCAGTCATGCGGCGACTCCTCCCGGAGAGAGCCGCTGCTTGCGCTGCCATTTCCACTCCTCAACGGCGGAGAACAGGCAGGGCACGATGAAAAGAGTGATGAGGCTCACAGCCATGCCTCCCATGGATGGGATGGCCATGGGCAGCATGACATCCGCACCGCGCCCGGTGGCCCAAAAGATGGGCAGCAGGCCGAAGACGGTGGTGGCAGTGGTCATCAGGGCGGGACGAATGCGTTTAAGCCCGGCATCCAGCACCGCCTCACGGATTTCTGTGTTGGAGCTGAACTGCCGGTCTTTGAACACGTCCTCAAGATAGGTGGACATCACCACGCCATCGTCATCGACGACTCCAAAAAGGACAAGGAATCCCACCCATACCGCGACGGACAAATTGACTCCCCATAACGCGAGCATGATGAATCCACCCGATGCTGAAACCAGCACGCCGAGGAAGATGATGGGAGCGATCCACCACCGGCTGAACCCGAGATAGAGCATGACAAACATGGTGGCCAGACAGATGGGCACAAGGATCTGCATGCGCTTGGTGGCGCGCACCTGGTTCTCAAACTGGCCGCTCCATTCCCAGTAGTAGCCGGCGGGGAGCTTGAGGCGGCCATCCTTCAAGGCGGCCTGCAAGAGCTTCTCGGCATCTTCCACGACGCTGACTTCATCGCGGTCGCGCGTGTTCATGGTGACGTAGCCGACGAGCAGGCCGCGCTCCCCTTTGATCTCCTGCGGACCGAGCACGCTCTTGATGGTGACAACCTGCGCGAGCGGGATCTGCGCGCCGCTGCTGGTGGGGACGAGGATTTTCTCCAGCTCGGGGATGTCCTCGCGGAACTCGCGCAGATAGCGCACACGGATGGGGTAGCGCTCGCGGCCTTCGACGGATTCCATGAGGTTCATGCCGCCGATGGCGATCTCGATCACGTCCTGCACGTCGCGAATGTTGACGCCGTAACGGGCGATGCGGTCGCGGTCGATGTGGAATTCGAGATAAGGCTTTCCGACGATGCGGTCGGCGATGATGTCGGTGGCACCGGGCACTTCCTTGAGCAGCGCTTCGATCTGGAGGCCGATGCGTTCGATCTCACCGAGGTCGCCTCCGTAGATCTTCACGCCCATCATGGCGCGGAAGCCGGTCTGGAGCATGATGAGGCGCGTTTGGATCGGCTGAAGAAAAGTCGGCAGCACGCCGGGGATGGCGGTCTTTTCCTGCAACTCGGTGAGAATCTCGTTTTTCGTGATCTGCCGATGCTCCGGCGCGATCCACGCCAGTGGTGCCTTGAGCCAGCCGGGCCAGTTTGAAAACCACCGTTTCACCGGAATTTGTCTCCATTCGTCCTCGGGCTTCAGAATGATGATGCTCTCCATCATGCCGATGGGCGCGGGATCGAGCGCGGTCTCAGCTCGGCCGAGCTTGCCGACGACGCTTTCCACTTCGGGCACGGTGGCGATGGCCATGTCCTGCTTCGCATTCACCTCGATGGCGGGGCCGAGTCCGCCCTGCGGCAGCAGCGAGGGCATGTAGAGGAACGATCCTTCATCCAGTGGCGGCATGAACTCGCGCCCGATGCCGGGCACGATGCGAGTTTCCGAAACGACAGCGAGCCCGCCCTTGGATTCGTTGTGTGCATCGGCCTCGCTTTGTTTGCGCCAGAGCATGCGGCGGCTGGGCGGTTCGTCGCCGTGGCGGATTTTTTGCCAGCGCAGCTCGCCCAATTGCACGCGCGGCTCGGCCGCGCCGAGGTTGGCGATCCACTCGACCGGCTTCAAGGTCACGCCGACGCCGAGCCAGATGCTCATCCCTATAAAGAAGATCACCGCTGGGGCGATCATGAACTTTTTCTTGTTGTCGAGCACCCAGCGCAGGGCGGGCACATAGACGCGGGAGATGCCACGTGAAACCGGATTCTCCTCCATCGGCAGGAAGCGCTCGCGCGTCATGCGCACCACGGCCAGCATGACAATGACGCCGACGACGATGGACATCGGCCAGCCGCTGTAATGCGAACCCGCCAGCGCCCACATGAAAATGGCGTGCGTGGCGAACACGGAGGCGATGCCCATGCTGAGAGCGATTTTCCACACGGTGCGGCGTGACCACTTCACCGGCTGGAACAGGAAGTAGCAGATGAGCGGCACGACGGTGAGCGCGAGGATGACGCTGGCACCGATGGCGAAGGTCTTGGTGAAGGCGA
>DNXB01000543.1 GCA_003506995.1 Verrucomicrobiales bacterium
CCAAAAATCTCCGCGCCGGTCAAAACCGCCAGTTTCGCCGCCGGAACCGTGAACCCGCGATAGAGCAGGCCCAGTTTCGTCTCCACCGACGATGGCAGTTTGCTCTGCAACTCCGCGAAGCGCTCCCGCTCCGCCTCGTTGTGAAAGAAGATGACCGTGCGCCAGCCGCCCTCGTGCCATTCGGCGATCTGGCGGGCAAAAAACTCACGCCTTGCCTCATGCAGCACGAAATCCGACGCATCGAAGACCCCGAGCGGATTCTCATGAATCGCGGCGGAGAAATCTTCGAACCCTTCCACCTCGGCAGCGCCGCTGAGGATGCGGGCGTGGATGGATGGTTGTCCTGTGTTTCCCGCAGATTCAGAAAACCCGCAGATTTCAGGCTCAATCTGTGGGTTCTCTGAATCTGTGGGAGAACCTTCAATTTGGATGATGAAGTCATCCTTTCGCAGATGATCGCGGACGACCCCGGTTTCATCGGAACCGTCGTTCATGCGCAGGATGACACCTGCGCTGTCGAGACGACGAATCGACGACTGATTGTGCAGATCAAACGCGCGGATGGACTCCAGCTCGTCATCGAAAAACTCCAGGCGCAGCGGTTCCTCCGCCTGCCAGGAGAAAAAGTCCACGATGCCGCCGCGTCTCGCAAACTGGCCGCGCTCCGTCACGACGGGCACGCGCTCGTAACCTGCCTCGCTGAGTTCTTTGAGCAATTCCTCGACATCCAGTTTCGCGCCGGTCTGAAGCATGCGTTTTTGCTCAGTGATCGCCGCCAGGTCGGGCGCTGGCTCGTCGAGACTGTCCGCGCAGAGCACCATGACGGGCGAATCGCCCTCCAGCATGCGGCTGAGCACCGCCGTGCGTTCCGCCAGCAGCTCAGGATCAGCCAGCGCTCCATCCATGAGCTGGCCAAGACGTGGAAAATACAGCGCCGGGCACTGCCACACGCCCAGCTCGGCATGCACATGGTCCTGCATTTTGACATCCCGGCAGAGCACCCACACGCGGCGTTTTGTTTTCTCCGTGCGGCGCACCAGCAGCGCCGCCGCGAAGCCAAAGGCCTGCGGAGCCACATGATCAAGCGTGGCGCGTGTCTTGAACTCCTTCTTCGACAAGACCAGATCGACGAGGCCGAGCGCATCCCCCCGCGCGCGCGATGGCGGCGGTTTGTTCAGACGTGAGGCAGCTCGTTTGGCGGAGTGCAAAAGAAAGCGCCGGGCGGTGAGGCCCGGCGCGGCATATCAGCGTGCGTCACGCTGTAGTTCAAGCAGATGCACGATCTATTTGGGTTTGGACCCGCTCTCTGAATTGGAACCAGCGGCCTTCGGCCTGCCAACAGCGGCCGCCAGAAGATCGTCCTTGGTGGCCCAGCTATGCGCCTCTTTGCCGGCCTTGTCGAAAATGCGCACCGCGAGTCCGCCCATGCCGTCCGCCTGAATGTCCCTGGCCCCGTTCGTGTAATAAAAACCGGCATCCAGCTTCTGCTTGTTCAAGATGATCTCGGAAGTGTCCACACTCACACTGCCAGACCCCGCCAGGAATGGAATGGTGGTGGTGCCGGAGGTTTCGAGCCGCGCCGCGCCCTTGCCCTTCCCTCCATCCTCGCGGCGGAAACACCAGTAATCAACCCGTAGGTCGCTCAGGGCGACGGGCAGGCGGTTTTTGACGTTGATCTTATAAACCCAGACCTCCTGCTCATAAGTGGTGTTGTTCATCCTCTTCTTTGTCTCACTGAGCTTCTTCTTCGTGTAGCTGACCTCCAGGTTGTAGTTGATGTTCGCGGCGGCCCAGTCAGCGATGAACTTCTGATCCGCCTCGGAGAAACTGTTGGCGGGAACATTGCTGAACATCCGCCCGTCGGCGTTTCGTTTGAGCGTGACCTGGCCGGCGGAGGCCGAGACAATCTCCGCGTCGAGTTTGCGGCCCTGAAGGTCTGTGAACTCATGTGCGGAAAGCACGGCGGTGGCCGCAAGCACGCAGAGGGAGGTGATGAGGTGTGTTTTCATAAGCGCGTAGGTTGCTTTAACGCGACCAGACTGCCGCATTTTGCCGAGTGTCGTCAAGACTATTTTTGAGATGCTTGCAGTGATCAAAGCGGGGGAGTTGTGTCGTTGATGCGAGGTGATGAATGCCCCAGCCACCCGCTCCCGCCGCCATTTCCTCCAGCAATGCTCTGCCGCCGCAGGCGCGGCACTGGGCTTCCCAACCATCATTCCCTCCTCGGCTCTGGGCAAAGACGGCGCGGTGGCACCCTCAAATCGCACGACGCTGGCGCTGATCGGCTGCGGCGGTCGTGGGACGGACGTGGTGAAGAATTTCCTCCAGGACGAGCGTGTGCAGGTCATCGCCGTGTGCGATGTGGAGCGCGAATCGGACCGTTACAACAAAGGCATCATCAAAAAAGCCGGCACGCTGGGCCGTGAACCTGCGAAGCGGCTCGTGGATCAAACCTACGGCACGAAGGGTTGCGCCATGCATGAGGATTTCCGCGAGGTGCTGGCCCGGAGCGATGTCGATGCCGTGCAAATCGCCACGCCGGATCACTGGCATGCCTTGCAGGCCGTCGCGGCCGCACGGGCGAAGAAACACATCTACTGCGAGAAGCCGCTGAGCCTCACCATCGCACAAGGCCGATTCATGAGCGATGTCGTGCGGCAAAGCGGCGTGGTATGGCAGACCGGCAGCCAGCAGCGCAGCGACATTCACTTCCGCATGGCCTGCGAATACGTCCGCAACGGCAAGATCGGCAGGCTGAAGCAAATCCGAGTCGGCCTGGCGAGCGACAATCGCGACAACAACGGCCACGCGTCACAAACGGAGCCAGCGCCCGTGCCGGAGGGTCTGAATTATGAAATGTGGCTCGGTCCTGCGCCCGAAGCGCCGTTTTGCCCGGCGCGGCTGCACTCGAACTGGCGCTGGTTCTACGATTACTCCGGCGGCAACATCACCGACTTCGGCGCGCATCACCTCGACATCGTGCAATGGGCGCTCGGCCAGGATGAAAGCGGCCCGGTGGAGTTCTTTGATCTGAAGGCCGAATGGCCCGCGCCCGGCAGCCTCTACACCACCACGCCGAAATACTCCTTCGCCTACCGCTACGCCGATGGCACCACGGTGCGCGTCATGGACAAGCAGGACTTCGGCTCTGGCATCTCCTTTGAAGGCGAGGACGGCAGCGTGCTCTGCACGCGTGGCAAACTCGAGATCAAACCCGATTCGCTCCGCAAACCGCTCGGCGAAGGCGATGCGCGCCTCTACGAGAGCAAGGATCACTTCCGCAACTACATCGACGCCATCCGCGACGGCGTGAAGCCCGCCGCGCCCATCGAGTATGCGCACCGCAGCATCACCATCGCGCATCTGGCGAACATCGGCCTGCGCCTGCATCGCGAAAAACTCCACTGGGACCCGGCGAAGGAGCAAATCATGGATGACGCCGAAGCCGCCGCCATGCTGACACGTCCGATGCGCGGACCGTGGCAGTTGGCGTGATTTCGTGTAACAACTGGCCGTGTTTCTTGAAGAAACGCCGCCAACCATGCCTGCCAACGAGCCGCATTCACCGCTTTTCGTGACCACGCGCTGGTCGATCGTGCTGGCGGCGAAGCATGAGGACTCGCAGCAGGCGATGGAGGTGCTGTGCCGCGCCTACTGGTATCCGCTCTACGCGTATGTGCGGCGTGACGGGCATGCGCCGCATGACGCGCAGGATCTGACGCAGGAGTTCTTTGCGCGATTGCTGGAAAAGGACTGGCTGCGTGCCGCCGGGCCTGAGCACGGACGCTTTCGCACCTTCCTGCTCGTGGCGATGAAGCGCTTCCTCATCAACGAGTGGCACAAAAATGCCTCACACAAACGCGGCGGGCATATCACGCATGTGCCACTCGACGCGGAAGATGCGGAACGCCGGTTTGCCTGCGAGCCTGAACTCGCCCCGGTTGCGATGTTTGAGCGGCGCTGGGCCATGACGCTGCTGGAGCAAGCGTTGGCAGCTTTGGAGGCTGAATTCATCGACGCAGGCAAGGCAGACGATTTTCAGGCCATGAAGCATTGCCTCACGCTGGATCGCGGCAGCATTTCGTATGCGGAACTGGCGGCAAAAACCGGCTCCAGCGAGGGCGCGGCGCGTGTGGCGGTGCATCGGCTGCGAAAGCGCTTCCGCGAGCTGTTTCGCGAAAACATCGCCGCCACGCTGGCGGAAGGTGAGGATGTGGAAACTGAGATGAGGCACATCGTGGCGGTGCTAGGCGGAGTTTGATGGGAAATCGCTTGTAACAAGCTCCCGAAATCCCTGAACTACTCGTGGAAGCGATGAATTCCGAATCCACCCCATGCCCCAAATGCGGCTACGAACTGCCGAGTGACGCGCCGCAAGGTTTGTGCCCGCGTTGCCTGGCTGCATTGAACTTCGCGACTGAAACGATGCCGCCGGATGCCTCGCCGATAGCTGCGCAAACGCCGTTAACGCCGGAAGAACTGGCTCCGCATTTTCCGCAGCTCGAAATTCTGGAGTGCCTTGGTCGTGGCGGCATGGGCGTGGTCTATAAAGCTCGGCAGAAGTCGCTGAACCGTCTCGTGGCGTTGAAGCTGCTCGCGCCGGAGCGTGCGGACGATGCGAAATTTGCCACACGGTTTGAAAAGGAGGCGCAGGCGCTCGCGGCGCTGAATCATCCACACATCGTCACGATTCACGACTTCGGCCAGGCAGGCGGCTTCTACTTCCTGCTGATGGAGTTTGTCGATGGGGTGAATCTGCGGCAGGCGATGAATGCGGGCCGTTTCACGCCTGAGCAGGCGCTGGCCATCGTGCCACCAGTCTGCGAGGCGCTGCAATACGCGCACGAGCACGGCATCGTGCATCGGGACATCAAGCCGGAGAACCTGCTGATGGACAAAGCAGGGCGTGTGAAGATCGCGGATTTTGGGATCGCGAAGATGATCGGTGCCGTCACTGAGGGCGGCGGCGAGTCATTGTCCCAGCCTTTTGGCACGCCAACGTATGCCGCACCGGAGCAGCAGAACGATCCGCGCCATGTGGATCATCGCGCGGACATCTACTCGCTCGGCGTGGTGCTCTATGAGCTGCTGACGGGCGAACTGCCGAAGCAAAATCTCGAGCCGCCGTCGAAGCGTGTGCAGATCGACGTGCGCCTGGATGAGATCGTGCTGCGCGCGCTGGAAACGAAGCCGGAGATGCGTTTTGCGACAGCGGCGGAGTTTCGCACGCAACTGGCCGAAGTCGTGGCCGCGCCGCCAGCGAAGCCTGCGATGGAAGCCCCACCGGCATCGCCTCCACGACCCCGGAAGTGGCTTGGAGTGCTCGGCATGGTGCTTGGCCTGGTCATGCTGCTGGGCGCGCCGGTGTTGAACGAGATCGTGGATGATTTCGGCCTCACGCAAAGCGCCCGTAAACATCTCGATGCGCGTCGCCGGGCGGAGCAACTGCTCACAGTCTCCAAAACCGAGGTGGCGGCCAAGTACAACCAAATGGCCGCCGCACGAAGAGCGCAAAACACCCTTGAAGCCGAGAAGCTGAGCCGCGAGTGGCAGGCGCTGCAAATCAAGGCCCAGCAGGCGGAGTTTGCGCTGAATCAGGCCGCAGTGCTCAAGCAGGGCACGGAGCAGCAACGCATCGCTGTTTTTTATCTGATCGCCGGCGTCCTGCTCACCGCCGGTGCGATCCCCCTTTTCCCTCGTCAAAGGCCCGGCAAACGAGTTCTTCGCATGGGCGTGGCGGGCGTGTTGTGCGCATGGGCGCTGATGATGATCGGCATGCACTGGCGCGATTATTGGAGCCTGACGACCGGCGATCCGACGCGCGTGGTGGACCGCATCACACTGCTGCCCGTCGCCGTGGAGAAGAATGTGTGCGCAGTGGAAATCCAGCACGCGGTGATGGGTGCGCCGGTTGAAATGCGGGCCATGATGACCGGCGTCGAGCCCCCCGCCGGATCACAGCCCAAGCGTGAGGATGTCGAGCTCAACACCGGCACCAGCACGCTCGTGCTGGCGGGCACACCCAACGGCAACCTGCCCTGGCGCGTGTTTCAGCCCGGCCTGCACACCTGGCAGCTTCGTTTTGTGCTGCCCACGGAGGAACTGGCCCGCGATGCCTCAAAGAACCTGCGTCCCATCGGCCCCATGCGTGTCGTGCGCGGGCGGACGCACAACGCCACGGTCTTCGAGATCCAGGATGCCAGCGGCGTCATGCACCGCGCCAGCCTTGATTTCACGGAGATGGTGACCGCCGCTCATCCGCAGTGGGTCAGCCTCCACGGGCAGCGTAATTGGAATGATGCGAGCCTCCAGGCGTTCTGGCACCTCAGCGCGAGCCAGGCGGGGGTGGTGCGCTTGAGCGATGCTTCTGGCACGCAAACCGGATCCCTGCAACGCAATGCGAAAACCCAACTGCACGAGGTGACAGCGCAGATCGAGCTCACCAGGCTCGATGCCGGCCGTGTGCGCATCACGCTGAAAACCGGCGGCGCCCAGGCCATGCGTGAAATCACGGGCGACTACCTCCAACTGCGCGACGAACTGCTCGCCACGGCACTGAACTCCGCCAAAACCGAGCGTGGGGCCACGATCCAGCTTTGCCGTCTCGTCGGCGAACCCGTGCTGCTGGACGTGCCGGTGATCCAGGCAACCGGGCCCGGTGTGACGACCATGGTCGTGCCTGTCAGGACGGTTGGCTTTCCATTGTTTGCACTGATCGCAGGGCTTGGCGTGACCACCGTCATCGTTGTTGGCGTTTTCTGGATGCTCCGTTCCGCCTTCAAATCAGAGCGCGGGGGATGCACGGTGGCGGCGATCATTCTTCTGGGCCTGCTGCTGGTCTTGACCGCGCTCATGCTCACGCTCTGGTTCAGTTATCGACAGGTGCAGCGGGTGGATTCCGAGGTGAAGCCAGCCGCCCATGCGGTGCAGAAATCTCAGTCAACCCAGGAGACATCACTCAAGCCATCTCCCACGGCTTGGGAGCAGCGACTTCAGGATGAGTTGCTGAACCATCGCCAGCACAAGGAGATGCTCGGCAAGACTCTTGGCCCGCAGCATCCGCAGATGAAGGCGGTGGAGGAGCAGATCGCCATGCTGGAAAAGGGGCTCGAACAGGAGCGGAAAACGCCCGTGACGGGAGTTCCTGCCTTTGTCACCGATGATCCGCGTTTTCTCATCTCCTCTGGCACACGGTCGCTGAACCGGCGGTTCACACTCGTTGTCGGTTTTCGTCCGCTGGTCGGAAAAGACGGCACGTCAAACATGCGCAGCTACACGTTGAAAGACAGCCTTGCGGACGGTGCCCAGGGAATGATCGTCTTCGCGCCGCTGGCGATCCAGAACGAGCTGTTCATCATCTATTGGGATCGTGAGAAGGACGAGTTGTGGCTGGCCTCCCCCACCATCATGCGCTGGCATCACCTGCCGGAAACAGGCCAGCCCTCCGACCAGGTGTTCATGCGGCCGGACATTCCTGAGGCCATGAAACGACGTATGCCCGAGCCGTTTC
>DNXB01000103.1 GCA_003506995.1 Verrucomicrobiales bacterium
GATTGCATATAGCAGTTCCTGCTTGACAGAAAGCGTAAAGCATTTTGTTCATGTCAGGGCTCGGCCAGCACGCCGGGCGCCAACCGTGCATCTTGTGGATATTCATCCAGTCCTTCTCGACGAGACTGCAGTGAAGAAACCACAGCTTCCCAAATCCGGGCCGGATGAACATCATCCTGTTGATGGATCACAGTTTGTGCATGGCAATGCAACTGTCCCTATTCTCCACCGGTCATGAGCCGCGGCACATCAAACAATAATATGCATTCCATCCTGTGGAGCATTATGCTTCCTGACTGCTGCCGGACTTCAGCGGGGATGATGAGGGCAATTATCATAGCTTCCCTTCGGACCTGTCTGGTTGCTGCACTCTGCGTGTGAGTAGGTCGCGAAGGAAGACATGGTCAAGGCAGCAAGAGCAGCGATGATGAAGATCTTCATGGCAGTTATCCTCTATATGACTGTGGTTTGACTTCCTTAAGCGGAGGGGCAGGGATGAGCACCGGTGACGCTGTTCATGGGTCCCTCCTTGCTGAAGGAGGAAGAACCTTAGTCAAACCATGACATCAGAACGTGATGCGTTCGCCAAATCAGCGTCAATCCGGCTGTGAAGCCCGTCAAATACAGCAAAGCGCCCCGCGAGGTGTTCTCGGACGAGCAGTGCACTTCACCCTTGGTTGTCCCTGGCGTGGCGAATGCACGCTTCCTGCAATGTCGTAAAGAGAAGTAATTTGATATTATCCTTAGTTTGATTTCCCCGGCATTGTCATGGCCGGCCTGTGTCGCCCGGTGCAAACTGTAGAGTTTCAGCGGCGAAGTGAGGCGTATTGATCTTGTCGGCCAGCTGCTGCCTGGAAGCATCAGCTATCCTCGTCGGGGGGCCGGGAGTTCGACTGATGGGGCAGCTGAGGCTCAGGTTGCTCGGTGAGTTTTCGGCCGCGGGCATGGCCGGAGGTTCTATTGAGTTGGCGACGCGCAAGGGCCGGGGACTGCTCGCAATCCTTGCGCTGGCGCCCGGGCAAAGCGTCACGCGTGAGCGCCTGGCCTTTCTCCTGTGGAGTGATCATGGCGAAACCCAGGCGCGCAGCAGCTTGCGGCAGACGCTCACTGTCCTGCGGAAGGAGCTGGGAGAGGGCGTGCTCGCCAGTGACGATGAACGCGTGCAGCTGCACGACACGACAAGCGACGTCAGCGACTTCATCCGTCTCGCGTCGGCAGCGGGTCAACACGAATTGCGCCATGCAGTGGAGCTGTGGACCGGCGAATTGCTGGCCGACTCCGCGATACACGAGGAGGCCTTTGCGGACTGGCTGGCAGGCGAGCGCGCAAGGTTGTGCGAGATGCTGCAGCAGGCGATCGTCCGGCTCATGCCACTCGAAAGTGGCGATGCCCGCATTGCGCTTGGCAAGCGTCTCGTAGCGCTCGACCCGCTGCGTGAAGCATCCCACGTCGCATTGATGCAGGCTTATGCGGAGTCAGGCGACCGGGCGCAGGCACTTGCAGCCTATGTCGCCGCGCGTGACGTGCTCAAGGCCGAACTCGGTGTCGCGCCGGGAAGGGAACTCGAAGCCCTGCGCACCAATCTGCTCGGCCAGGGCAACCCGTCCGGGCCGGAAGCGGCCAGACAGGCCATCAAGGCAGCGGTCGCCGTCCTTCCCTTCGTCAATCTTTCCGCGGATGCCTCGCGGCAATATCTCAGCGATGGAATAACCGAGGATCTCATCAGCCTGCTGGGGCGCTTCAGCGATGTGCGAGTGGTGTCCCACAATCCCGCGGTGCATAAAGCTGCGAATGGCGATGGCGGCGAGATAATGAGGGAGATGGGCGCGCATTTCATCGTCAGGGGTGCGGCCCGGGCCAGCGACACGAGACTCGTCGTGTCTTGCCAGCTGATCGACGGTGCGTCCGCCGCCGTGCTGTGGAGCGAACGTTATGACCGCCCGGCGACCGACGTTCTGGCGGTTATCGAGGATGTCGCCGTGCGGATCGTGACGGCGCTGGGCAGCCGGCTGGTGAGTGCTGGCGCAACACTTGCCAGCCGAAAGGCGGCCCACAGCTGGTCAGCCTATGACCATTTCCTCAAGGGCCGTGAGCTTTGCAATGCCGGCAAGGAGTGGCAGGCCGAGCCGTTCTTCGCAAAGGCGGTGGAAATCGATCCGGGCTTCGCCCTGGCCCATGCGTGGTGTGCTTTCGGCTTTCTCGGTCAGTTCTGGAAAACGGGTGCGCTCGAAAAGCTGGTGCAGGCACATGCCAGCGCCGAGGAGGCGCTGCGCCGTGACATCAACGAGCCGATGAGTCACCACGCGGCGGGTGCCACGCTCAACTACATGCTGCTGTACGACCTCTCCGAGAGTCATTTTCAGCGCGCCATGTCCCTCAATCCCCTGGACGTCCACATCCAGGGCCACTATGCGCATCTGCTGCTGAACAAGGGCCTGCTGGCCGAAGCGCTTGCCGTCGTCACGTCCACCTTGGCCCGCGATCCCTATCCGCCAGTGTGGATGCAGTATGTGCGCGGCAAGATCCTGTTTTATCTCGGCGAGTTTCACGCAGCGATACGCGCGATCGAAAGCAGCAACTGGAACAGCTACCGCACTCACGCCCACCTGGCGGCCGCCCATGCACATCTCCACCATAGCAAGGAGGCGCGCCGCCAGATCGAAGCGATGTATTCGATGCACCCTGCCGTGACCATCGAGGAAATCAAGGTCACATCGGGCTTTGCCGATCATGGCATGCTCGATTTGCTGCTCGATGGCTTGCGGCGGGCCGGGCTGAAGGATTGACGGCAAATGCCCGCCGCAAGAAATGTTTGGTTACAATGGCAACTGGGCGATGCTGATGACGGTTCGAGCATTGCGGGACATGTCT
>DNXB01000441.1 GCA_003506995.1 Verrucomicrobiales bacterium
TATGCCAGCGGCGGCAAACTCAACTGGGACGGCCACAGCGATCTCCGGGCGCAGTACGACGTGCATGCCTCCATCCTCGATCAACCCGCCGCCGCCTTGATCCGCGATCTCAAGCAGCGCGGCCTGCTTCAAGACACGCTCGTCGTGTGGTGTACCGAGTTTGGGCGGATGCCCTTCTTCCAAAAAGGCGCGAAGGGCCGCGATCACAATCCCGACGGCTTCACCTGCTGGATGACCGGCGCGGGCGTCAAACCCGGTGTCAGCACCGGCGAGTGCGATGAACTCGGCCAGAAAGCCGTGAAGGACATTCATCCGCTCTACGACTTCAACGCCACCATCCTCCACCTCCTCGGCCTCGATCACGAGCGCCTCACCTTCGAGCACAACGGCTTCCAACGCCGCCTCACGAACGTGGAAGGCCATGTGATCAAGGCGATGCTGGTGTGATCACCTGCGGCGTTTCTTGGCCGGATTCACGTTGGGTTGGAAGATTCTGAGGAACTGATCCTCGGCGGCAATGGTGCCGATGAGGAACATGCGGCCGGTGGCGGGCAGTTGGTAATCCGCCGGCGGATTGACCACACGGCGGCCCTGGTCTTCCACCGCGATCACGGTGCAGCCGGTGAGCGAGCGCAGGTCCAGGTCGAACAGCTTGCGCCCGGCCATGGCGGCGGGAATGGCGACGGGAAAGACGTTCACGCCCTCCGCCAGCAGCAGGTGCTCGGCGCCGCGCAGCACATTGAGAATCGTGTTCGCGCCCATGGAGGCGTAGGACAGCACCAGATCGGCCCCGGCGCGCAGCAGCGTGGACACGTTGCGGTCCAGCGTGCTGCGCGTGAGAATCTGCCAGTTGCTGCGCAGGCGGCGGAAGAAAATGGTCAGCGCCACATTGGTGTCATCATCATGCGTGGTGATGATGAGGGTGGTGGCGGAGCGCGCGGCGGCCAGCTTGAGCACCTCCATCTCCGTGGCGTCGCCGATCACGGCCTCGGGGATGGATTTGACGAGTTCGGCCGTTTTTTCGATGATCGTGGTGGTGCAGATGTCGAGCTCGCGCAGCGCACGGTAGGTGGCGCGTCCGACCTTGCCGCCGCCGATGATCAGCACGCGCGGCTTCTCGGTCGCCGTTGTCGAGAAGGTGGCGTTGAAGCGGTCCAACTGCTCCCGCGTGCCGGCCACGACGAACAACGTTTGATCCGTGATCGGCTGCCGCGCCTCGGCGGGCTCCAGCGCGCCGTGATTCCAGGTGCCGATGACGCTGATGCCGGTGCGCGTGCGGATCTGGCTGGAGGCCAGCGTGCCGCCCACCAGCGGCGTGCCCGCCGCCGCCGCCTCGGCGATGAGCAGGCCGTCGAGATTGCCGATCACATGCGCGTCGGAGTCGCGAATGCTCACGCGCCGGGCCAGCGTGCTGCCCATCATTTCCTCCAGCCGCAGCACCTGCGTGGCGCCGGCCAGCTCCAAAACATCGCGTGAGGCATTGCTCTGCGCCGAGGCCACGATGGGCAGATGCGGCGCCAGCTCACGCGCGGTGAAGGTCACGCTCGCGTTCACCATGTCGCCACGCGTGGTGACGAGCATCGCCGCCTGCTCGATGCGCATTTTGCGATACGTTTCCGGGTCGTCCAGATCCCCCACGGCCGCGCGGATGCCGCGTTCATCGAGCGCCAGCGCCTCCGCCACGGTGGGGCACAGCACCATGTAGGAATGACCGTATTTCTCCAGCATCGGGATCAGCGTGGAGGCCACGGCATCGTAACAGGTCAGCAACACATGATCCCGCGTGTCCTTCGGCAGCTCACGCGGCGCTTTGGCCATCGCCTGGGCGCGCATCCACGGCGCGTAGAAAAACTCGATGAAGGTGAAGGGCAGCAGCACCAGCAGGAAGATGACCCCGGTCACCAGCACCACGATGGAAAACAGCCGCCCCAGATCCCCGGCGAAGGTGATGTCACCAAAGCCGAGCGTGGTCATGACCGTGAAGGTCCAGTAAAAGCCGGTCATCCACGAGTGCTGCTGGCCCTCCATCAGCATCAGCACATGAAACAGCACGCTGAACGCGGTGATCAGGCCGAACAAGACCAGCAGCAGATTCAGCAGCGCCTTCAGATTGGCGCGGCTGGCACGATCCTGCATGATCGAGGCGAGGACGGAGATGAGACCCTTCATGTGAGCCGCACACTGTGCCGCATTCAGGCTTGTGCAATTCCTTGCGTGCAGATCGCGCAAGTCGGCACACCTCAGGTCGTTACAACGGAATCATGAAACCCGTCTGGTTCATACTTTCGTCATTCCTCATTTTACATTCGTCATTCTCGGCTCCGCCGAGCGTCATCCTCATCAACTGCGACGACCTCGGCTATGGCGATCTCGCGTGCTACGGAGCCAAGGACATCCGCACGCCACATCTCGACCGCATGGCGGCGGAGGGCACGCGCTTCACGGACTTCTCAGTGACCTCGGCGCTTTGCACGCCCTCACGCGCGGCCTTGATGACGGGCAAATATCCGGGGCGTGTCGGCCTGGCGACGGGTGTGCTTCGTCCTGATGCACAAACCGGCCTCGCAGGCAGCGAAACGACCCTCGCAGAGGTTTTCAAAGCGGCAGGCCATGTCACAGGCTGCATCGGCAAATGGCATCTCGGATTCGTCAAAGGCATGCGGCCCATGGATCAAGGCTTCGACAGCTACTACGGCGTCCTGCACAACCTCGACCACTTCGAGACGGTTATCTTTGAAAAGGAAGGCGGCATGCCGGTGCTGCGTGGCGACGTCGTCGAAAAACGGCCCGCCGTGCCCGCCGAGATGACCGGCCTCTACACCGCCGAGGCGCTGAAATTCATCGAGGCCAATCGCGAAAAGCCCTTCTTTCTCTATCTCGGCCACGCCATGCCGCATCTGCCTTTCGACGCGTCACCGAAGTTCAAAGGCAGGTCGCAGCGCGGCCTCTACGGAGATGTCGTCGAAGAAATCGACGACAGCACCGGCCAGATCCTCGACAAACTCAGCTCCCTCGGCCTCGCGGAGAAAACGCTCGTCATTTTCACCAGCGACAACGGCCCCGAGCGCAAAACACCCGGCACCGCCGCACCGCTCAGTGGCACGAAGCACACCGTCTATGAGGGCGGCCTGCGCGTGCCTTGCATCATGTGGTGGCCGGGCAAAGTGCCCGCGAGTCGCGTCTGCACGGAATTCGTGAGCACGCTCGACCTGCTGCCCACCTTCGCCCGCCTCGTCGAAACCACACCACCCGCGAATCTTGACGGCCTTGACCAGCTTGACCTCCTCCTCGATCCCCAGGCCAAATCCCGCCGCACCACGCTCTACTCCCTCTACGGCCTCAACCTGAAGCGCCTCGAATCCATGCGCGAAGGCCGCTGGAAACTGCATTTGAGTCCGAAACCGCAGCTTTTCGACCTTCAGGCCGATGTGAGTGAAACGACGGACGTTTCCACGCAACACCCTGAGATCGTCCAAAAGCTCACCGAAGCCGCGCAGGTCATCCAACGTCGAGCTTCGCGCTCCAGAGAATTCCGTTGAGCAGCAGGCGGCGTTGATTGGCCTCGGCCCAGTTCGCGTGAAGGTCGCAGCCGGTGAAGCCGAAGCTGCGTCCGCCATCAAGACGCTCGTAGCTTCACGCCACGGTTTCAGCGCGGCCTGCGTTCGCTTGGGCGGCATCGCTTTTGCGGCTGCTGTCGGGCATGGGGCATTGCAGCAGATGTGTGACGCCTTTCTCCGCAAAGTGGAGCTTGTAGAGCCAGCCGTCCTTGAGCAGCGGGAGAAGCAGGGACAAGAAGCGGGACAAGATTTTTCAGCGTGACGGGTTGGAGGGCGCAACACAAGACGAAAAGCCGGATGACGCTTTTGCAGCGCATCCAAATCGCTCCGGCGGTGTTGCAGCGTCTCACCATGAAGACCATCGCCCTCCTGCCCACCTTGGCCGCGCTCTTGATAAGCGCGGTTTCGTTGTTTAGCCAGACCACGGAGACGCCCATCGACTGGGACAAGGCCAAGCAGCTCTTCCAACGCGAGCAGCGTGGCGAAAAACTGGCCGAGGCAGACCAAAAATACCTCGACCGCGCCAAGGAGCTGCGTCGCAAAGGCGGCAACCGGCCCGCTGGAGGAGCCGCAGGCCAGCGCAAGGCTCCCGAATCGCTCAAGCCGCTCACCGACATGACCTCCGATGAAACGTATGAAGGCGAAGACGGCGGCCTCTATGGCAAAGGCAGCAACGAACCGCCCGAAGCGCTCCAGAAAGCCGCCGCCGATGCGCTCGCGCAGATCAAACCGCTCGATGCCGAGGGCAAACCGTCCGACAACGGCAAGATCGTGCTCGTTTCCATCAGCATGTCGAACGCCACGCAGGAGTTTTCGTTCTTCAAACAGATCGCCGACAAAGACCCGCGCAAATCGGACAAGCTGACCATCGTCGATTGCGCACAGGGCGGCCAGGCGATGGCGGAGTGGGTTCCTGCCGACGGCGGCCCGTGGCGCGAGGCGATGAACCGGCTCGAACGCGCAGGCGTCAGCCCCGAACAGGTGCAGGTGGCGTGGATCAAGCTCGCCAACAAAGGCCCCACCGGCTCCATGAGCGATCACCTGGCCAAACTTGAGGCCGACACCACCACCGTGCTGCACAACGCCAGGAAGCGTTTCCCGAACCTGCGCATCGCCTACCTCGGCAGCCGCATCTGGGCCGGCAATGCCAGCGGCGGCCTCAATCCCGAGCCGTATGCCTATGAAAGCGCCTTCGCCGCGCGCCATCTCATCCAGAAGCAGTTGAGCGGAGACGAGTCGCTCGCCTCCGCCAAGTCACCGCTGCTCCTCTGGGGCCCGTATCTCTGGGCCGAAGGCGAGAAGGGCCGCAAGCTCGATGATTTGAAGTACGTCAAAGACGACTTCTCCGGCGACGGCGTGCATCCCAGCAACAGCGGCCGTGAAAAAGTGGCGAAGCAGTTGCTGGAGTTCTTTGCCACGAGTCCGCTCGCGAAGGGGTGGTTTGCGGGCAAATAGGTGTCATGTTGAACCATGACTTTAAAACACATCCGCTACACAGACCTCAACTCACGGCAGCGTGAGATATACAACTTCCAAAAAGTCGCCGCCATCTTGGCTGATTACGGCTTTAATTGCATCAAGCTGGCGGATGACTGGCAGGGAGCAGATTTTCTAGCCTACCACATCGACGGCAACAACACCTTGAAGGTTCAGTTGAAGGGACGGTTGAACATCGAGAAAAAATATAGGGGAAAAAACCTCTTCATGGCATTCCCATGCAAGGATTCGTGGTATCTCATTGAGCATGATCTATTGGTCGATCTGATCGAAAAAAACGCCAACTGGCTCAACACCTTATCCTGGAAAGACCGTGGCATCTACAACTCAGCCGCGCCGAGCAGACATCTTTTGAAAGCATTGGAAAATTACAGATTAGAGGCGCTCCCTTATCCAGACAGCCAAACTGCATCCTTGGTTGAAACCGTGCTACCCACTGATTAGCCGAAGGCAATTCCGATTCCGAGTCGGCAGCGTCGCGGAATCGGAATTCCGCGCTACAGCGCCGCTCGCAAGCACTGGAGTGTGAGAAATCTACTCACTCCTCAGCCTCTGCGGCCGGCGCGGCTTTCGACGAGCCTTTCTCGGCGGCAGCGCCTTTCTCGGCCTGCCTGGCTTTCACGGCGGCCTCGATCTCGGCATAGACGGTGGTGTCGTTGCGGAGGACTTCCTTGGCGGCATCACGGCCCTGGGCGAGCTGGGTGCCTTTGTAGCTGATCCAGGAGCCGCGTTTTTGCAGAATCTCGAAGTCCATCGCGAGATCAAGCAGGGAACCGACATTCGAGATGCCCTCGTTGTACATGATGTCGAACTCGGCCTCGGTGTAGGGCGGCGCGAGCTTGTTTTTGACCACTTTCACTTTGGTGCGGTTGCCGGTGACGGTGCCGTCGGTTGTTTTGATGGCACCGATGCGGCGGATGTCCACGCGCACGCTGGCGTAGAACTTGAGCGCCTTGCCGCCAGGGGTGGTTTCGGGGTTGCCGAACATGACGCCGATCTTTTCACGAATCTGGTTGGTGAAGATGCAGCAGGTGCGCGCCTTGGCGATGATGGCGGTGAGTTTGCGCAAGGCGGCGCTCATCAGACGTGCCTGGGCGCCGACGGTGGAGTCGCCGATCTCGCCTTCCAATTCCTGCCGTGTCACCAGCGCGGCCACGGAGTCGATGACGATGACATCGAGCGCGTTGGAGCGGACGAGCGTTTCGCAGATGCGCAGGGCTTCCTCACCGGAGCTGGGCTGCGAGACGAGCAGCTCGTCCATTTTGACACCAAGACGGCGGGCATAGGCAGGATCAAGCGCATGCTCCACGTCGATGAAGGCCGCGAGACCGCCGGTCTTCTGCGCCTGGGCGATGACGGTGAGGGTGAGGGTCGTTTTACCCGAGGATTCCGGGCCATAGACCTCCACCACACGTCCGCGAGGGAAACCTCCGGTGCCGAGCGCCTGGTCGATCAGGAGATTGCCGGTGGGGATGACGCTGATGTCAGACTTCAAGCCTTCGCCGCCCATGCGCAGGATGGCGCCTTCGCCGTAGTCTTTTTGGATCTGCTGAATGGCGAGATCGAGGTTGCGGCCGCGGGCTTCGGCGAGCTTGTCGGTCTTCGGGGTCGCTTCGGCGGATTCTTTGGAAGGGGAGCGGGCCATGGTCGTGAGTGGGTGCGGTGGTGAATAAAAGCTGTTCGGTCGAACAGAAAGCGCATTCAAGACGGGCCGTAAAGCACTTTCACCCGCCAACGGGGATTTATTTCACCAGACCGGTCAAACCGGCCCGAATCAAAGGGCTTCGAGCTGCTCCAGCATGCCGCCGTAATAACCGCTCATCATGCTGATGATGCGATACGACACATAGAGCACCACAATGCCATAGCCGATCTTCGGCAGCCACTGCGCCGCCCGTTGCACGGCGTCGTTGGCCTCAATGGTTTCGGCGGCGGCCCAGCGGTTCATCTCATGGTCCAAGGTGCCCGCCTCCTCCGCTGTGGAGACACCATGCACGAAGACGATGGGAAAGCCATGCACGTCCGCCATCGCCCCGGCGATGGTTTCACCGGCGGCGATGCGCTGCGCCGCATCCTTCGAGGCGCGTCGCAGCAGACCGCTGTGCGAGGCCGCCCCGGCCAGTTGCATGCACTCCGTCATCCGCATCGAGGCCAGCAGGCAAGCATGAAACACCTGCGCGAACCGCGCCAGCGCCCAATGCCGCCGCACACCGCCGATGAGCGGGATGCGCCCCAGCCATTCATCCATCACCGCCGACTCCGCCCCACGCCGCGAGAGCCAGCGCCACAGCAAAAACGACGAGAGCAAAATGAGCCAGAGCACGGCCAGCGGCATGAAAACACCTCGCAACGGGAGGTTCTGTCCCTCCATCGACGCCGTCACCAGCGCCGGCAGTTCCGGCAGCACGATGCCGAGGTGCGCGAGCACCATGGGATACATCACCGCGCCCAGCGCCTGCCGCATGGCCACGTCCCATGCCTCAAAATAACGCGCCAGATGGCTGAACGCGTCGCTGAGCCGCCCGCTGCGCTCCCCGGCCTCGATCAAGGCCAGCTCCAGCGTGCCGGTGAACACCTCGCAGTGCGTCCGCAGCGACTCGGTGATCCCCTTCCCCTCGCCAAGGCCGCGTTGCAAGCCGAGCAGCCAGGTCTGACGCGCATGCGAGGGCCGTTGGTTGAGCAGCAGTTGGATCGAGCGGTCCAGATGAAAGTCCGCCCCCACCAGCTTGGCCAGTTCGCGGTAGAGCAGCGCTTTTTGGGAGAGTTTCATCGTCTGCGGCAGAGTAACCCCGGCCCGTTCGAGGCGGCGAGCACAAAATCATGCCGTCTGCCATCCGGTGCGCCGCGACACTGGGCAACTCATGTGTTGCCAAAAAACGGGCGGCAGGCTAAGTACTTCCCATGTCTGTGATCTCCGAGCGTTTGGATCAGAAGCTGAAGTCGCTGCCTCCTGCGAAAGCTGCGTCGGTGGAGCGCCTTGTGTGGGATGTGCTTCAAGTGGTCGATTTTCAAGCCAGCGAGCCTGCCAGCCGTGCTGTGGAGGTTCAGCAGCATGAAGCTCACGTCTCCCGATGCCTCGAAATGGCTTCCGCGCTGGATTGGTCTGAGTTTGAACGTCCAGAGCAAGGCGTGTCCGAAAAGCGCGAGGACTGGTGACCATGGTGATGCCCGACACCAATGTCTGGATTCAGCTCATCAAGGGCCGCAATCCCGCTTTGACTAACCGCTGGCGCACTCAATCGGCGGGCGACATCGCCACCTGCTCCATCATCAAAGCCGAGCTTTGGCACGGGGCGCACAAATACGAAAATGCTGCCAGACGCCGCGCCATCGTCGATTTCTGGCTCAGCCCGTATGACTCGCTGCCTTTCGATGATGCCGCAGCCCACCACTACGCGGAAATTCGCCATCATCTGGAAGCCAAAGGAGAAATCATCGGCCCCAACGACCTGAAGATCGCCGCCATCTGCCGGGCATACGACATCAGCCTTGCCACTGGCAATCTGGGTGAGTTTCGGCGGGTGCCTGATTTGAAGCTGGTGGATTGGACTCGAGTTGTGTGATCTACCGGCGTGAAGAGCACACCGGGCACACCGCAAGATGGGATAACCGCAGAGCAAGATGGCCTGTCGATGGTCAGAACTCCGGCGCATCGTGACGGAATTCTTGCTTCTCTCTCGCTGGGCCGTCTATTCTTGCCCTTTCTCCAATGCCGCCACCCACCGACAAAAAAGACAGCACCTCTGACCAGCGCTGGATGCACCTCGCGCTCGATCAGGCGCAGCGTGGTGTCGGCCTGACCAGTCCGAATCCACCCGTGGGAGCTGTCATCGTCGCGCAGGGCAAGGCCATCGGGCAGGGTTATCATCGCAAAGCGGGCGAGGCGCATGCCGAGGTGGAGGCGATCCGCGATGCCAGGCAGTTCAATCCAAAGCTGCTGCCGGGCGCGACGATTTACGTCACGCTCGAACCCTGCTGCACGCAGGGCCGCACGCCGCCCTGCACGGAGGCGATCAAGGCCGCGGGCATCAAACGCGTCGTCTATGGCGCGAACGATCCCAATCCGCAGCATGCCGGACGCTGCCGCGATATTTTTCTGCTCGCCGGCATTGAAGTGATCGGCGGCGTGCTGGAATCCGAATGCACAGCACTGATCCGCCCCTTTTCCAAATGGATCACCACCGGCATGCCGTACGTCATCGCCAAGGCCGGACAGAGCCTCGACGGCCGCATCACGCGGCCAGCCGGTGAAAGCCAGTGGATCACGAATGACGCCGCCCGCGCCCACGGACGACGGCTGCGCATGCGCGTGGACGCCATCATCGTTGGCGCGGAAACCGTCCGCAAAGACAACCCGCGGCTCACCTTGCGCGACGGCAGCATTGGCAGCGGCAAATGGCAGCCCTGGCGCGTCGTCCTCACCCGCAGCAGCGAGATTCCGCCGCACTCCCACATCCTCACCGACGAGTTCAAGGACCGCACGCTCATCATGATCGGGAAGGATCTGCCGGACGTGCTCAAAGCCCTGGCCGAACGCGGAGTCCTGTCCGTTCTCATCGAAGGCGGCGGCATCATCCTCGGCCAGGCCTTTCGCGAGCGTCTGGTGGACGAGGTTTATTGGTACATCGCCCCCCGCTTCTGCGGCGGTGGCCGCCCTTCCCTGGCCGGACCCGCCCTGCCACAGTCCATCGAGCTCGAAAACCTCACCGTCCGCCCGATGGGAGACAACGTGATGATACACGGCTTTCCGGCATGGCAGAGCCAGCAGGACTGACGCAAAGCCTCGCCTTGCCAGCGCATGCGAGCGCGTTCATATCCCGGCCCCAGTGAACATCGTCGATCTCATCTTTGCACGCAGCACCGCCGCGCATCCCGCCGTCGTCAGCCCGGAACTCCAGCTCACGTTTGGCGAGCTTCAGGCTCGCATGAACGCCTGCGCGGAGCGCATGAGTTCTGATCCGGCCTGGCCGAAGAAAAGCCGCCCGCGCATCGGCCTGGACGCGCCCAGCGGCGCGGACTACATCGTGGTGGCGCTGGCGATCTTGAAGCAAAACGCCTGCTTTGTGCCGATCCCGGCCGAATTGACGGCCACCGAGCGCGCACAGCTTGCGAAATCGACCGCGCTGGATGCCATCGTGTTTGCGAAGAGCGCGGAAGACTGGCGCATCAAGCCGGTCGCACACGATTCGCCGCCTGCGTTCGATGAAGCGGCTCTCGAGGCGCTGAATCCGGCCTTCATTCGGTTTAGCAGCGGCACGACGGGCACGTCGAAGGGTATCGTGATCTCACACGAGACGCTGCTGGGCCGCATCACGGCGGCGAACGAAGGTTTGCGCATCGGGCCGCAGGATCGCGTGCTGTGGGTGCTGCCGATGGCGCATCATTTCGCGGTTTCGATCATTCTTTACCTCTACCACGGCGCCACCACGATCCTCGCACCGGCAAGCGATCCGAAGGTGATGCTGGCGATGATGCGTGAGCATGGCGCGACGGTGATGTACGGCTCGCCCTACCATTACACGATGCTCTCCGGCCAGCCGGACGCGGCAGTGCTCGGCTCGCTGCGACTCGCCGTTTCCACGGCCTTTGCGCTCACCAACGAAGTGGCGGAGCTATTTGCGAGCAAGACCGGCCTGCATCTCACGCAGGGCATGGGCATCATCGAGGCGGGGCTTCCCATCTTGAATCTGGAGCATGTGAAAGACAAACCGACCTCGATTGGCCAGCCACAGCCCGCCTTTGAGATCAAACTCGACGATGGCGAGCTGATGCTGCGTGGTCCGGGCATTTTTGACGCTTATCTGTCGCCGTGGCAGTCGCGTGAGGCTGTTTTGCGCGATGGGTGGTTCGCGACCGGCGACATCGCCGAAGTGGATGATGACGGTTGTCTTTACCTGCGTGGTCGGGTGCGCAGTGTGATCAATGTGGGCGGCCTGAAATGCTTTCCCGAGGAGGTTGAGGCCGTTTTGTGCAGCCATGCCGGTGTAAAAACCGCGCGCGTTTCCGGTCGTGCGCATCCGGCGCTGGGGGCGATGCCTTCGGCGGAAATCATCCCGCAAAACGCCGATGCGCCGCCGCCGGCGAATGAGTTGAGAAAACTTTGCCAGGAACGACTCTCCGCATACAAAGTGCCGTTGTTCTACACGTTTGTCTCCGAGCTGCCGTTGACCCCCAGCGGCAAACTCCGCAGATACTGATTATATGAGTCGTCCCCCACGCATTGCCATTCTCGGTGCCGGACCTGCGGGCAGTGCGCTGGCGGCTCTGCTCGCGCGCCAGGGCATCCGTTCGCTCGTTTATGATGATGAGAAACGACCGCCGTTGCTCGTCGGTGAGTCCATGATCCCCGCCATCGTCGCGATCATCCAGCGCCTCGGCATTGAAGACCGCGTGGCGGCCATCGCGCAGCGCAAGCCTGGGGCCAGCTTCATTCATCATCGCGGCACGCAGATGCATTTCAATTTCAAGACGGTCGAAGGCCGTCTGCCGCCCTACGCTTACAACATTCCACGTCCTGCGTTTGATGATGTGCTGAAAGATTACGCCAAGGAGCTGGGCGTGCCGTTTGTGAAGCACCGCGCCGGACTCGTGGCGCATCCGGGGGACAAACCGGAGCTGGAGCTCGATGCGGCGGCGCTTGAGGCGGGAGGCTATCACAACGGTGCCAAGCCTGATCTCGTCGTCGATTGCAGCGGGCGCTCGCGCACCTCGGCCAAACTGCTTGGCATCGGGGCTGAGACGGGCTCGCGTCGCGACACAGCGCACTTCGCGCACTTCACCGGCATTGAGCATCCGTATGAGCCGGGGCAGATCGCGATCACCTATCATCCCTGGGGCTGGAGCTGGCGCATTCCGCTGCCAGACCGGCTGTCCTTCGGCATCGTGATGAACCCGAAATCGCTGCCCGAGTTCGGCGCGACAGCGGCAGAGCGCCTGGAAAAGGTGCTGGCGACAGATGCTGTCATCTCACCCTTCGCGCAGCACCGCCAGTGCGTGACCGACGTGTACACCTACACGAACTACCAGCTCATTTCCGACCGTGCACATGGCCCAGGATGGGTGGCGGCTGGAGATGCCTTTGGGTTTGTCGATCCGATGCTCTCACCCGGCGTTTTCCTGGCCCTGGTTGCTGCTGAAACCCTGGGCGCGATGTTTGCCAAGCATGGCGAGAAGCTGCTCGACTCACCGGAGCGCCTGATGAGGGAACTCGGCCGCTATGAGCAGCGCCAGCGCGCCTGGCACACCGCATGGCATGAGCTGATCGAGTATTTCTATGACGGGCGCATCGTGGCCTTCTACGAGCGCGGCATGCAGTTGAAGACGGACCATCCCGGCTGGTTCAGCAACACGATGGAGCGCGTCACCTCACGCATGCTGGCCTTCATGGCGACCGGTGCCTCGACAAAATCACGAGTAAGCCGCGGCTACCTGCGGCATTGCACCCAATGGCTGCTCAATCAGGACCGCATCCAAGAGCTGGCGCTGCCTTAAACTTACCCTGATGTTTGCGCGACTGCTAGCCTCCTCGACTGCCGCGCATGTGCTGCCGCTGGTGCTGTTCACGCTGCTGAACGCCGTCCCCGGCTTCTTCCGCATCGAAAACTCCGAACTGCCCTGGCATGCGCGCGCGCCGGAGCACTGGGTCTATCCGCTGCAAACCGTGCTCTGCGCCGTGGTGCTCGTGTTGTTTCGCAAGCACTACACACTGGCTCCATGGCGTGGTTTCGGGCTCGCTTTCGTGCTCGGCATCGTTGGCATCGCCTTCTGGGTCGCTCCGGCGTTGCTGCGTGAGACTTTGATCCAGGGCGGACATGAACCGGCGGCGTGGTGGGAGTGGTTTGGACTCGCCGAACGCACGGATGGCTTCGATCCGATGATCGCAAAGGATTCACCTCCCTGGTTTAGTCTCGTCGTGGGCATGCGCTTCATGCGCATGGTGCTGGTGGTGCCGCTGGTCGAAGAGCTGTTCTGGCGCGGCTTCTTGATGCGCTTTCTGCTGACGGAGGACGGGCGCTTTGAAAAAATCGCCTTCGGCACGCATGCCTGGAAGGTGTTCTGGGTCGTCACCGTGGCGGTGATGCTGATTCACAACACGGAGGACTACCTCGGCGCGTTCGTGTGGGGAGCGCTGGTGTATTTCGTGGCCGTGCGGACGAAAAGTCTCGGCGCGTGTGTGTTCATGCACGCTGTCGGCAACCTGGCGCTCGGGCTTTACGTCATGAAGACGCAGCAGTGGGGCTTTTGGTGATCAGGCGGCGCTGCTGCCGGCGCTCTTGATCTGCGCTTCCAGTTCCTTCACACGGGCCTGCAACTGCGGCAGACGGTTGATGCTGGCGAGGCGGCGTTTCTCGTCAGACGCCGGAATGGCCGGAAAGCCGAGGTAGGTCTGCCCGGCGGGCAGGTCACGCGTCACACCGCAACGCGCCGCCAGGGTGGCCTGCGAGCCAACGGTGACGTGTCCGGCGATGCCGACCTGCGCCGCGATGACAACGTAGTCACCAATCATGACGCTGCCAGCGATGGCGGTGCAGGCGACAATGATGCAATGCTTTCCAATGACCACGTTGTGGCCGATTTGCACGAGGTTGTCGATCTTTGTGCCCTCGCCGATCCAGGTGCGGCCAAAACGCGCACGGTCCACGGTGGTGCCCGCGCCGATCTCCACCTCGTTGTCGATCTGGACGATGCCTGCCTGGCGCACCTTGCGATGCCGCCCCTGGCTGAACTCGTAACCAAATCCATCCCCGCCGATGACCACGCCGGAATGCAGGATGACTCCGCTGCCGAGAATGCACTCCGCATGCACGGTCGAATTGGCAAACAATTTGGACCCGCTGCCGATCCTCGCATTGCGTCCGACAAAACAGCCCGCGCCGATCTCAGCTCCATCCGCCAGCTCGACCCCGGCCTCGATCACGGCGTTCGGGCCGACAGACACCTTCGCTGCATCAAACTTGGCCGATGCCGCAACCACCGCCGAGGCGTGAACCCCCGGCTCGAACGGCGCCGGCTGGAAACCATAGGTTTCGACGATGAGTTCGAATGACCGTGACGGGTCCGTCACCGCGATGTACGCCGCCTGCTGCGGCTGTTCCGCGTAATCAGCGGGCACCAGCACAGCCGTGGCCTTCGTTTTCAGCAGACGGTCATTGTAGCGGGTGTCATGAAAGAAGCTCAGATCGCCAGCAACCGCCTCTTTGAGCGAGGCAAATCCGGTGATCTCCAGCGTGGGGTCACCGTTTTTGAGCGTGCCTCCGACGAGGATGCAGAGTTCTGAAAGCGCGATTTTCATGAACCGCAAACTCTCACGCTTTTTAGGCTGTCGCCACGCCAAAATGGGGCCGCATGACATTTGTCACACCAATGCTACCCCTGGAGGGTTTCCACCCGCATCCAGCCTGGTTCGCCGCGCACGCACTTGAGCTCACTGATGGCCGCCAGCGCGGATTTCATGTCACCCAGGCGGGCATCGTGGATCATGAGCACCAGCGAGGTCTCGCCGCTGGTGTCCTCCAGGTCTTCCGGCTGAATCATCGACGAAATACCGATGCCGCGCTCTCCCAGCACCGTGGCGACCTGCGCCAGCACGCCGGGCACGTCGTCCACGGTCAAACGCAGATAATAGTGCGAAACCGTGTCATCGACCGGCTTCGATTTGCCGTAGAGGCCATGTGGCACGAAGCCGCTATGACGCGCTCCATGCATCAGCACGGCGGCGGCTTCGCAGATGTCGCTGATCACACTGCTGCTGGTCGGATCTTGTCCCGCGCCACGACCGTAGAACAGCGTCTCGCCCACGATATCCCCATTGACCAGCACGGCGTTGAACGCGCCGCTCACATTCGCCAGCACATGGGACAGCGGCACCAGCGTGGGCTGCGTGCGCACCTCGACGAGGCCGTTTTCATCGGCGCGGATCACCGAGAGCAGCTTGATCGTGTAGCCCAGGCGTGCGGCGAACTTGAAATCCGTGATGCTCACACGCTCCACGCCCTCGACATGCACCTTGTCCTGCGGAATCCAGAAGCCGTAGCTCAGGGAGGCGAGAATGATCGCCTTGTGCGCCGCGTCCCAGCCGCTGACATCCAGCGTGGGGTCGGCCTCGGCGTAGCCCTTTTCCTGAGCCTCGCCCAAGGCGTCCGTGTAGCTCAGCCCGGCCTGGGACATGCGCGTGAGGATGTAGTTGCAGGTGCCGTTGATGATGCCGTGGATGGAGCGGATGTGATTCCCCACCAGCCCCTCCTGCAGCACCTGAATGATCGGAATCCCGCCCGCCACCGCCGCCTCAAAGTAAATCGGCACGCCGTACTCCTCGGCCAATGCGAACAGTTCCTTCCCACGCTCGGCCAGCAGCGCCTTGTTGCCCGTAACGACGATTTTTTTGGCACGCAGGGCTGCGGCCACCATCTCGTAGGCTGTCGTCGTGCCGCCGATCAATTCGACAACCACCGGAATGGCGGGGTCGTTGATCAAGTCCTTCCAGTCTGTGGTCAAAAGCTCACTCGGCACCTCGACATCTCGCGGACGGGCCAGATCACGCACCGCGACACGCGTGATGCGCAGTTCCGCCCCGATGCGCTGGCTGATCAGAGCGCGATTCTTTTCGAGATTCTTGAACACACCCGCCCCCACATTGCCTAAACCGGCTAAACCTATGTTGATGACACGTGGAGAACTGACGTTGGACATGATGGATGAAGTTCCGGATTGGGAGGGGCGTAGTCATGGCGGAGGCACGGCGAACTCGCAAGCAGGAAGGCCCCCTTTGAACACGCGGGCCGATTCCTTAGGTCGTGAGCAGCGAGAGACTGAAAATGAGCCGTTTAGCACAAAATTTTCACAAAATAAGTCTTGTCTAACCCCGTCGGCCTGAATAAAGCTTTAGTTAACTTGATGCCCCTCCGCCCTATCCTCTACTGGCTCGTCTGTAGCGCCCTCGCCGTCATTGCTGTCGGCGCGGCAGAGCCCGGACTGGTGACTCCTGATGTTTTCAACCTTGCCAACCTGGATGCCAGTTCCATCAAGCCTGTGCCAGAACCCAGTCGGGCTCTGATGCTCTTCGCCGGAATCATGGCGATGGCTTTCACCTACCGCAAAGTCTGGCTGAACTGGAAACGCGGGGCCTGAGGCCGGGTCGCTGATTTTGGCGAGGCTTTTTTCATCGACGCTCGAACGGGGCATCGCTAACCTCAGGCTATGAAAGTGCTCCCAGCCCTGCTTTGCCTTGCCGTCGGCCTCCTGCATGCCGCAGACGTCTCGTTTCCCAAACATGCCATCGCCACCGTGCATCCGCTGGCCACACAGGCGGGCATGCAGGCTTTTGAAAAGGGTGGCAATGCCATCGACGCGGCCATCGCGGCCGGTTTGACGCTCGGCGTCGTCGATGGACATAATTCCGGCATCGGCGGCGGCTGTTTCTTCGTCATCCACGCCGCTGACGGCACCGTCACCTGCATCGACGGCCGCGAAATGGCACCCGCCAAGGCGCATCGCGACATGTACCTCATCAATGGCAAGCTCGACGACGAAGCCAGCAAGACCGGTGCGCTCGCCTCCGGTGTGCCGGGTTACCTCAAAGCCTGCGCCGCCGCGCAAACCAAGCACGGCAAGCTCAAACTCGCGGATGTGCTGCTCCCCGCCGCCGACATCGCCGAGAAAGGCTTTCCCCTCGACGAGGTCTATGCCCGCAAACTCGCCGCCACGGCTGCCAAACTCGCGAAATTCCCCGCTGCAGCCGCCATTTTCCTCAAGGACGACAAACCGCTCGAAAAGGGCCAAAACCTCGTCCAAACCGACCTCGCAGCCACTTACCGCGCCGTGGCTGAAAAAGGTGTCGCCTGGTTTTATGAAGGCGAATTCGCCGCCAAAACTGAGGAATGGATGAAGGCGAACGGCGGTATCACCACTGCGGCCGATTACGCCAACTACCAAGCGCCTGAACGTGAGGCCATCCGCTCCAAATATCGCGGCTACGACCTCATCACCATGCCGCCGCCCAGTTCCGGCGGCGTCCATGTCGCGCAGATCCTCAACATCATCGAACACTTCCCCATCCGCCATTTTCGCGCCAGCAGTCGCATCCACGTCATCACCGAGGCCATGAAACTCGCCTTCGCCGACCGCGCCCATTGGCTTGGCGACCCCGATTTCGCCAAAGTGCCGCGTGGTCTCGTCGATCCTGCCTACGCCGCCGAACTTGCGAAGAAAATCGACCTCGACCACACCACCCAGGTGTCCGGCCACGGCATGCCGCCGCATTGGGAGGGCGATGTGTTTGGCAAACACACCACCTTCCTCTGCACCGCCGACGCCGAGGGCAACTGGGTGGCCCTTAATCAAACCATCAACACCGGTTTCGGCAGCAAAGTCGTTGTTCCTGGCACCGGTGTCCTGCTCAACAATGAGATGGACGACTTCGCCGTGCAGCCCGGCATTCCCAATGCCTTCAAGCTCGTCGGAGCCGAGGCCAACGCCGTCGCCCCTGGCAAACGCCCGCTCTCCAGCATGAGCCCCACGATTGTGCTCAAGGACGGCAAGCCCGTCATCGTCACCGGAGCCGCCGGCGGTCCCACCATCATCACGCAGGCCCTCCTCTTGATCACCCACATCATCGACGACGGCATGCTGCCCGTCGAAGCCCTCGCCGAACCCCGCTTCCACCACCAGTGGAACCCCACCGAACTCAAAATCGAAAAGGCCTTCGGCGAGGGCACTCTCACTCGCGTGAAAGCCCTCGGCCACAAACTCGCCGAGACAACCACCTTTGGTGCCTGCCAGGCCATCTTCTTCGATCAAGAGAAGAAACTCTTCTTCCCGGCCAACGACCCGCGCGTGCCTGGCAAGGCCGACGGCAAATAAACATGATGCTTCTTCAAGTATCCTGTGTTGCATTTTGGCTTGGTCAATTCGTCGATGAATTGGAGGCCGATGAGGAATGGCACTGAATTAAGGCCCATTCGTGATGTAAAACGAGCATGGTTTTGCGGATTGTTTCGTCGAAGAACGATGGCAGCGAGCACTAAGTTGAATGGATCGCCACGGCCCCACGGTTCGTCATGCTTCCTTGCCAGCATTCGAACCGCTCCTGACATCGTGGAATTGACATCGGCCAAACGCCTGACGGCCGTGTTATAATTGTATGGCAGCTTCCTTCCCATCCCAAAATGAAACAGCCACCTGCACATGCCGCCGTAGCCCCTGGCGGAGGCAACGCCCTGGCCGCAGCGGGTTCGGCACAATGGCGATGGCCTCCAGCAGTTCGTCATGCCAGCGGGCGGCTTGCGCGGCTGGTCTTGGCAGGCGGCAGCCACTGCCTCAGCAGGTCCACCGCACCTTTGAAGCTGATGCCTCCCAGCTCCCGCTGATGCACGCTGGCACTCTGCAAAATCAGGGCGCGGATCATGTTGTGGGCGACGGCATGCACGAACAGCTCTTTTTTCACCATGTCCGAAAATAAGACGCCAGGCGCACAGCCCACCATTCTCGTGGCGAATCATTGGTTATCCATACTTTGACCAGAAAACCTCTAAGAACTGCGCAACGCGTGGGGGAGCAGCCCAGTTTTATTCGCCATACCTTGCAGGACGGAAATCCTCGCGTCTTGCGTCATCATCGCGTCCGCCTAATCTGGCGCACGCATGAAGAAAAAAGCCCCGCCAGTGCCCACACCACCCGTGTCCTCGTGGAAAACCGGTGTCATCATGGCGGTGTGCGGTCTGGGGTTCCTCGCCCTGCTCGCCTGGGTGCTGCAGCCGCAGAAGAAGTTCACGCCGCTGCCGGTTTCGACGCCTGTTTCACTCGCCAAGGCCGAACCCTTCGTCATGCCGGATGAAAAGACGACGTTTGCGCAATACGCCGGATCGGAGAGTTGCAAGGAGTGCCACGCGGATCAATTCACGAAGTGGCTCGGCTCGCACCACGGCCTCGCCGAGCGCAAACCTGACGCCAAACTCGACGACGCCGCGTTTGCGCCGACCCGCAGCTTCCAACACGGCTCGCAGACCACCGAGACGCGCAAGACTGGCAGCGACTACGAGCTCATCGCGCTCGGCTTTGGTGACAAGATCACGCCTTATCGAGTCGAAAGAGTGATCGGCCACGATCCGCTGCGGCAGTTCCTTGTCGATGGCGGCAACGGTCGCCTGCATGCCATGGAAGCCTGCCTTGATCCAAACAAGAACGAGTGGTTCAACGTGTACGGCAACGAAGACCGCAAACCCGGCGAGTGGGGCCACTGGACCGGTCGTGGCATGGTGTGGAATCAAATGTGCGCCACCTGCCACAACACCCGCCTGCGCAAAAACTACGACGCCGCCACCGACAGCTATAACACCACCATGGCCGAGATGTCCGTAAGCTGCGAGTCCTGCCACGGCCCGATGAAGCCGCACAACGAGTGGCAGCGCGCCAATCGCGGCGTCAAAGGCGATCCGACGATTGTGAAATGGTCACGCGACCAGCACATCGAAAACTGCGCCGGCTGTCATGCTCGCCGAGGCGAGATCACCGGCGACTTCGTGCCTGGCGAGTCCTTCTGGGACCACTACCACCTCACCATCGCCGACCAGAGCGACACGTTCTATCCTGACGGCCAGATTCGGGACGAGAACTACGAGTTCAGCAGCTTCTTCAGCAGCCGCATGCACCACGCAGGCGTGCGTTGCATGGACTGCCACGACATGCACAGCATGAAAACGATCCTGCCCGGCAACCAGCTCTGCATGCGCTGCCACACGCCCGGCGGATTTCCCAACGCGCCGGTCATCATGCCAGAGGCGCACAGCTTCCACCAAACGACCAGCACCGGCAATCAATGCATCAACTGTCACATGCCGCAGACCGTGTACATGCAGCGCCATCCGCGCCACGACCACGGCTTCACCATTCCCGATCCGCTGCTCACGAAGCAGTTCAACGTGCCGAACGCCTGCAACAAGTGTCACACGGACAAAACCACCGACTGGGCGCTGGAGGCCACGCAGAAGTGGTGGGGACCGAAAATGGACCGAAAAACGCGCGCACGCGCCACGCTCATCGCCAAAGCACGTCAGGGCGATGCCGAGGCGCGTGAGGGTCTCGTCTCGTTGCTCGACAGCGATGAAATCCCGCACTGGAAAGCCAGCGCCACTCTGCTGCTCGACCGCTGGATCAATGAACCTGCCGTGCAAACGGCCGTCAGCGCCCAGTTGGAGCACACGCATCCCATCGTACGTCAAAGCGCCATCCGCACGCTCGAACCGCTGCTGCAAAACGGCTCCATCCGCAGCAGCATCGAGCCGTTGCTCGATGATCCCGTTCGCGGCGTGCGAGTGTCCGCCGCCTGGGCCTTGCGCGATTCCTTGAACCTTGATTCCGCCGCCGGCAAAGACCTCCAGCACATGCTGAACTGGAACGCCGACCAGCCCAGCGGCCAGATGCAGCTCGCGCAGTTCGATTTTGCTCGTCGCGACACGACCTCGGCCATCCAGCACATGGAAACCGCCATCCGCTGGGATCCCAATTCCCCGCCCTTTCATCACGATCTGGCGATGATTTACAGCACCACAGGCCAGACGCAGCTCGCCATCGCCAAGCTACGGGATGCCATCAAGCTCGCGCCCAACCATGCCGAATACCACTACGAACTCGGCCTCGCCCTCAGCGAAACCGGTGACATGCAGGCCGTGATTTCATCTCTCCAGGAAGCCGTGCGCCTCAATCCGACCTTTGCACGAGCCTGGTACAATCTCGGCCTCGCCAAAAACGGCCGGGGAGACATCCCCGGAGCCATCGAAGCCCTGCAACGCGGCGAACTCGCCGATCCCCGCGATCCCGGCATTCCCTACGCCCGCGCCACGATCCTCGCACAGCAAGGCCGCAAACAAGAGGCCATCCACGCTCTCGACACAACCCTGCGCATCACCCCCGGCCACGGCGAGGCGCTGCAATTGAAGGCGATGCTTTCGCGACCCTGAGCAACAACTACTAACCTCTCACGTCTGACGCTTGCCGAGCGTTCACCCGCCCTTTTTCCACTCCTCGCCTTCGTCGTCGTCATCATCGCCGAAGCCGTCGTCGTACTCTTCATTCTCCTGGCCGCTGATGCCAGCGATGGCGTTGATGTCCTCGTCGCTCAGTTCCTCGATGTCATCATCATCGTCGCCTTCCTCCTTGGCGGCGGCTTCCGATGCCTGCTGCGCTTCAAGGCCCTTTTTCTCGATCTGCGCCAGCGTGTCGCTCACATCCTCGACCGCGTCCCAGACGGCCTGCGCCACAAAGATCGGCGCGCTCTGCTGCACCGCCATGGCGATGCTGTCGCTGGGCCGGGCGTCGAGCTCGATCATCTTGCGGGTGGTGTGCAGCTCGTTCGCGGCGGAGATGATCAGCCGCGCATGGAAGACGCTGCCGTTGATGTTGTTGATGATGACGCGCTCCACCTTCGCGCCGAAGGCCATGAGCAGGTGGCCCACGAGATCGTGCGTCAGCGGGCGCTCCTTGGACACGCCGCGCATGAACATCGAGATCGCCGTTCCGACCGATTCATCAATGTAGATCACGAAGACTTTCGACTCATTGCCCAGGAACACAGCAAAGCTGCCTTCCAGCGGCAGAACCGCGCGCACCTGCACCTCGACGACATCTTTGTTCATGATAAGCACAGACTAAAACCGCTCCAGGGCCTCTGGCAAGACTCGCGCTGTGATTTTATGCGCTGACCGGCGCTCCGCCCAGTCCCAGTCCCAGCGCCAGATAGCGCCGCGAGATCTCCACATACTTCAGCGCCAGCCGCGCGTTCGCAGCCTGCTCCTCGGAAGAAAGCACCCGCGCCACCCGTGCCGGCGATCCCACCACGAGCGATCCTTCGGGAACCACCATGTTCTTCGTCACCAGCGCCCCGGCGGCGATGATGCTGCGCGGGCCGATCTGCGCGCCATCGAGAATGATCGCGCCCATGCCCACGAGCACCTCGTCGCCCACGGTGCAGGCATGCACCACGGCACGATGGCCCACGACCACACGCTCGCCCAGGATGCAGGCGTGATCGTCGCTCACATGCAGCACGCTGCCGTCCTGCACATTGCTTTGGGCACCGACGACAATGCGGTTGATGTCACCCCGCAGCACCGCGCCATACCAGACGCTCGATCCGGCATGCAGCTCAACCGCGCCGAGCACCACGGCTCCGGGCGCGATGAAAACATCGTCCGCGACGAACGGCTTCGACTCCGGGAGCAAGAACTTTTTCAATGTTTCCATGTCTGTGGTTGGGATTTTTATGTTTGAGAATCAAAACGGGCAGCGCCATAAAAACAAGCCACAGCGCAGTTTCATTTTTGGCGCGGGCCGCAATCAAACCAACGACGAATCAACTCAATCTCATGAACAAAGCTCAACTCATCGAAGCCGTGCAGAAAAACCTCGGCGGTGAAACCTCCAAGCGCGCCGCCTCCGACGCGCTCGACGCCGTGCTCGACGCCATCGCCAAAGGCGTGAAGAAAGGTCCGGTCCAGCTCATCGGCTTCGGCACCTTCAAGCCCGTCACCCGCAAGGCCCGCACCGGACGCAATCCCAAGACCGGAGCCGCCATGAAGATCAAGGCCTCGAAAACCGTGCGCTTCGTCACCTCCGCCGCCCTCAAGAAGTCGCTCTAATTCGCGACAGCCCTTTCACCCGCGCTTCGTCCCACGGAGCGCGGGTTTTTTTATGCCTCAATCCTTCAGCTCCTGCTCCATCCGCTCGCTTAGCCATTGCTTGATCATGCTTTGGTAATTCAGGTAGCGGCGGCGGGCCACGCGCTTGATGCGGCTGAGCATGCGCGGGTCAAAGCGCAGCGTGATCGTGGTGGACTCGCGCACATCGGCGCGATGAATCGACGCCTGCATCAGCCGTGGTTCGAGCTGATGCGTCGCCCAATATTTCCCCTCCGCCTCCTCGGAATCAAAGGCAGGCACGTCCTTCCAGGCGCGGATCGGTTTCAAGTCGGGTGATGCGGTGTCCATGGTCGTGGTGTGTGAACTCAAATGTCCTCCGCCTTCTTGCGCTCGAAGAAATCGTGCTCCCCTGGGGTCATCAGCCGCGCGAATACGACCCGGTAGCGTTTGCCGTCCGTCCAGAACACGCTGAACACCGGCCTGCCCTGCAACGACTTGCCCAGGTGGTAGTAGCGGGCCTCCGCATCCTCGCTCTGGCCGTCCGGCAGAAATTTGAGCGCGAACGGATCCTCAAACGACTCCTCGATGTCCTTCGGCGGGAGTTGTGAAAGATCAAAAGCAGCGCCGATCCAGTCGAAGTCCATGAGGTGGGTTGGGAGGAGGTTTATTTCCGGTATTCGATCAGTTCTATCTCATAACCCTCAGGGGCGTCAATGAATGCAAACACGCCGCTGGAGCTCGGCGTCGGCCCATCGGAGAGCGGATAGCCCAGGGACGCGGCATGTTTCGCAAATTCTTCAATGCTCTCCACCTCGAAGGCCAGATGGGTCAGGTCGCTGCAAAACGTCACCGGCCCGCTGGCGGGATAGCTGCAAATCTCGATGAGTTCATCGCTGTTGGGCGTCTGCAGGAACACCAGTTCCGAGCCTCGCGGCGACTTGTGGCGGCGCACTTCCTTCAGGCCAAGCACCTGCGTGTAGAAATGGATCGTCTTTTCGAGATCGTTCACCCGGTAGCGGGTGTGGAGGAGTTTTTTGACCATGACACGCATTTAATGCCACAGGCTGCCAGCCGAGGCAAATGATCCTCCTTGAGGCGGAAAGCTTGATCAATGGCGGACCGTCTCGTAAAACCACCACGCATGATTCCAATCGACCTCACAGACAAAGTCGCCCTCATCACCGGCGCGTCCCAGGGCATCGGCGCTCAAGTCGCCCGAACGTTCCACCAAGCTGGCGCCACCGTCGTGCTCAACCATCTCGGCACGCCCGGCACCACGGCGGATGCTCAAACACTCGCCGATGAACTCAACCTCGCCCGCACCGACAGCGCCAGCGTCATCGCCGCCGATGTCGCGCAGCCCGAGCAGGTCCAGACGATGATGGGAGACATCCAGGCACGCCACGGCGGCCTCGATTACCTCATCAACAACGCCGCCATCATCAAGGACCGCACCATCGCCAAGATGGGCCTCGATGAATGGGACGCCGTCATCGACGTGAACCTCTCCGGCGTCTTCTACTGCTGCAAATACGCCCTCGACATCATGCGCGACCACGGCGCCATCGTCAGCTTCGGCAGCATCGCCGCCATCCAGGGCTTCTTCGGCCAGGCCAACTATGCCGCCGCCAAATCCGGCGTGCAGGCCATGATGCGTGTACTCAGCCGTGAGGCCGCCCGCAAACACATCCGTGCCAACGCCATCGCCCCCGGCGTCATCGACACCGCCATGGCCGCCACCATTCCCGAAAACGTTCGCGCCGAGATGCTCAAGAACGTCCCGCTCGCCCGCTTCGGCACCACGGAGGAAGTCGCCAACGTCGTGCTCTTCCTCTGCTCGCCGCTGGCGAGTTATGTGACGGGGCAAACCATCGAAATCAACGGTGGCTGGAGAGGCTGAGATGCCAGCCTTCGTCACTTCAGACGAGGCACGGCTGTTCATGGCGGTGAAACTTTATGAAACGCGCCTTGTCACGCTCGGACAGGCGGCGGTGGAGCGGATTGCGTAGGCGGCCGGGCAAAACTTCCCTTTGCCATCCGGGAGGAGTGAGGCTAAGCCTTGCGCCGTTCATGGGAAACCCAACCAACAGCTTTCAGATCATCCGAATTATCGGCGGACTCCTCTGCGCGTGACGCGGCCGGGGCAGTCCGTTTGATGTTTTTGATCTGGCAAGCGTGCCCACTGGACAACCAGCACGCCCCACGCGTCTGCTCTCCCCCTTCTGGCTTGTCCTGATTCCATCTGATTCTATTTTACCATGACCCCAGTGACCATCTATGACACCACCCTGCGTGACGGCACGCAAGGCACCGGCATCTCCTTCAGCACGCTCGACAAAATCCGCGTGGCTGAAAAGCTCGACGACTTCGGCGTCCACTACATCGAGGGCGGCTGGCCCGGCTCCAACCCCAAGGATGCCGCCTTCTTTGAAGAAGCCGCCAAACGCACCTGGAAAACCGCGAAGATCACCGCCTTCGGCATGACCCGCCGTGGCAAGATGAAGGTAGAGGACGATCCGCAGGTCAAAATGCTTCTCGATGCCAAAACGCCCGCCGTCACCGTCGTCGGCAAGACCTGGGCGCTGCACGTCACCGAGGTCTTTCAGGTCTCGCTGGAAGAAAATCTGGCGATGATCGCCGACACCGTGGCCTATTTGAAAAAACACGGCCGCGAGGTGCTCTACGATGCCGAGCATTTCTTCGACAGCTTCAAGGAAGACCCTGAGTACTCGCTCAAAACGGTCAAAGCCGCGCAGGATGCCGGCGCGGATCTGATCGTGCTATGTGAGACGAACGGCGGCGCGTTGCCGGAGTTCGTCGAAGAGACGACACGCAAGGTCATCGCCCATCTCGGCCGTCCGGTCGGCATCCACACGCACAATGATGGCGGCGTCGGTGTCGCCAATGCTCTGGCCGCCGTGCGCGCCGGAGCCAATCAGGTGCAGGGCACGATCAACGGCTACGGCGAGCGCGTGGGGAACTGCAACCTCACCACCATCATGCCCGCGCTTCAGCTCAAGATGGGCATCCCGCTCGGTCTCGATCTCACGCGTCTGCGCGAGCTGGCGCAGTTCGTGAACGAGCTCGCCAACGTGCCGCACGACATCCGCGCGCCGTACGTCGGTCTCGCCGCGTTCACGCACAAAGGCGGTCTGCATGTGCATGCGGTGCAGAAACTCGCCCGCACCTACGAGCACGTCGATCCCGCGCTCGTCGGCAATGAACGCGTCATCAGCATCTCGGACATGTCCGGCCAGTCAAACGTGCTCGTGAAGGCCGAGGGCATGGGCTTCAAGTTTGCGAAGGGAGCGCCGGAGGTACAGGCCATCCTTTCCGAGGTGAAGCGCCTCGAAAGCGAGGGCTGCGAGTTCGAGGCCGCCGAGGCTTCGTTTGAAATGCTCATCCGCAAGCAGATCGGCCAGCACAAGCCGGTCTTCAATCTCATCGAATACCATTCCACTCACCGTTTCCACGGCGGCGAGCATGGCTTTGAGACCTGCGAGGCCACGGTGAAGATCGAAATCAACGGCGAGCGAGTTTACACCGCCGACGAAGGCGACGGACCGGTGAACGCGCTCGACAACGCGCTGCGCAAAGCCCTCCTGCCCTTCTTCCCGGCCCTGAAAAACATGCGCCTGGCCGATTACAAGGTGCGCATCATCGACGGCGGCAGCGGCACGGCGGCAAAAACCCGCGTGCTCATCACCAGCACCGATGGCAACGCCACCTGGAGCACCGTCGGTGTGAGTTGCAACATCATCGACGCAAGCTGGCGCGCGCTCGTGGATGGCATCGAGTATTTCCTGTCACGGAAAGCGTCTTAAACAGCGTCCTCGTAGGCCGGGTGTGGCGACAGCCAGCCCGGCTGTTTGGACGTGCGCTTTGCGCACGCGCACCCAAACAGACGACCGGGCTTGCGCCACAGTCGTCCTACTTCAAGCCCGCTGCTTCCAGCACAGAAACCAAATCTGGCGGCAGCGGCGCTTTCACACTGATCATCTGGCCGGAGGCGGGATGTTTGAGGCGCAGCTCATGCGCGTGGAGGAACAAGCGGCGCGCACCGAGGCTCTGGCGCAGTTTGCGATTTAGCTCGAACGAGCCGTACACGTCATCGCCCACGAGCGGCAGCCGCCGTGACGCGGCCTGGACGCGGATTTGATGCGTCTTGCCGGTGATCAGCTCGATCTCGACGAGTGAGAGGCGCTGCACCGCCGAATACTCGACCAAACGATAACGCGCCTCCGCGTTCGGTCGCGGACCATGCCTCACCGTGGTGCGCACCTGATGGCGTTCGTGCGCCGTGATGAGGTGATCCAGCCAGACGCCTTCGGGTTTCAAACCACCACCGGCGCAGAGTGCGAGATAGGTTTTTCGCACGGTCTCGGCTTCAAACGCCTCGCGGCATGCGGCGGCGGTTTTTTCGTCCTTCGCGGCCAGCAGCAAGCCGGACGTGTCCTGATCGAGGCGATGGATGAGCCAGACTTTTCCGGCAGGACTGCTGAAACAACGGCTGTCGGCGTCGTAACGTCCTTCAAACGCCGCAGGCTGCGGTTTGGCGCTTTTTGGATTCGGATGCGAGAGTACTCCGTGCGGTTTGTTCACCACGAGAAGGAACCGATCCTCGTGCAGAACCTCGCAGCGTGTCATGGCGGGATTGGAACTCATCGCGGCTGATATTTATCCACGAGATAGTCCTCAAGGGCATCACTCCAATGGCGAACCTCGATGCCGAGGAGGTTTTGCAGCCGCTGATTGCCCATCACAGTCATCAAAGGCCGGCGGGCCTTGAACTGCGTGAGATCGGCGAGCTTGATGGGAGACACTTTCGTTGTTTTGACCGGAACCCCAAGTCGCTCGGCGATCTCAAGCGTCACCTCGCTCCATGAATGCCATGAGGCCGTGCCTGAGTTGCACATATGCAGCACACCGCTTGCCTTGGGGTGATGGTGGATGATGCGCTCGATCCAGTCAGAGATGTCCGCTGTGCTCGTGGGGATGGACCGCTTGTCTGCCACAGCAGCCAGATCGTCAGTTTGCCGCGCACGGGCGATGAAGTGATCGGGATGGCTCGGCTTGTCCGGGCCGAACAGCCACGAAACGCGAGCCACCAGAGCGTTCGGACACGTCTTTAAGATTGCCAATTCCCCTGCTCTCTTTGCCCGGCCATAAACGTTGATCGGCGATGTGGCATCATCCTCCAGCAAAACGGCAGGTGACTCGCCGCTAAACACATGATCGGTGCTGAAATGAATCAGCCGTGCTCCACGCCGATGACAGCACTCCGCGAGCACCTGCGGGCCGATGACATTGGCCAGATGTGCTGTTTCAGGCTGTATTTCACACACGTCCGGGCTGGTCATTCCCGCAGGATTGAGCAGGACGTCAAACTCACATCGTGCCAGCTTGTCAGCGATGGTCTCAGGCTGCTCGAAGTCGAGATCAGCACGCGTCCAGGCTGTGACTTCGTGCTTGGGGGCCAGTTTGCGGACCAGGGCGCGCCCCAGGCCGCCGTTGGAGCCGAGGATGAGGATGCGTGGGGCTGGCATGCCGCATGCTTGCCTCCGGCTCCCGCGCTTGCAAAGGCAAAAGCCATGTCCATGATGCAGGCACGGAATTGGGATGAGTGATCAGCAGTCCAGGATTGNNCCGGCCTCGCGGGGCTGGCGTGTGCCCGTGTCCTGGCGGCGGCAGGCAGGCAGTTTACGCTATTGGAGGCTTCCGACGCCGTCGGCGGGCGGGTGCGCACGGATGTGGTCGATGGCTTTCTGCTGGATCGCGGCTTCCAGGTTTTTCTGCCGGCGTATCCCGAGGCGCGGCGGGTGCTGGACTACGACGAACTCAATTTGCGCCCGATTTACCGGGGAGTGGATGTGTTTGTGAAGGACCATTTTCATCGTATGGCCGACCCGCTGGCGCATCCGCTGACAGCGATGAAGCATTTCCGCGATGAGATCGTGACCCTGCGGGACAAGTGGACCACACTGCTGTTTCGCAAGGAGGTCTTCGGCCTGCGCGAGCCTCCGCGGGATCTGGGCGACACCGAAAGCGAGAACTACCTGCGCGAATTCGGCTTCTCAGAGAGCATGATCGACCGCTTTTTCCGCCCTTTCTTCGGCGGCATCTTTTTGGAGAAAGACCTCCGCACCAGCGCGGCGATGCTGCATTTTTTGTTCGCCATGTTTGACCGTGGCGGCAGCGCCCTGCCCGCGCACGGCATGCAGTCGATCCCCAACCAGCTCGCCGTGGCCCTGCCACCTGGCAGCCTGCGGCTGAACGCACCCGTGTCAGCCGTCCGTGCCGGTGAGGTCACGCTGGACAGCGGCGAGGTGCTGCACGCGAACCACGTCATCATCGCTGTGAGCGAGGAGGTGGCGCACCGGCTGCTACCTCAAACAGGCGCGCCAGCACCGCTGCCGAACCGTTCGACGACGAGCCTTTACTTCGCCACCGATGACCTGCCGCCGGGCGATCCCATCCTGCACCTCGACGGTGATGGCCGCGGCCCGGTGAACAGCGTCACGTTTCTCTCGCGCATCTCGCCGCACTACGCGCCGCCGGGTCAGCATCTCATCTCGGCCGCGATCATCGGCTCACCTTGCAGCACGGAGCTGGAACAGGTCGTGCGCGAGCAAATGCGGCGTTGGTTTGGCGAAACGATCGTGGCCAAGTGGCGGCATTTGCGGACCTACCAGATCCGCCATGCGCAGCCGGAAGGAAGGCAGCTCAAACTCGGCGCGGGCCCGCTGGACGCCGTGATCGAGACAGGATTGTACCGCTGCGGCGACTGGTGCGAGGATGTCTCCATCAACGGGGCGCTGCTCAGCGGCCGTCGAGCTGGAGCGGCGGTAATGAGAGCGTTGGGAGAGCCGATCCCGGATTGACCGTGGACGGACTGGTCTCTGTGGGCAGCACGAACGGGTTGATGGTGGGCGCGGCGTTGCTCAGGCTGATCTCGACTTTGCTGGGACCGTACTTCTCCGGATTTTTCTCCGCATAGTCGCGCAGCGCCTTGGCGACCCCTTCGGCATCGGCGCGGTTCTTCAACTCGCGGATGATGATGGTGGTGAGGCCGGGACCGGCCTGCACCTCGATTTTGCGCGGCGGCACGCCCATCTGGACGTGGATGAGCTTCTCCCATTCGCTGGCGTGCTGAAGGTCAGGAATGAGCACGAGGCCCGCCTTGTGCAGACGCTCCTCCTCCTTCAAATCACGCCCCGAACTCGCGCTGTCCGGCTTGCTCTGACAGGCGGTGATGAAAACGAGGGCGGAAAGAAAAAAACGCGGAATCACAGTTTGAGGAAGGCTTTTTGCCGATACAGCCAGAAACACACAAGCCAAAGGACAAACAAAACGCCGCAGCGCTCAATCACCGGCTCCCAACCGGGCACAAAAGCAGAAGCGGGCAGATGCTTGTGCAGGTTGTCGCGAATCCAGCCGCCGCATAGGCTGTACAGCAGGTAAATCGCGATGCTGTTCATGCCGACGACGGCCAGCGGCCACACCAGCCGCCGCAGACCGACGATCTCGATCAGCCAGTAGAAAATCGACAGCATGACGAGCACCCAGCCGCCGCTGAGTATGGCCCAGGAAGGCGTCCAGATGCGTTTCACCGCCGGGAGCACGGTGATGTCCAGAATCGTGCCGATGAGCAGCAAGACCACACCTGCGATGATGAGCGTGGCGCACTTGCGCTTGTCCGTTTTCAGGCTGCGCATGAGGAAATCGCCGGTAACAGCGCCGCCGAGCATGGTGGCGAGCGCGGGGATGAAATTCAGCGTTTGATAGCCACCATTGGTGAAGGTGTAGGGTTCCGCGCGTGGCAGCAGATTGAGGAACCAGCGGTCAAAACCCGCCGCCGCGTTGACATGGATGCTCCAGTGGCCGGAAAAACCCTGTAGCACCGCCTTCTCCGCGTCCTTCATGCCCGCGATGGCCGCGAGATCCTGCACCGAAGGCAGCGGATGCTGGATGAAAAACCAGGTGTAACCCGCCAGCACCAGAATGATGCCCGCCACCAGGTATTCCCAGCCGAGGCGTGAGAGGATGAAGAGGAAGAAGTAACCCAGTCCGATCTGCGCCAGCACGTTGGTGAAGAGAAACACCGTCTGCTTGTCCGCGGTCTTCGTGGCCAGCATCACGCCCAGCGCCACCAGCAGGATGGCGCGTGTCAGCGCATGCCAGGCCATGCCGAGGAAGGTTTGACCGTGCTCCCGCCGCTTCGCGCATGAGAGCGGCACCGCCACGCCCACCATGAACATGAAGCTCGGCTGGATCAGATCCCACAGCGAGCAGCCCTGCCAGGCCTTGTGCTCGAACTGCGGCTTGATCACTTCCCAAAACGACCCCGGATGCGCCGCCGCCATCTGCGCGATGCCAAGGCCGGAAGAGACCATGAGCAGCATGATGAAACCTCGAAACGCGTCGAGGGATAGGAGGCGGTGGCTGGTGGTTGGGTTCATGGCGCGTGACTCAACGCCACTCACACGCCGCTGCTATCTTGCCCCGCTTTGATTGATCAAGCGGCCTTGAGCACCTCGTGGGTGTGAATCGCCGGATTCACAATGTCACGGACGAACTGCTCCGGCTCGGCCCCCTCGCCGAACACATAAATGCGGGTGCGCAGGGTGAGTTTTTTGAGCTCAAAACCGGGATTCGGCGTGCTGCGGTAGTAGTTGAGGATCATCTCCTTCTCCAAATCGAGCGCCGCGCCTTTCATGCCGTATTCCAGCACGAAGGAGGCTTTTTCAAAGGCAGGCTGGCCGCCGGTGCGCGCCTCCTGGCTGATCGGGTCGATCAAAACACGCTGCACAAGGGCGTTCAAAGCGGCCTCGTCCCCCTCAAACTCGATCTTGTACACCCGGCCCTCGCGATACTTCAGCGGCAGCGGATGCGGGGCGTAGAGCAGCTTGTGGCAGTCGCTGTCGGTGTCGAACTTGCCGAGGATTTCAAAAACTTGGGTCACAGGATGGGCGGGGATGGTTTCCCGTCTCCCTAGCGAGAACCCCCGCCCACGCAAGCCCGCCCGCCCAAGAACTCGCTCTTGCCACTTTTGCCCCGGCCTGCTAGAACTTCGCCATTATGCCCCGAATTCAATTCACCACTCCCGCCGGCGATTCCGGTGTCCTCGAACTCGACGCCGAGCGCATGTCCATCGGACGTGCCGATGACAACCAGCTCATTATCACCGACGACTCCATATCCAGCCACCACGGCGAGCTGGCCTTCGACGGCAGTTCCTGGACTTTCACCGACCTCGGCTCCACCAACGGCACCAAAGTCGGCGGCGCGCGCGTCGAAAACATCGCCTTGGTCTCGGGAAGCCCCTTCCAACTCGGCAATGTGGACTGCGTTTTCGTCGGTGATGGTGAGGAGGCGGCCTACTCCGCCCCGACCATGACCGTTTCAACGCCCTCCGCCGCCGGTTATGGCGCACAGCCGTATGACCGCAGCCGCCGCCGCGGTTTCGGTCCCAAAGTGAAGGAAAAAAATTCCGGTGGCGGCCTGCTCACCCTGCTCGGCGTCGTCGCCTTGGCGGCCTGTGGCGCGGCGGTTTACTTCGCCATGCAGATGGGAGCCTCCTGAACACCGACTCCGCTCGCGTCTCGCGGCACCCGGCCTCGTTTTGACGAGGCCATCCTGCGGCCCTGACCGGCTGTGACGGTGCCTCCTGCGCGTCTTCAAATCAACCCCTGCGGCCTGACGCCGCTCCCCAGCAAAGAAAAAAGCCCATGTCCAACACCATCATCGTCGGCGCCCAGTGGGGCGACGAAGGCAAAGGTAAGATCGTCGATTACCTCACCGAAAACACCGACGTCGTCGTCCGTGCCGCCGGTGGCAACAACGCCGGCCACACCGTCATCAGCAACGGCACCAAGTACATCCTGCACCTTATTCCCTCCGGCATTCTCTGGAAGGACAAGGTCTGCGTCATCGGCAACGGCGTCGTCATGGACCCCATCGGCCTGCTGGAGGAAATGGCCAAGCTGCGCGGCCAGGGCGTCAACATCACGCCGGAAAACCTCCTCATCAGTGAGACCGCGCATCTCGTCCTCCCGTACCACAAAGGTCTCGACAAAGCCCGTGAGGCCAAGCGTGGCGACAAAAAGATCGGCACCACCGGTCGCGGCATCGGCCCGGCTTATGAGGACAAGATCGCGCGCCGTGCATTGCGCGTGCAGGACCTGCGCTACCCCGAGCGTTTTGCTGCCAAGCTGCGCGA
>DNXB01000235.1 GCA_003506995.1 Verrucomicrobiales bacterium
CGGCATCATTGACGAGGATCCGGATGAAATTCTGGAGACGTATTTCCAGCAATGCTCCGTGGAGGTCACTTGTCGCGACCTGGCGCTGATGGGGGCCACGCTGGCGAACCAGGGCGTGCATCCGATCACCAAAAAACGCGCCGTCGCCGCCGAATATGTGGATAACGTGCTCGGCGTCATGGCCACCTGCGGCATGTACGACTGGTCCGGTGAATGGATTTACCGCGTGGGATTGCCGGCCAAGAGCGGCGTCGGCGGTGGCATCCTCGCGGTGCTGCCCGGACAGTTGGGCATCGGGGTGTTTTCACCGCCGCTGGACTCCCAGGGCAACAGCTTTCGCGGCATCAAAGTCTGCATGGACCTCTCGCGAGAGCTCGCCCTGCACATGCTCAACCCGACAGCCACCCCGCGCTCGGCGGTCAGGCTGGCCTACCAGGGCGGCGAGGTCGTGGCACGGCGCAGGCTCCCGCCCTCGACCCGCGAGCTGCTGCGCACGCATGGCTCCAGCATTCAGGTCATGGAACTCCAGGGCGGGCTCACCTTCACCACGATCGAGCCCGTGGTGCGGCAGGCCACCTTGCTCGCCGCAGGCACTTGCAAGCACATCATCTTCGACCTGCGCTCGGTCGTCAGCGCCAACTCCGTGAGCTTCATCCTGCTGGCCAATCTCAGCACGCAACTGGCGGAGCACGGGGTGCAGATCACCTTCTGCCAGCCGGGCCGGATGCAGGCGACTCTGCGTGGCATCGGCATTCCTGCCGAGCAGATTTTCGCCACCGTGGACGCCGCTCTGGAAGCCTGTGAGGACTCGCTGTTGCTGGAGGTCTCCGGCATTTCCTGGCGTCCCTCCGGCGCACTGGAACTTAAGGCATGCTCACTCTTCAACCGCTGCGCGGATGAGGATCTCGCCTTCCTGGCGCAGGAGCTTCAACACCGCCACTACGCAGAGGGCCAGACGCTCATCACCGCGGGTGAAAGCGCGGACGAGATGCTCGTCCTCCTGCAAGGCACGGCGGAGGTGCAGATCCTCAACGAAGACAAATCTCACAAACGAATCGATGTCCTAACCGCAGGCATGACCGTGGGCGAGATGGCTTTTCTTGATGGCTCACCCCGCTCTGCCAGCGTGATGGCCATGGAGCCGGTCGAATGCGTCGTCATTCCGAAAACCTGGTTCGACACGCTCAATAGCCGGAGGCCCGGTTTGAAAATCACCCTGCTGCAGGAGATCACACGCGAGATCGCCACTCGTCTGCGGCAGGCCAACCTGGAAATCTCCGCCTTGCACCGTTCTTAGCAGCTCACTTCTTCTTCAACAGGCGCACGCGGTGCGATTCGCTGTCGCCGATGAAGACGGTGCCGTCAGCGTCGCAGAAGACCCCGTGCGGGCGGGCCATCTTGCAGCCAAGCGGGTCGCCATCGGGACCGTCGCCTTTTTGATTCAGACCGGCGATCAGCTCAAGGTTGCCAGTTTTCATGTTCACCATGCGGATGCTGTGGCTTTCACAGTCGGCCAGCCAGACATTCCCCTCGGTGTCGATGGCGATGCCCTTCGGCCCGCTGAGTGTGGCTTCCTTGGCAGGGCCGCCATTGCCAGTGAAGCCTTTGGCTCCCGTTCCAGCGATGTGGAAGATTTTTTCCGCCTTGAGGTCAAATTTGAAGACCTGATTACCTTCACGCGTGGCGAGCCAGAGATTGCCCTGCTTGTCGAAATCGAGCGAGCGCGGCCCTTTGAGCGGTGTTCCGGCAATGGGAGCACCGTCGGGCGTCGGACCGGCCTTGCCCACACCCGCAAAAGTGCTGATCGCACCGGTTTTCATGTCGATCTTGCGGATGACGTGATTGCCGATGTCGCAGACATAAAGATCGCCTTCGGGGCCGAACTGAATGCTGTGCGGCTGTTTGAATTGCGCCTCCTTTGCTGGACCACCGTCACCGCTGTAGCCCGGTTTACCGTTCCCCGCGATGGTGGTGATGATGTTCGTCTGCGTGTCAATTTTGCGCACGGCATGATTGGTCATGTCCACAACGTAGAGGTTCTTGCCAGTGGCGTCGAAACGCAGCTCATGCGGCAGATTGAAGGTGGCTGCCAAAGCCGGACCGCCATCGCCGCTGTAGCCTTTTTCCCCAGTGCCAGCGATGGTGCTGATCGTGCCGTCAGGAGCCACACGGCGGATGCGCTGGCCGGTGTACTCGCAGAACCAGATCGCACCATCCGGGCCGCGAACGACGCCGAAGGGGTTGTCGATCTGCGCCGAGGTGGCGGGGCCGCCGTCACCACCGCCGCCTTTGACACCGGTGCCGGCAAAGGTGGAGATGGTCCATTCAGCGGCGGAGGCGGACTGGAGAAGGAAAGTGAGGAGAAGAAGCGTGCGCATGGTGAGAAGGCAGGACGATGAAGGACAGGACGCCGAATGCCAAGCAGTAAAGTTGCCCGGTTGCGCCGCAACCGGTCTGCCCCCATGCTCCAGTTGCGGCGCAACAGGACTACTTCCCACCACCATGAAACCGCCCTCCCTCCTCGCGTTGCAGCCGCAGACCTTGAATTTCATCTGGTTCGGCGCGCCGGAGATCGGCTCCACCAAAACCATCGCCGTTTCCGTCAGCATCGATGGCCAGACCTTCCGCGAAGTCGGCAAACACGGCTTCCCCCTCGCCAGAGCCACCCTCGCCTCGATTTCCTTCCCCGACACCGAGGCCCAACACATCCGCCTCACCTACCTCGACCACCACGCCCAATTGGCCGGCGATTTCCCGAACACCTTCTCGTTCACGACGGAGGTGGAGGCGTATCGGACGTAGTAAGTCACATTGTTTGCACCACCACCATGAAGTCTTCCGCTTTTTCTCACCGCAGGGTTGCATTCGCCCTGGCAATGATGTCGGTCTCGCTCACCTTCAGTTCAGAGCCTATGGAAGAATCCAAGCTGCTCGACATCATCGCCAGACCGCACAGCGTGGTCCCCTTGATCGAACCCATGCGCATCTATCCAAAGGCTCGTGAGTATCAGCTCATTGTGGAAAACAAGATGCTGGACGGCACCACTTCGACGGGCAAGGCGACAGCCAAGGAAAAGTGGGTGGACGGCCGGTTCATCGTCTCTGAGGCACAACCAGCGGGTCCCGAGACAAAGTTTGCCATGGTGGTCGAATATGATCACGATTCCGACAGTTACCGTAAGTACATTGTCATGGGTGGGCAGTTGACCGGCTATCAGGTGGGCACGCGGGTGGGTAAATCGCGTGCGGTGACCTGGATTGACCTTAGCCCAGCCAAGTTTGGGCCAGAAGCGGATTGCTTGACTACTGAAACTCACACGGACACATCTACGACCTGGATTTCGCTGTTCTTTATCAAGGGCATGTTGGAGAGAACCGAGTCGGGGACTGCCCTTGTCACAAAATAAGTGATTATTCTGACGCACTGAACCTTTGCAAACAGCACAACTTTCCAACCCACCATGAAACTCACCTTCTGCGGTGCCGCGGGCACCACCACCGGCTCCAAGCATCTCATCGAGGTCAACGGCCAGCGCATCCTGCTCGACTGTGGCCTGTATCAGGGACGACGGCACGAGGCATTCGAGCGCAATCGTGATTTCCCCTTCGATCCAGCCAAGATCGACGTCGTCGTGCTCTCCCACGCGCACATCGACCACAGCGGCAATCTCCCGCACCTGTGCAAGCGCGGCTTCAGCGGCAACATCTTCGCCACACCCGCCACGCGCGACCTGTGCAGCATCATGCTGCCGGACGCGGCGCACATTCATGAAAACGACATCCGCTGGCTGAACAAGCACCGCAAGCAGGACAAACTGCCGCAGCTCGAAGCCAGCTACGCGATGATCGATGCGGAAAAATGCCTGCGGCAGTTTGTCTCCATCGGCTACCACCGACCCATGATCATCGCCGACGGTGTGAAGATGACCTTCATCGACGCCGGGCATGTGCTCGGTTCCGCGCAGGTCATTCTCGACATCGACGACAGGCAGACCGGCAAAAAATCACGCCTCCTGTTCTCCGGCGACATCGGCAGGCCGAACAACGACCTCCTGATCGATCCCGAGCCGTGCGAGAAGGTTGATTTCCTCATCATGGAGAGCACCTACGGCGGGCGAAAGCACGAACTGGCCACCGACGCGCGCGAGCATCTCTGCCGCATCGTGCGCCGCATTTTGCAGCAGCGTGGGAAGCTCATCATCCCCGCCTTCGCCGTCGAGCGCACACAGCAGCTTCTCTATACGCTCGATCATCTGCGGCATGAGCAGAGTTTCCCGCCCATCCCCACCTTTGTGGACAGCCCGCTGGCCGTGAAGGCCAC
>DNXB01000275.1 GCA_003506995.1 Verrucomicrobiales bacterium
ATCGCCGAAATCCTGAACATGGGCGGCGGTGTGAAGCAAATCGAGATTCAGCCTGATCCCTATAAAATGCAGGCCAACGGAGTCAGTTTTGACGAGTTGGAGGTGGCAGCCACCGAGGCGGCGAACACTACCACGGGCGGCTTCCTTAACACCGGCCCCACGGAGATCATGGTGCGCAATCTGGCGATGACCGTGGAGCTGAACGACATCGCCCGAACCATCATCAAGAAGATCAACGACCGCCCCATCTCAATCGGTGATGTGGCGAACGTGGTCTGGGGCATCGAACCGATGCGTGGTGATGCCACCGTGAGTCAGGCACCAGAAAAGTCGCCCACTTACGGCGTCATCATGTCCATCACAAAAGCTCCCGGTTTCGACACCCGCAAGCTCACTGAGCAGATCAAGGAGGCGTTGAGCGACCTCCAAGCCACCTTCCCCAAAGGCGTCGAGACCACGCTTCTTTTCCAGCAGAAGGACTTCATTGATCATGCCATCGGCAATCTCACCGAGGCCATTCGAGACGGGGCTATCATGGTCACTATCGTGTTGTTCCTTTTTCTGCTGAACTTCCGCACCACGTTCATCACGTTGATGGCGATGCCGCTGTCCTTTGGCATCACCATGCTGGTCTTCAAATGGTTCGAAATCAGTGTGAACTCCATGACGCTTGGCGGACTTGCCGTCGCTATCGGCATGGTCGTCGATGATGCCATCGTGGATGTGGAAAATGTGTTTCGGCGATTGCGTGAGAACGCATCCTTGCCCCAACCGCACCCACGCTTGCAAGTCATCGCCAAGGCATCCGGCGAAGTGCGAAACTCCATTCTCTATGCAACCGTGCTCATCATCCTCGTCTTCTTGCCGTTGCTCGGCTTGACGGGTGTTGAAGGCAAGCTGTTCGCCCCTATCGCGATTGCCACGATCATTTCGATGATTGCATCCTTCGTCGTCTCACTCACGGCCATTCCTGTGTTGTGCTCCATTCTGCTCAACCCCAAGCACGGCCACGAGCACAAAGACGGCTTTCTCACCCGTGGGATGAAATGGCTGCTGGAGCACACACTGCTGCGCTTTGGACTCAGCCAACCTTTCCTCATGCTAGGCATCGTGCTGGTGATCGTCATCGCCGCGTTCTCGCTCTACCCCAAGATGAACAAGGACTTCCTGCCCAAGTTCCAGGAGGAAACTGCGCTTGTGGCAGCCACCACCGCACCCGGCACTTCGCTGGAGGAAATGAACAAAATCTCCGACGTGATCGAGCAGCAGATCCTCTCCGTGCCAGAAGTGCGGAAGGTGGGCCGTCGTCTTGGCCGCGCCGAACGTGGCGACCATGTGGTGCCCGTCTCCACGGCTGAGTTCGATGTGGACTTCCGTGAACTTGAAGGCGAGCACAAAAGCAAAGGGCGTGGTCGCAAAGAAATTCTCGACGACATCAGCAAGAAGATCAAAACCGTGCCAGGCGTCTTCGCCGTTGTTGGCGGCCCACTCGCTGACCGCATCGGCCACATGATGAGTGGCGTCTCCGCACCCGTGGCAGTGAAGGTCTTCGGGCCTGACCTCGACAAGCTCCGGCAGATCGGCATCGAGATTCAGACCGTTGCCAAAAGCATCCCAGGCTTCGAGGACTGCAAGCTCGATCAAACCTCCTCCATTCCACAACTTCGCATCGAAGCCGACCGTGACCGCGCCAAGGCTTACGGCATTGCCCCCGGCAAGCTCAATGAACAGCTCTCTGCCCTCATCGGTGGGAAGGAAGTTGCCGAGCTTCGCGAGGGCCAGCGTGCGGTGAACCTCGTTGTGCGTCTGCCCGTTGAGTGGCGTGATTCACCGGATAAAATTGCCGAGCTTCCCATGGAGACTAGCGAAGGCCAGCGCATCCCCTTGTCCCTCGTCGCCGATGTGCGTGAAGCTAAAGGGCCCAACGTCATTTTTCGCGAAAACAGTCAGCGCCGCTTTGCTCTCGCCATCAAACCTTCCGTGCGCGACGTGTCCAACCTCGTTGTGCGGCTGCGTGAGGAGGTCACCGCTAAAGTGACTATGCCCGAGGGCTACTTCGTCACGTTTGAAGGTGAGTTCCAGGCACAGCAGGAGGCTACGCAGCGTATCGCCATGTTCACCCTCGTCGTTCTCGCTATCATCGCCTTCCTTCTTTATGGCTACTTCCGTACGCCGTTCTTTGCGTTCCAAGTTCTGTGCGACATCCCGCTCGCGCTCGTCGGCGGCCTCGTGTTCACCTATTTCAAGCTGAACAACATCAGCATCGCCACTCTCGTCGGCTTCATCGCCGTAGCAGGCGTCGCCGCGCGCAATAGCATCATGCTCATCAGCCACTACCTGCATCTNNGTGGCACCAAGGAACGTCTCGTGCCCGTGCTTATGACAGCGCTCGCCGCCGGCATTGGCCTCATTCCGCTCGTGCTAGCTGCGGATCAGCCGGGCAAGGAAATCCTCCATCCCGTGGCTGTGGTCATCGTCGGCGGCCTCATCACCAGCACACTGCTTGGCCTCGG
>DNXB01000587.1 GCA_003506995.1 Verrucomicrobiales bacterium
GCCGACGCCTGTAGCGATGTCGATTACCTTATCATGGAGTCCACCTATGGCGGCAGGAAGCATGAAGACGCCGCCCACACTTCAGACCACATCTGCGACATCATCAACCGCGCCCGCCGCCGCGGAGCCCATGTCATCATCCCCTCCTTCGCCGTCGAGCGCACTCAACAACTCCTCTTCAAACTCGACCAACTGGTCCACGAAGGCTGCCTCAAACCCATCCCCACCTACGTGGATAGCCCCCTGGCCGTGCGCGCCACTGAGATCTTCCGTTTGCACCTAGAGGATCTGCGGGAGGAGGTCCGCAACGCTGTCTTCATGCGTGATGACCCCTTCGGCTTCGAAGGCCTCCGCCTCGTCCGCAGTGTCGATGAATCCAAATCCCTGAACCTCATGAAGGGCCCCGCTGTCATCATCTCGGCTTCCGGCATGGCCGAGTCCGGCCGCATTTTGCACCACCTGCGCAACAACGTGGAAAACGAGCGCAACATCCTGCTCTTCGTCGGCTACTGCGCCGAGAACACGCTCGGCTGGAAGCTGCGGGAGGGTCACAAGCACGTCAGCATCCTCGGCGACGAGTTCCAGGTGAACGCCGACATCGAAATCCTCGACTCCTTCTCCGGCCACGCCGACCACGACGAGCTCCTCGGCTGGTTCGACCGCGTCCAAGGCCCGAAGAAACGCGTCTTCCTCGTCCACGGTGAACCGGAGCGCTCCAGCGCCCTCAAAGCCGCGCTAGATGTGAAGCATGCCGAAGGCAATGTGGAGGTGGCGGTGATGGGACAGCAGGTGGAGCTGTGAAGGATGGTTCATCCGGGAAGTCGGTGCATTCGCGGCGCACGGCGAGATTCCCCTCACCTAACCTCTCCCCGCAATAGATAGCAGACCAATCACATGCGCAGCGCGGGGAGAGGGACTGGCAGGCACACCTTTTGGCCTGCGATTGACGATGCCGTCTTCTCTTTCAGTCCCTCTCCCCGCTGTGGATGGCCCTATGATCTGAAGCGAAGGTGCGGGGAGAGGTTAGGTGAGGGGGCGTGTGCCGCGCCGCTGTGACCCGACAGTAGATCAGAATGTTGCTATCCAAGAGCATGGATCAATCGTGACCGGGCAGTTGGCGTTCCTGACGTTGTTCTTTCTGCCAGCCCATGGGATCAGGAATCACATGACGCAGCCCCCCGAGCTTGCGCAGCTCTTTCAGCGCTTGCAGCGGGGTTTCCTGGCTGCCAGAGGGTTTGCTTTCCTCATCCACCGTCAGGCTGGCAATGACACGCACTCGACCACTCCGCAGATTGGCGGGCAGCGGCAGGTGCAGGGTGCCGTCGGCCTGGGGTTCAAGGATTGCGGTGATCGTGCTCATGTCTGGAAGCTATCGGACAATGCCATTTGGCGCAAGCCTCTCGAACTGATGGCGTTTTCTCGCCTCGCATGCTTTCATCGTCCTCCACCATGACCACCCGCCGCCATTTCCTTTCTGCCACCTCGGCAGCCTTTGCCGCCTCGTCGTTTCACATCTTCGGCGCTGATCCGGCGAAGAAGTATCGCACGGCGTTGATCGGTTCCGGCTGGTGGGGGATGAACATCTTGAAGGAAGCCCTGGCCTCCGGCCGCATCAAGGTCTGTGCGCTGTGCGATGCGCATGAGGATGTGGCCTCGAATGCCGGTGACGATGTGAACGGCCTCTCTGGTGACGATCCGAAGCTGTACAAGGACTACCGTGAGCTGTTGGAGAAGGAGAAGCCCGAGATCGTGATCATCGCCACGCCGGATCACTGGCATGCGCTGCAAACCATCGCCGCGTGCAAGGCGGGCGCTCATGTGCTGGTGGAAAAACCGACGGGACACACGATCAACGAGAGCAAGGCGATGGTGAAGGCCGCGCGTGAGGCGGGAGTGGTCGTGCAGGTCGGTTTGCACCGCCGCATCGGCCCGCATCACGTCGAGGCGATGAATTTCCTCAAGTCCGGGGCCGTGGGCAAGGTCGGCATGGTGCGTGCCTTTGCCATCAGCAAGGGCGGAGCCGAAGCGCCGAAGCCGAACAGCAAGGTGCCCGAGGGCATGGACTGGGAGATGTGGTGCGGCCCCGCGCCGATGCGCCCCTTCAACACCAAGCTGCATCCTGGCGGCTGGCGGCATTTCCTCGATTACGCGAACGGCACCATGGGCGACTGGGGCGTGCATTGGCTCGACCAGGTTCTTCTGTGGAGCGGCGAGAAAGGCCCGAAGAAAGTCTTCTGCACCGGTGGCAGAAACATCGCCGGACCCGCCGTGCTCAATGACACCGAGCAGACCACCGACGCGCCGGATCATCAGATGGCCACCTTTGAGTTCGAGCAGTTCACCGCCACCTGGGAGCACCGCAAGTTTGCCGACAACAACAACGAGAAGCATAAGATCGGCTGCTACTTCTACGGCGAGAAAGGCGTGCTGCACATCGGCTGGCGCGACGGCTGGACCTTCTACCCCGTGAATCCGAAGGACGGCGAAAAACACGGCAACCATCAACTTCAGGAGCCCGACGGTCACAACATCGCCCTGCTCTGGGCCGATTTCATCGACGCCATCGAGAAGAAGCGAAAGCCCGTCGCCGACATCGAAAGCGCCCACCGTTCCTCCTGCCTGCCCATGCTCGGCATGCTCAGCTACAAAGCCGGCCGCAGCATCCAGTGGGACGCGGAGAAGGAGGAGATCATCGGCGACGCTGAGGCGAGCAAGTTGATGCAGCGGGAGTATCGGAAGCCGTGGGTTTATCCTGTTTGATCGATTCCCTGTAACCTTCCTGCATTCAACCGGATGTATCCGGCATGTTCACCATGCCATCCTCTCTCTGGCACCGCCTCTCGTTCCAGAGGCTGTTGCTTCTGGTCCTCAGCATGCTCGGATCGAGCTGTGCGGGCATGAAGAATCGAGAGGGCATAATCCTGGTCATTGATCGCGAAGACGTCCGCACATGGAACCCGCTAAACGTCTGGGCGGAATCGGCCACCGCCCCCAACCACTATTTTCCGCGCGGCATGAAGAAGGGAACGCCGCTGGATGAGACTCATGGGCGATGGGTGATCGATCCTCAGGACAACTGGCGATTCTACGTCCCCCACAACGGCACGTCGCTCTATTCACGGCAGCTCCTCGATGAAATGGCCAAAACCGCCACCAACCAGCACTCCAAAAAAATCTTCCCCCTGCTGTTTCTGGGGCGTTTGATCGAAGGCGTTGTGCAGAGTGCAGGTAACCTCCCCGGTTGAGACCTGCACGACGGCATGATTTCCGCAGGCAGTCACTTGCCCTGCGCTTCCCCCCTCGCTACCTCCACCCATGCCCCGCAACTACACGCTGCATCACGCACCCGACTCCGCCCCCCGCATCGACTACAAGGCGGAGCTGAACGAGCAGCAGTACGCCGCCGTCACCAGTCCGCCGGGGCAGGCGCTGGTCATCGCGGGCGCGGGATCGGGCAAGACGCGCACGCTCACCTACCGCGTGGCCTGGCTGCTGGACAACGGCATCCTGCCGGAGTCCATCCTGCTGCTCACCTTCACCAACAAAGCCGCGCGCGAGATGCTGGAGCGCGTGCAGGCGCTCGTCACCACGGACACCACACGCCTCTGGGGCGGCACCTTCCATTCCATCGGCAATCGTTTGCTGCGCTACAACGCCGAGCGTCTCGGCTACCACAAAGGCTTCTCCATCATGGACCGCGAGGATCAAAAAGACCTCATGGAGACCGTCATCGGCGCCAGCGGCATCGACGTCACCAGCTACAAGTTCCCCAAGGCCGAGGTCCTCGGCGACATCTACTCGCTCGCTGACAACACGCTCTGCAAGCTCCCGGAAATCATCACCTCACGTTATCCTTACTTCGAGCAAGTCGCCGAGGGCATCCTGAAGCTGCGCAAGCTCTACCAGGACAAGAAGCGCGAGACCAACTGCATGGACTTCGATGATTTGCTGTCGCTCACCGTCCAGCTTCTCGAAGAAAACGAAGACCTGCTAGAGCGCTACCGCCGTCAGTTCGAGTTCATCCTCGTCGATGAGTATCAGGATACCAACAGCCTCCAGTGCCGCTTCATCGAGCTGCTCACCGGCCCGCAGGGAAACCTCACCGTCGTGGGCGATGACGCGCAGTCCATCTACTCCTGGCGCGGCGCCGATGTCTCGAACATCCTCAACTTCGAGGAGCACTGGCCGCGTGCCCGCACGCACAAGATCGAGATCAACTACCGCAGCGTCCCCGAGGTGCTGAATCTCGCCAATGCCGCCATCGCCATGAATCGCGGCCAGGTGCCGAAGACCCTGCGCCCCGCCCGCGAGTCCAGCGGCACGCTGCCCGCGCTCGTCGCGCTCGATTCCTCCTCCGCGCAGGCCGCCTTCATCGCCCAGCGCATCCTGGAGTTGCAGGACGAGCAGGGACTCGACCTCAACGACATCGCCATCCTCTACCGCGCCCACTTCCACAGCATGGAGGTGCAGATGGAGCTCACCCAGCGCGGCATTCCGTTCCAGATCACCAGCGGTTTGCGCTTCTTTGAACAGGCGCATGTCAAAGACGTCGCCGCCTTCATGAAGTTCGCCGTGAACCGCCAGGACGAGGTCAGCTTCATGCGCATGGTCCGCCTCATCCCCGGCATTGGCAACGCCAGCGCCGTCAAACTGTGGACCGACTGGCTCAAAACCGACGCCGCCAAGTCCGAGACGATGCCCGCCAGCTTCTCCGAGATCCTCCTGCCACTCAAAGTGCCGAAGAAGGCCAAGGAAACCTGGGATCNNACCGCCCCGCCTCCCCTGCCCTCATGATCCGCAGCATCGTCGAAGGCGTGTACGAGGACTACATGAAGACCAAGTTCAAAAACTACGAGCAGCGCCAACAGGACCTCGAACAGCTCAGCAACTTCAGCGACCGCTTCACCGATCCCCTCGAATTCCTCAGCCAGCTCTCCCTGCTCAGCGGTGTCGATACCGACAACAAACCCGACCAGCAGCAGGACCGCGACGCCGTCACGTTAACAACCGGCCATCAAGCCAAAGGCCTCGAATGGAAGGTCGTCTTCGCCATCTGGCTCGCCGNNGCATGTTCCCCCACAAACGCGCCATTGATGAAGGTGGCGACACCGCCCTCGAAGAAGAACGCCGCCTCTTCTACGTCACCGTCACCAGAGCCAAGGACGAGCTGTATCTGACCTACCCCGTCATCAATCACCAAGCAAGAGACGGCGACATCATGATGCGTCCCTCACGTTTCATCACCGATCTGCCGAAGGATTTGGTCGAGGTGTGGAATGTGAAGA
>DNXB01000496.1 GCA_003506995.1 Verrucomicrobiales bacterium
ACCGACCTCATCATCGAAGGCATCCGCCCCGGCAGAGTCGTCCGCGTCCGTCCCACGAGCTGGCCCCAAGTCCAAGTGCCACGCGAGGAATACCTCAACGACAACCTCGAAGAGCGCTTCCCGACCCCGGCCATCTTCCCGAAGTATTGATGCTTCTCTGTTCTTCATTCTTTGTTTGCCTAACGACGCAGCGCCCACATGACGAGAACAAGATTCGAGCAAGCACTTAGTGGAGCATCCGAAGCATCGAGGCAGTTCGCTTTGACAGTGGTCACGAACGATTTGCCGACGGATTACCGCTATGTGGTTTACTTGAATCAGTCCTTCGATGAGAGCCCATTGGAAGCTGACGAGACTATTTATCCAGATGATCCATTCGGAGTCGGCGACCTCAGTTCGCCCCTCTCTTCCGTTGAGATCGTTCAGTTGCTGTGCCGAGATGATGCTGTGCCGGAGTGGATCGACATTTCTGCTTACAGAGTCACCGACTGCTTCACGGTCTTCTCGTTGCATTGTTGCGGACGCTTTACATCGAACATCAAGCGGCTGTATTATGGCGACAGCGATCTCTGTCCGTTCGGCATCAAGAGTCCCGTGTTTCCGCCCAGATGGAAGGAAGAGCAGGGACGCTTCGACCTGAACACCACAAGTAGCCCTGAGCCTCAGTAACACCAAAGGCGAACCAGGAACATGAAACCCGCCCTCCTTTTTCTCATCACCGCCGTCTCGCTCTGCAACGCTGCTGACGGCCTGTTGCTCGATCTCATCGTGCCGCCGGGTGAGAAGGATCGCTTTCAACACGCGGAGTTCTCCTGCTGGATCGCAGACGCGTCGAAGCCAATTAAAGCCGTCATCATTCATCAGCACGGCTGCACCAATGCCTCACCTGACAAGCATCCACCGATCACGGGCGACTGGCACTGGCGGGCGCTGGCGCGGAAGCACGACGCCGCGCTGCTGGTGCCGATGTATCAGGTGGCAAAGAACTGCGATGAGTGGAACGACCCCGACAGCGGCTCCGAGCGGGCGCTTTTCACCGCGCTGGAGGACTTCGCGCAGCGCTCGAAGCGGCCTGAGCTTAAAGACGCGCCATGGGTGCTCTGGGGCCACTCCGGCGGCTCCAGTTGGTCCGCGCAGATGATCACGCGGCATCCAAAGCGCGTGCTCGCGGCCTCGTTTCGAGGCGGATGCCACAAGCAGTTCGGCGATCCCGCGTTCCGCGCGAAGTTCGGCCCCATCGCCCGCTATCTGCCGCTGCTGTTCGTGTGGGGGAAACGCGAGTCCGTGCCCACCTCCAGCCATTTCGTTTCGTGGGAGCCGATGAACACGATGTATCGCGAATTGCGCGAGCAGGGCGGCAAGGTCTGCCGCGTCATTGATCCACGCTCCGAGCACGGCTGCGATGACTCGCGCCTGATGAGCATCAACTTCTTCGATGCCGTGCTTTCAGACCTAGCCACCGCCGAGCCTTCCACGGATGCTGCCGTCCCCTGGCATCCCAACGACACCTTCGCCGCGCTGTGGCAGGAGTTTTCCGAGCATGGCACGCTGAAGCCCAAATCCCCGCCACTCCACGCCCCTTCACTCACGGCCAAACGCGACACGACTGGCGTTCATCTCGACTGGCGCATCGTCCCAAACCTGGATGGCGGCCTGCGAGCCATCCGCCTGCATCGCGATGGCAAGCTGTGGAAGGAGATCGGCATCGACGAAGACGCCTTCCTCGCCACCGGCCGCGATTCGACCCCCGAGGCGCTGCGCGCGCACAGCCTCGTGGATGAATCCAAAGACTCCAACAGCTATACCCTGACCTTCCTCGACATAGGCGGTAACGAATCGCCTCCCAGCGAGGCCGTGCGCGTGCCGTAGCTTCGATTGGCAATCGACGCCGAATGCGGCTGCCAAATGTAGAACGAACTTCCGAGTTCGTTCCCTCAGCCCACCGCTTCCATCCTCCAAATGCGCAGCCTTGGGCGAAGCCCAACCAAACGGCGGCAGCGAGAGCGTCAATCCGATGATCCACTCATTCGGCAAGGCATCGTGCAGGTTGCTGGAGAAGCCGTAGGACATCTCGCCGGTCTTCTGATTCAGCATGCCGCCGAATCCATGCCGGCTGCGGTTGTTGAACGACTTATTTTCCTGCCATGGGGTGATCACCGAGATCGTCAGGGAAATCGTCGAGCCTCTGTTTGCAACGTTTAGTCAACACGACATCGCCCGTTGTCCCTCGAGTTGTCCAGTAGATACCTTTTAGTTTCGTGACGGGATCGCCAATGATTTCAAGAACCATCGTCCCGTCGTGTGAGGCACTCCGATCCTGGACTCTCAATCCAGGTGAACTGGTGTAGGAGTAGCCAAGTTTCCTGATCTGTTCGTCTGTATCCAACCAGAAGTCGGCAAGGTAGCTCCAACTGCTCATTTCAGCGGTCCGCATCACACAACTGACTCGCCCAAAAGACTGCTTAATCGTCAAGATGACTGGAATCGGTCCTGGCGTATTGCCCTCTGCATCTTTCCAAGTGGTTTGGATTGTGCCTTGCCAGGTGCCATCGAGGTCAGGAAAAGCAACCAGCCAATCCTTGAAGATTCTCCACCGCCAAGCGATGGAAACAAATCCCGCCCAAATCAGAATGATGATTGGAACGGTCTTGTAAGCTAGCTTTAGTGCGCTTCCGACGTCGGTGATTGATGTCCCTGTTGCTATCGCTAACAAGGCAAAACAGACGGCGAAAACACCGAAGAAAAAGAAAGCGAATGGTCTGACCTTGAGGTTTTTCATTTGTATCCAATGTGGTTCCATGCCGCTTGAAGAAAGGCGTGGGCTTGTGCGTGCGTCCAAGGTTGAGTATTTCTAAATAGGTATTTCAGCCTGCTAATCTCAACCCAGTCAGAGCACGTTTCGGGAGTTTTGGTTGCCTGCCAGACGTTAATGATCAAGTCGCGAATGATTCCGGTGTAGTCATCGTGATCGAAGATCACGACTGGCGCGTTAAACACCAGGCATTCGATCAAAAACGATGAGATGCCTGCCGCTTCAGTCACTCGCTCGGCCTGCATCTTGTCACGCAGCCTCTTCATGATTCGGACAACACGTTTGTAGGATCTGCCTGTTTCTGTGTTTCTGCTGACTCCATTGTCATAAACGTGCTTTGGCCAGTTCTTTACCAAAGCTCCGTTATCCGGCTGAAACGCGACTCCCGAATAGTAGTGGGGTGTTCCGTCTGGATTTGACCTGCCTGTGTAGCGCCTGTGCTCAAAGGTCGGGACCACATCGGCGTCAATCCGGTAGCTGTTGGCATGGATATCGAATGCCTTGCTGCCTCTCGTAACACCCTCCTTGCCAAACCTGTTTTCTAACGCCGTTTGGACCATGTTTTTGAAATGAGAGAAAGGGAGCGTCCCAGCAACATTTCCAAATGTTTCTTTCGTCGTGCCAGCAGGGTAATCTGAATAGAAACTGCCATTGTATCTGATACAGATGTCCACATCACTATTCAATCTCACGTTAGTGCGAGACCTATACGATCCTTGTGCAAAAACGGAAATGTCCAAATCCTGTAGGTCACTAGCCGCTTCGATGGCCTTGCGGACTGCTGTCTCAGCGTTGACGCATTTAGCCGCCTCAGTTTCTGACGGCCCTCTTGACCAGGAAATGAATGTGTCTTCGTAGATGTTCATGCTTCACTTCATCTGATTTAAAATGGGCGTCTCTGCATCACATTCAGATACGGCCCAAGAAATACCCTTGGCGGTGGCGAGGCGCGTGGCAGAGGTGTCTTTCGACGAAACGGGGTTCTCTCGGGTGGCACGGAGCATTCGCACACCATATCCGCACTGCCTTCCTTTGATCAACCTTTTTGCCCTGACGAGAGAACGAAGGGTGAGGAGGCAGGGGGCAGGCGAATCGAGAGTCGTTTCATGGCTGAGGGCTCGTGGAATCTTCGCACGACCAGGAGCATCACTGGTCAAGCCAACAAACCACACAGAAACCGGCTGCGTTTTCGTTCTCCTCACATGCCACGCCAGTCCATGACCCGCCTTGTATCACTGTTCGTCACCGTTTGCGCCACCCTGCATCTGCATGCGCAGCCCTCAGCGCCAACGCCCGACCTCTGCATCTACGGCGGCACGCCGGGTGGCATCGCGATGGCGGTGCGGGCGGCGAGGGAGGGCTTGAATGTGGTGCTGGTGAATCACAATGGGCATCTCGGAGGCATTCTCTCGAACGGACTCGGCGTGTGGGACACGCTGTGGGAGGGGAAGCGCTCGCCGATCTATGATGAGGCGCGGCAGGCGATCTTTGATCACTATCGCACGACGTATGGCGAGGACTCGCGGCAGTATCGCGATGCGTTGCCGGGCAAGAGCGGGCATACGAATGGGAAGTTTGAGCCGAAGGTGGCGGAGAAGATTTTGACGGAGCTGGTGGCGAAGGAGCCGCGCATTCGAGTGATCAAACATCGTGTGCCACAATCCGTGAAGCGTGAGGGCAGCATGATTCAGTCCGTCACCTTCATGAGTTTGCATAGTGACGTCGCAGAGGAGATTCAAGCGAAGGTCTTCGCCGATTGCAGCTATGAGGGTGACCTCGCGGCGATGGCGAAGGTGCCGTATCGTGTCGGGCGGGAGTCGCGGGAGGAGTTTGGTGAGCCTCATGCGGGTGTGATTTTCATGTCGCCGGTGAAGGCCGCGCAGATGCCGGAACTGTCGCGGGCGGCGGAGCTGCATCACCAGCTCAAGCTGCGGAAGTTCAGCGGCTTTCAGCGCATCAAGCAGCCGGAGAGCACGGGCGAGGCGGATGGGAATGTGCAGGCGTTTAACTACCGCACGATGCTCAGCTCTGATCCGGCGAACCGGTTGCCGGTGGAGAAGCCGACGAACTACGATCCTGAGAAGCTCAAGCTGCTGGAGCACGGCTCCATCGTGTCGCCGATCCCGAACTCGAAGCGTGGTTGGAACCGTCCGCAGATCGTGGGCATGCAGACGGATTATGTGGAGGCGGATTGGACCGGGCGGCAGAAGATCATGGATGCGTTTTGGGACACGACTTTGGCGCTGCTCTACTTTTTGCAGAACGATTCGTCCGTGGAACCGGAGCGACAGAAGTCGTGGCGTGAGTTTGGTCTGGCGAAGGATGAGTTCACCGACAACGGGCATCGTCCGCATGAGTTTTATGTGCGCGAGGCGCGACGCATCACCGGGCGCCATATCTTCACGCAGCACGACGCGATGCTCGCCGACGGCCTGGAGCGCGCGCCGGTGCATGCGGACAGCATCGGCGTGACCGAGTGGTATCTCGACACGCACGCCTGCAC